>NZ_JBVYOJ010000008.1:0-319038 GCF_056120465.1 Paenibacillus sp. sgz302148
TTTCCCAATTCGTAAGACCCCTCGTAGACGACGAGGTTGATAGGTTCGGGGTGGAAGCGCAGCAATGCGTGCAGCTGACGAATACTAATCGGTCGAGGGCTTAACTAAATTACCCCAAAAAGTGACGTAATGCTCTGTAGCATATGCCGATTACTTTTCGGGGACCCCGGAACCAAAACACCGGGAAGCTAAGGATATCGAAGCACACTTACTTTCGCATTCAGTTTTCAGGGAATAATGATGAACGCTCGAACCGCCAAGCGCGATTCGGGTGAACGTTGTTTTCGCGGCATTTGGCGATGCTGCAACCTGAGCATTGCACGCTTTCGCGATAAGCGATAGCACGTTTGGTGGCGATGGCGGAGGGGTTCCACGCGTACCCATCCCGAACACGACCGTTAAGCCCTCCAGCGCCGATGGTACTTGGATCGCAGGATCCTGGGAGAGTAGGACGTCGCCAAGCACATGCAGAGAACAGCCATTACGATTCGTCGTAATGGCTGTTTTTTATGTTCTACATTTTTTTTAACTCCCGGAATACGATATCCCTCCGTTCTCGAATGTAATTGATAATCACATCCGGTTCTCCGCTGAATACCGAATAGGACCATTTACGCATCGTATCGCGATAGATATGCGGAGCTATGCTGTCGTGCAGCTTGTAGACGATCGGTTCGATCCGCTCTCTCGTGAACGTATCGTCCAGGATACCTTCCAGAATCGATTTGTATTTTTTCTTGACTGAGCTGTAGTTCAAAAGAGCTTTCGTTAACTTATTGTGTCCCGTGACCGATACCAAGTCGCTCCTGCAAATTTTGCCGTAGCAGTTTCTTCCCCAAGTCCCTTCATAATCCCAAGGCACAATGCGAAGTACGTCGCGTGATCGATGCCTGTACAGGGCATAGTTCTGATCAAATCCGTCATAATTGCCGGTTAACACGGCCCCTGCAAGCCAATGCAAATAGTTGTCGATGTCGAGGTGGCGGTTTAAATAAGCGTATAAATCTTTTTTGCCTCGACGATTCAAATTGCGAACGAATGAAGCGATCCGTTTGCGGGTGCCGCTATTGCCGATTTTGAGCCGATAGCCGTCGAATAGCGATTTTTTGCGCTTATTCGTATCCGGACTTATCAATGAAAAGTTGGCATCGTCGTTTGACGCGTATACCAGCGATTTAACGGAGATGCCGCGGCGGTTGAAAAAATGTTTGTCAACCGCCTCGATTTCCAGATATGGACCGAGCGGTTCATCGTTCAAATAAAGCAAGCAGTGTCTTGTTTGGGGGCTGGGTACGCCAATCATTCGAAAAAAACGGAAGGATAGCGCATTTCTGATCATTGAAGGGTCATCGTATTCGGCATTAAAATGAACGGTTTTGCCTTTTCTGACGATCTCGTACGATTTTTTGGGATAATCGCGCGTATGGCCGCCGCGATAACGCAAGTAGATTTGTTCTTGCTTCCCTTTATCGTTGTCGTAAGAGGCTCGAACGAACTCGTCGCTCCATACGTCTTTTTGGAGTTCTTTCATTTGTTGATCCCGAACGGCAAAATGTCGAGTAGGCAGCTCCATCGAGATTCTCCGCCTTCCATCGGAAAATAAATAAGCCTATCTTGGAATGATAGGCTTACGATGGATTACTATATGACGCCGAACAAGACTCTGGCACGGCGAATGGCGATATGCGGTATATTATCAGCGGCCACGGCGAAATCCATGGGAGCCCCCGCGAGAACCGTGAGAGCGGCGAAAACCGTGAGAACCGCGAGTACCGCGAGTACCGCGAGAACCGTGGGAGCCACGAGAACCGTGAGAGCCACGAGAACCGTGAGAACCGCGAGAACCGTGAGAGCCGCGAGAACCGTGAGATCCGCGAGAACCGTGTGAACCGCCAGAGCCGTGGGAGCCGCGAGAACCGCGGGAACCATGGGAACCACGAGAGCCACAAGAGCAATGCGAGCCTTTTGAACCGCCAGAATCATGACAGCCGCAAGAGCGTCTAGAACCGTCTGAGCTGCTGGAATCCCCGCATGAGCAATCTTCGTTATCCCCTAACCACCAATCGCCTAAGTTCCACTCATTCATATTGGTATCCTCCCTTCATTACTATAATCTATGATCTAGCTGCTAGCTTTGATTGGATAAAGGTCATCCTTTTTAAAAATAGGAGAATATATTGCAAGCGTATTCGCCCGCTTGTTCCATATGAGTGGAATTTATCAGGAAATAGTTTTAAGACTAGTACACCCCTTATACGGGATACATATTTATAAATTACAAATAAACATCAATGACACTTGAAAGGAGGTAATTGTCCAACAGGTACCCGAGTGAATCATAAAACGCCGCAAAAGCTTCTTATAAGGTCAATCGGAACGTAATTCCGTAAAGGAGGTGATCCGCAAGTTATCGTTGCGGTCTATCCTGCAGAACAGTTTACTCGCAGATTTGCCGTGAACAAGCGGCGACCGGCCATGAGTGGCGGAGGGAATTATTTTATTTTCAGGAGGAGAAAACAGAGATGGCGAACTATGAAATGGTAGGCAGAGAAGTTAAGGTCAATAGAGGTGGACCTGATACGATCACCGGCAAACTGCTCGAGATCGGTTCCGACTTTTACGTAGTCCATTCCTATAACAACAACAATAACAATAAGAATAACAACGGCGACAATAACGGAGGCAACAACAATAACAACAATCAGGGCAATGCGGTCATTATGTACGTGAATGCAAGGCACGTAAAAAGCTTAAGCGACTCCGGCGAATCGAACTATTCCTATGATGAAACGCCGGAACACATTACAGGATCGAACTTCAAAAGCATCCTGCAGAAGCTGAAGCATGAATTCGTGCAAATCAACAGCAACGGTCCGGAAAAAGTCGCCGGTTTCATTACGGAATGCACGGACAACTCTTTGCTTCTGGTCGTAAACAATGAAGTGGTGCAAATCCCGTTGTTCCACATCAAAAGCGCAAGCATATATGACAGAAGCAATAACAACAATAACAATAACAAAAACAACAACAACAACGAAAAAAACAAAGACAACAATAAAAGCGAGCGCAAAGATAACCGCAGTTCCAAACATAACAGCAGCGGACGCAGTCATAGCAGCAATCACAGCCACAGCAGCGGACGAAGCAGCAGCAAACGCGATCGCAGCAGCAAGTTCAGCCGGAGCCGCAGATCGAGAAAAACCAGCAGCCGACGCAGAAAAACAAACGCCAGAAGCAAAAGCACAGCCAAAAGAAGGTAACAAGCTAGCCCGGCGAATAAATCCTTCCAGAAGGAGAGTTTACCCGGTCCGGTTGAATGACTGTGATGCGGAGGCTGCAGTTGCGAAATCCTACTTGGCGGATAGGATACAGGTCGCTCCTATGGCTTTCGCATCCGGTTTCTTTTTTTAAATCGTGTATAGCGAGATGGTGTATTGTTTGATGCGGTGCGTTGGTCGCAGCAGCCTCCAGCGCACCAATTATGTCGGCCGATTTTGCGTTGGAATGCTCGGAAAGGAGGCTTCGGAGTGAATAAATTACGTACATTCGTAGGGAAATATGTCGAGATGGAAATCTCGGGAAGACCGATCCCGATCAAAGGAAATTTGGTCGATTTGGGCAGCGATATCCTCGTCATCCATGACGGCATGCAATTTTTATATATTCCATTAATTCATTTGCAGAACATTCGATTGTCTCGATCGAAGGATGCTGAAATCATTGTCCCGCCGGAGGTTCCGTTCGAGAACCAAAGCGAAACGATTTCCTATCGCAAAATGCTGATGAATGCCAAAGGGATGTTCGCTGAGTTGTATATTGCCGGAAATCAGTCGATACATGGTTATTTGACAAGCATTATGAACGATTTCTTCGTTTTCTACTCCCCGGTGTTTCATACGGTGCTTATTTCGCTGCAGCATCTCAAATATTTGATTCCGTATCACCCGAACTTGACGCCTTACTCATTAAATCAGGAACGGTTTCCTGTCAAACCGTCGAATATGACGTTGGCGCGCACGTTTGATTTGCAGCTTAAAAAGCTGGAGGGCGAGTTTATCGTACTGGATCTGGGTGAAAACCCTAATAAAATCGGCCTGTTAAAATCGGTGGAAAATAGTACGCTCGAGCTCGTTACGGCGAATGGAGGAACCGTCTTTCTGCATCTGGACCACGTGAAGACGGTGCACCTGCCTTAAAGGAACATACAAACAGACTTAGAAAATAGACTTGGCAGCCTTTCGGGTTGCCAAGTTTTCGATGTTGCGGTTTCGCCGGTTTATTTTGCCCCCCTAAGCGCATGGCTTCTCCTCTCTGTTCCTTTGTGGTATGCTGGTGAACAATCGCCGTGAAATGAGGGTTGGAATTGGGGAACGAGATCATTTTGATCGCTTATGCGGTTGTCATCAATGGTATAGGACTAGCTTCCATGCTGTCCGATAAGAAAAAAGCGAAACGAAGGAAACGCCGGATACCGGAGCGGATGCTGTTCATCGTTGGCGCGCTTGGGGGCGCGTTAGGCTCGCTCATCGGGATGTATTCGGTCCATCACAAGACGAAGCACCGATCTTTTGTCATTGGCATGCCGATCTTATTGCTGGTGAACGTCGTGAGTTACGTTTATTTGCGACAATTGTGTTAAAAACGAACTATTCCCAATATACATATTATGAATGTTCGGCTTTTTGGGTTGACACCTTTCATTTAACTACGTTAAACTAAAAGTGAAGATAACAATTGAATCTCGTATAATATCGGGGATAAGGCCCGAAAGTATCTACCCAAAAACCGCAAATTTTTGGACTACGAGAAAAACCTCGCTGCGGAAGGTAAATAATACGGCGCTGTTTGTGCGATACTATGCGATATAGGTAGTTGAGAGCAAAGGCGTTCGGACAATGCCGCAAAGCGAACGGTTGAAGTGCGGCAGTGGCCGGTGCAATGCGAGACGGATGATCATCCTCCGACTGCTGTACGGGCATTTCGCACGTTTTCTCGTGTCCAGTGGGTAGGTTCCTTGCGATCCTGTCGCCGGACTTTTTTTGTTTGGAGAAAACGTTCCTTATTTCATTTTATTGCAGAAGGTAGGTTGAAGGATGGCAGTGCAAGTGGGCGTCATCATGGGCAGCCAGTCCGATTGGGAAACGATGAAGCATGCGTGCGACGTGCTGGACGAGCTAGGCGTGGAATATGAGAAAAAGGTTGTTTCCGCGCATCGCACGCCGGATTTGATGTTTGAATATGCGGAAGCGGCGATCGGCCGCGGATTGAAGGTTATTATTGCGGGTGCCGGCGGCGCTGCGCACTTGCCGGGCATGGTCGCGGCGAAGACGGTGCTGCCGGTCATCGGCGTACCGGTCAAGTCGGCGGCGTTGAACGGGCTCGATTCGCTGCTGTCGATCGTGCAGATGCCGGGCGGGATACCCGTCGCGACGGTAGCGATCGGCAAAGCGGGCGCGACGAACGCGGGACTGCTCGCGGCGCAGCTGATCGGCGCATTCGACCCGGAATTGCAGCGCAAAGTACAAGCGCGGCGGGACCGGACCCGCGACGACGTGCTCGCGACGAGCGACCGTCTTGGGGAGGAAGCGCTATGAGCGCCTACGATCCGGGGAAAGTTCTTCTTCCGGGCTCGACGATCGGCGTTCTGGGCGGCGGACAGCTCGGGCGGATGCTGGCGCTTGCGGGCAGCAACATGGGCTACCGGTTCGTGACGCTCGACCCGACGCCGGATTCGCCTTGCGGCCAAGTCGCCGGCCGGCAAATTACGGCGGCTTACAGCGACATCGTTGCGGCACGGGAATTAGCGA
Source organism: Paenibacillus sp. sgz302148 (assembly GCF_056120465.1). NCBI lineage: Bacteria > Bacillati > Bacillota > Bacilli > Caryophanales > Paenibacillaceae > Paenibacillus > Paenibacillus sp. sgz302148. The sequence goes on from NZ_JBVYOJ010000008.1 coordinate 5,808, forward strand.
AGCTTGCGGACGTCATTACCTATGAATTCGAGAATGTGGATGCGGGCGTTGCGGCTCTGCTTATGGACGAGTCTTACGTACCGCAAGGCAGCGAGCTGCTCTACACGACGCAGCATCGGCTTCGCGAGAAACGCGCGATCGAAGCGGCGGGCGTCAAGGTGGCGCCATACGTTGAGATCGTCAGCGCGGAGCAGCTTCGGGAAGCGGCCCGACGCTTCGGGACGCCATGCGTGCTGAAGACGGCGACCGGCGGGTACGACGGCAAAGGTCAATGGGTCATCCGTTCGCTTGACGAAGTCGGAGAAGCTTACGAAACGTTAAGCCGTGCCGGTACGCAGCTTGTACTAGAGCAGTTTATCCGTTTCGAGAAGGAACTATCGGTGATCGCGGCACGCAGTCCGCGGGGCGAAGTGAAGGCTTTTCCGGCGGCGGAGAACATCCATGTCGATAACATCCTGCACTTGTCCATCGTGCCTGCGCGGATCGAAGCTTCGGTGCAGCGGCGAGCGGAGCAGCTCGCGGTCCAAATAGCCGAAGCGCTCGACGTCGTCGGCCTCATCGCGGTAGAGCTGTTCATGACGCCGGACGGCGACCTGTTCGTGAACGAGCTGGCGCCGCGGCCTCACAACTCCGGTCACTATACGATGGAGGCATGCAAGACATCGCAATTCGAGCAGCATGTGCGGGCGATTTGCAACCTGCCGCTTGGCTCCACGGAGCTAATGTCGCCGGTCGTCATGGCGAACATACTCGGCCAACATGTCGAGCCGCTGTTGCAATGGATGGCGGGACAAGAACAAGATCAAGCTGACGGCGTGAATGGAACAAATGCCGGTACAGGTACCGGTGTCACGCCTAAGATTCATTTATATGGCAAGCAAGAAGCGAAACGTCAGCGCAAGATGGGACATGTGAACATCCTCTGCGATGATGTGGAAGATGCGCTGGCATGGGTTCAACAATCGAATATTTGGAGGGCCGATAGAACATGATCGAACGTTACAGCAGACCGGAAATGCGGGCCATTTGGACCGAAGAGAACAAATTCAAGGCATGGCTCGAGGTGGAGCTTTGCGCTTGCGAGGCTTGGGCCGAGCTGGGCGCCATTCCGAAGGAAGATACGGTGGAGCTGCGCAAAAACGCGGGTTTTAACATCGACCGGATCTACGAAATCGAGCAGGAAACCCGCCACGACGTCATCGCGTTCACGCGTGCCGTGTCGGAAACTTGCGGGCCGGAGCGCAAATGGGTGCATTACGGTTTGACGTCGACGGACGTCGTTGATACGGCGCTAGGATATTTGCTGCTGCAAGCGAACGCAATTATCGACAAGGACATCGTCGCTTTTATCGACATTTTGCGCGAGAAGGCGATTCAATATAAGCATACCCCGATGATGGGACGGACGCACGGCGTTCATGCCGAGCCGACAACGTTCGGCCTTAAGATGGCGCTCTGGCACGAAGAAATGAAGCGCAACTTGGACCGTTTCCGCTCGGCGGCAGATGGTGTACAATACGGCAAAATGTCCGGCGCGGTCGGCACGTTCGCCAACATCGATCCGTTCGTAGAGTCGTTCGTATGCAACAAACTGGGCATTAAAGCGGCGCCGATTTCGACACAAACGCTGCAGCGCGACCGCCACGCCGACTACATGGCAACGCTGGCACTGATCGCAACGTCGCTCGACAAGTTCGCGACGGAAATCCGCGGCCTACAGAAGAGCGAATTCCGCGAGGTCGAGGAGCCGTTCGGCAAAGGGCAAAAAGGCTCGTCGGCGATGCCGCACAAGCGCAACCCGATCGGCTGCGAGAACATCAGCGGCCTCGCGCGCGTCATTCGCGGCCACATGGTTTCGGCTTACGAGAACGTGCCGCTCTGGCATGAACGCGACATCTCGCACTCGTCCGTGGAGCGGATCATTCTGCCGGATGCAACGATGCTGCTGAACTACATGCTGAACCGTCTCGGCAACATCATTAAGAACTTGACCGTGTTCCCGGAAAATATGAAGCGCAACATGGAAAGAACGTACGGCGTGCCGTTCTCCGGACGCGTCATGACGAAGCTGATCGAAAAAGGCTTCAGCCGCGAGCAAGCTTACGACACGGTGCAGCCGAGAGCGATGCAGGCTTGGGAAGAGCAGCGTTCGTTCCGCGATATCATTTCGGAGACGCCGGCAATTACCGAAGTGCTGAACGCCGACGATATTGCTGATTGCTTCAACCCGGCTTGGCATTTGAAGAACGTCGATGCGATTTTTGAACGTCTAGGACTTGCGTAATTTGAGGTTGTAGCAGATAGAACAATCATGTGGGAGAAAAGGAGATGCCGGAGCTGATGAACAATACGGCGATTGCAACCGCGGCGGAGTATGTCAAAGCACCCCTGCTGTACAAAGGCAAAGTCCGCGAGCTTTATGACCTCGGCGAGCATTATTTGATCGTCGTGACGGATCGGATTTCCGCCTTCGATTATGTGCTGGAGCCGGCCGTGCCGGAGAAAGGCAACGTGCTGAACCGGCTGAGCGCTTACTGGTTCGAGCAAACGGCGGCCATTCAGCCGAACCATGTCGTTCATACCGACGTTGAGCGGCTTGGCGACATCGTCACCGATAAGGCGGTCATGAAGGACCGGATCATGGTGACGAAAAAGGCGGAGCGGATCGACATCGAATGCGTCGTACGCGGCTATATAACGGGCGGCGGTTGGAGACAATACGAAAAAACGTCCGAAGTGAACGGCATCAAGCTGCCTAGCGGCATGCGCAAAAACGAGCGCTTCCCCGAGCCGATCTTCACCCCTGCGGCCAAGAACGACGTCGGTCACGATGAAGACATTTCGTTCGCACGAATGGTGGAACTCGTCGGCGCCGACGTGGCGGAGCAGCTGAAGGAAAAAAGCATCAAGCTGTACGAATTCGCTCATGCGTATTGCGCGGAGCGCGGCATTATCCTGGCGGATTGCAAGTTTGAATTCGGCATCATCGACGGCCAGATCATTCTGATCGACGAGTTGTTTACCCCGGATTCCTCACGTTTCTGGGCCAAAGAAAATTACGCTCTCGACATCGAGATCGACAGCATGGACAAGGAGCCGGTCCGGACGTATCTTGCAGGCTCCGGCTGGGACAAGAACAGCAAGCCCGATCCGCTGCCGGCCGAAGTCGTAAGCGAAACGACACGCCGCTACAAAGAGATTTACGATCGTTTAACCAAATAGATTTGTTGAAAAGAGGAGAATAATCGATGATCAAAGCAACCGTCTACGTAACGATTAAACAGAACGTTTTGGACCCGCAAGGCAACGCCGTGCAAGGAGCGCTTCACTCGATGGGCTTTGCGGAAGTAGCCAAAGCGCGCGTCGGCAAATATTTGGAGCTCGACCTGAATACGACGGACCGCGCCGAAGCGGAAGCACGAGTGAAAGCGATGTGCGAAAAGCTGCTTGCGAATACGGTCATCGAAGACTACCGTTTCGAGTTGGAGGGCTAAACGACATGAATTTTGCGGTTCTCGTATTTCCGGGCTCGAACTGTGACGTCGATTGCTACAAAGCGATCGAAGATATCGTGAATCAGCCGGTCGAATACGTTTGGCATACGGCTACGGACTTATCCAAATACGATTGCATCATCCTGCCGGGCGGATTCTCCTACGGCGACTACCTGCGCTGCGGCGCGATCGCGCGCTTCGCGCCCGTCATGGCCGAAGTGGCGAAAGCAGCCGAGCAAGGCAAATATATTATCGGCATTTGCAACGGGTTCCAGATCCTGACGGAAGCGGGACTTTTGCCGGGCGCGCTGCGCCGCAACAAATCGATGAAATTCCAATGCCACGCGCAAATGCTGCGGGTGGAAAACAACAAAACGCCGTTTACGAACCAATATGCGGTGGGTGAAGAAATCAATATTCCAATCAACCACGGTGAAGGCAACTATTATTGCGACGCCGCAACGCTTGAGCAGTTGAAAGCGAACAACCAGATCGTATTCCGTTACGCGGGCGGCAATAATCCGAACGGATCGGTGGACGATATCGCGGGCGTGTGCAACAAGCAAGGCAACGTCGTCGGCATGATGCCGCATCCGGAGCGTGCAGTGGATCAATTGCTCGGCTCGGAAGACGGCAAACGGATGTTTACTTCGATTTTGAACGCATGGAGGGAACAGCATGGCGCAGCAGTTAACGGCTAAAGAACCGACGGCGGAACAAATCGCCGAGCAAAAAGTATATAAGCAATTCGGCGTGACCGACGACGAATACGCGAAAGTATGCGGATTCCTCGGACGGAAGCCGAACTACACCGAAATCGGCGTATTCAGCGTCATGTGGTCGGAGCATTGCTCTTACAAAAACTCGAAGCCGGTATTGCGCCGCTTCCCGACGACGGGCCCTCGCGTTCTGATGGGACCGGGCGAAGGCGCCGGCATCGTCGACATCGGCGATAACCAGGCGGTCGTATTCAAAATCGAAAGCCATAACCACCCTTCCGCGATCGAGCCTTACCAAGGCGCAACGACAGGCGTGGGCGGCATTATCCGCGATATTTTCTCCATGGGCGCAAGACCGATCGCATTGCTCAACTCGCTGCGCTTCGGACGTCTTGAGAACGAGCGCGTTCGTTATCTGTTCGAAAACGTCGTTGCCGGTATCGGCGGCTACGGCAACTGTATCGGTATTCCGACGGTTGGCGGCGAAGTCATGTTCGACGAAAGCTATGAAGGCAATCCGCTCGTGAACGCGATGTGCGTAGGCCTCATTGATCATGATAAAATTCAGCGCGGCGTCGCCAAAGGCGTCGGTAACCCGGTATTCTACGTTGGCCCGGCAACAGGCCGCGACGGCATCCACGGCGCAACGTTCGCTTCGGAAGAGCTGACGGAAGAGTCGGAAGCGAAACGTCCGGCGGTGCAAGTCGGCGATCCGTTCATGGAGAAGCTTGTTATGGAAGCTTGCCTCGAGCTGATCGACTCCGGCATCGTGCTTGGCATCCAAGACATGGGCGCAGCCGGCTTGACCTGCTCCAGCGCGGAGATGGCGAGCAAGGCGGGCAACGGCATGGAGTTGTACCTAGACGAGGTGCCGCAGCGCGAAGAAGGCATGACCGCTTATGAAATGATGTTGTCCGAATCGCAGGAACGGATGCTGTTCGTTACCGAGCCGAAGGACGAAGCGCAAGCGAAAGCGATTTTTGAGCGTTATGGCCTGCACTGCGCGAAGGTAGGCAAAGTAACTGACGACGGCCGCCTAAAGCTGTTCCACCACGGCGAAATCGTCGCCGACATGCCGGTTGGCGCACTCGTTGACGAGTGCCCGGTTTATCATAAGCCATCGAAGGTGCCTGCTTATTACGAAGCAAGCGCGTCGATCGATACGAACCGTTACCCGGAAGTGACCGACCTGAACGAAGCGCTCAGCAAAGTGTTAGCTTCTCCGTCGGTTGCGAGTAAGGAATGGGTTTACAAGCAATATGACCATATGGTTGGTACGAGCACTTACGTACAACCTGGTTCGGATGCGGCTGTCGTCGCAATCCGCGGCACGCGCAAGGCGCTGGCGATGACGACGGACTGCAATGGACGCCATGTATATCTTGATCCTGAAGTCGGCGGCAAAATCGCGGTCAGCGAAGCGGCGCGCAACATCGTTTGCTCGGGCGCGGAGCCTCTTGCGGTAACGGACAACCTGAACTACGGCAGCCCGGAGAAGCCTGAGATTTTCTGGCAGTTGGAGCGTTCGGTCGACGGCATGGCGGAAGCTTGCCGCGTGCTGGATACGCCGGTTATCGGCGGCAATGTCAGCTTGTACAACGAAAACGCCAAAGGCGCGATTTACCCGACGCCGGTTATCGGCATGGTCGGCCTCGTTCATGATATCGATCATATTACGACGCAAGCGTTTAAACGCGAAGGCGACGTTATTATTCTGCTTGGCGAGACGAAAGCCGAGCTTGGCGGCAGCGAATTCCAATACGTCATCCATGGCGTAACGGAAGGACGCCCACCGCAGCTTGATCTGCAAACGGAAAAAACGTTGCACCGGACGGTGCTTGGCGCGATTCAAAAGGGCCTCGTCGCTTCGGCGCACGACTTGTCCGAAGGCGGCCTTGCCTTGGCGCTGGCGGAGAGCTGCATCAGCGGCGGCATCGGTGCGGAAGTGAACTTCACGGCCGATCTGCGCAGCGATATCGCTTTGTTCAGCGAAAGCCAATCGCGTATCCTGCTGACGGCAACGCCTGAGAAGGCGGAAGCGTTGAAAGCATGGGTTGTGGAGCAAGGCGTTCCATGCCAAACGCTGGGCGTCGTCAAAGGCAGCGAGCTGAAAATTCAAGTGAATGCAAAACAAGCCGTCCAGGCTCCGGTTAAGGGGCTGGAAAAGGTTTGGAAGGATGCGATTCCATGTCTGATGCAATAAAAGGCAAGCAGGTATTGTGGACCGGCGATTACTACAACGAAGGCATGGGCCGGGACGATATATTCGACAAGCTGAAGGAGGAGTGCGGCGTGTTCGGCGTGTACGGACACGACGCCGCTTCCACGCTGTCGTATTACGGCTTGCATGCGCTGCAGCATCGCGGGGAAGAAAGCTCGGGCATATGCGTCACCGACGGTAAAACGTTCAACTATCATCGTAACATGGGGCTTGTGAAGGAAGTGTTCGACAACGATAAGCTGGCGTCGCTGACCGGCAACGTGGCGATCGGCCACGTCCGGTATTCGACGGCCGGCGAAAGCAAGCTGGCGAATGCACAACCGCTCGTGTTCAAATATCGCGAAGGCGACCTCGCGATCGCTACGAACGGGAACATCCTGAACGCGCCGGAAATCCGCAAGAAGCTGGAGCAGCAAGGCTCGATCTTCCAAACGACAAGCGACACGGAAGTTATCGCGCATTTGATCGCCCGTTCGCCGCTTGACGTTGTCGAGGCGGTTCGGGAAGCGCTGCAGCAAATTATCGGCGGCTACGCGTTCCTCATCCTGACGAACGACAAGCTGATGGTCGCTTCCGACCCGCACGGCTTGCGCCCGCTCGTGATGGGGCGTCTCGGCGACGCGTATATTTTCGCGTCGGAGACGTGCGCCTTCGAAACGATCGGCGCCGAATACGTGCGCGATATCGCGCCGGGCGAGCTGCTCGTGCTTGACAAAAACGGCTTGCGCGAGGATACGTATACGCCGCTGGAGCGCCGCGCGGTATGCGCGATGGAATATATTTATTTCGCGCGCCCGGACAGCGACCTGAACGGCAACAACGTGCATACGACGCGCAAGAAGATGGGCAAGCAGTTGGCGCAGGAAGCGTTCGTCGACGCCGACGTCGTAACCGGCGTGCCGGATTCGAGCATTTCCGCGGCGATCGGTTTTGCCGAGGAAACGGGCATTCCGTACGAGCTTGGCCTCATCAAGAACAAGTACACGGGACGTACGTTCATTCAACCGAGCCAAGAGCTGCGGGAAAAAGGCGTCAAGATGAAGCTGAGCGCCGTTCGCAAAGTCGTCGAAGGCAAACGCGTCGTCATGATCGACGACTCCATCGTACGCGGCACAACATCGCTGCGAATCGTCAACCTGCTGCGTGAAGCGGGCGCAACAGAGGTGCATGTGCGGATCAGCTCGCCGCCTTTTGCCAATCCGTGCTTTTACGGCATCGATACGCCGGATCGCAAGGAGCTCATCGCTTCGTCGAAGACGATCGAAGAGATCCGCAAGGCGATTAACGCCGACTCGCTCGCTTTCCTGAGCAAGGAAGGCTTGATGAATTCGGTAGGCGGCGGCGAAGGCGAGCATAATCGCGGATTGTGCATGGCGTGCTTCGATAACGATTATCCGACCGAGCTGGTTGAAGCGGAAGCCGGCTGCGGCGGTTGCGATTGATACGGTTGGATTTATAGATATCACTTATAGAACAAGGGGAGTGGGCACGGTGTCGGAAGCTTATAAAAATGCCGGAGTCGATATCGCGGCAGGCAACGAAGCTGTGGAACGGATGAAAAAACACGTCAAAACGACGTTTCGGCCGGAAGTATTGACCGATCTGGGCGGTTTTGGCGCATTGTTCTCGCTGAACAAGGACAAATATGAGGAGCCTGTGCTCGTATCCGGAACGGACGGCGTCGGAACGAAGCTGAAGGTTGCTTTTACGATGGATAAGCACGATACGATCGGCGTTGACGCCGTGGCCATGTGCGTGAACGACATTATCGTGCAAGGCGCGGAGCCGTTGTTTTTCCTAGACTACTTGGCTTGCGACCGTGTCGTGCCGGAGAAGATCGAAGCGATCGTCAGCGGCATCTCGGACGGCTGCCGTCAATCGGGCTGCGCGCTCATCGGCGGCGAAACGGCGGAAATGCCGGGCATGTACTCGGAAGGCGAATACGATATAGCCGGGTTTACGGTAGGCATCGTCGACAAGAAGAAGATCATCGACGGCAAGTCGATTCGTCCGGGCGACGTTGTATTAGGTTTGGCATCGAGCGGCGTACACAGCAATGGCTTCTCGCTCGTTCGCAAGCTCTTGTTGGAGCAGAAGGGCTACAGCTTGCACGATACGATTGACGCTCTAGGCGGTGCTCGCCTTGGCGACGTATTGCTGGCGCCAACGAAAATTTATGTGAAGCCGGTTCTTGCCGTGCTGGAGCAAGTGGCAATCAAAGGGATGGCGCATATTACGGGCGGCGGCTTCCTCGAGAACATTCCGCGCGTACTGCCTGAAGGCGTCAATGTCGAAATCGATTACGGCTCCTGGCCGATTCTGCCGATTTTCGAACTGATGCAGCGTGAAGGGAACATTACGAACAACGATATGTTCCGCACGTTCAACATGGGCATCGGCATGGTCGTGATCGTATCCGAAGCGGACGCGGCCAAGGCGGCGGCTTTGTTCGAGCAGCACGGGGAAAAAGCATATACGCTGGGACGCGTAACGGCAGGAGAGCAGGTCGTTACATTTACCGGGGCGGACGTATGAGTGCAAAACAGGTGACCATCGCCGTATTCGCATCGGGAAACGGCAGCAATTTTCAAGCGATTGCGGATGCGGCGAAGGAAGGACGGCTCGATGCTCGCATCGGGCTTTTGGTCTGTGACCGCCCGAACGCGGCGGTCATCGGACGTGCCGAGGCCGCAGGCGTGCCTGTGTTTGCTTTTCGGCCGAAGGAGTATGCTTCGCGCGAGGCGTACGAGACAGAGATTCTACAGCAGCTGCGCGAGAGGCAGGTTGATGTAGTCGTCTTGGCCGGCTACATGCGGATTTTGACCCATGTCATGGTTGAGGCGTATTGGGGACGCATGATCAATATTCATCCGTCCTTATTGCCGAGCTTCCCCGGTCTGGACGCGATCGGACAAGCGCTGCGCCATGGCGTGAAGGTGACCGGCGTAACGGTCCATCTCGTCGACGGCGGTATGGACAGCGGCCCGATTCTCGCGCAGCGAGCGATCGAGATCGGCGCGGACGATACGGAAGAAACGCTTGCGGCGCGCGTGCATGAGATCGAACACAAGCTGTACCCTGAAGTGATTCAAAGCATTTGCAACGGCAGCATCAACCTGAAGCAGGCTGCCGATTTTAAACATAAGGATGGGATTCCTCAATGAGTCAGTCGAACGTTCTGGAACTGCGTTACGGAATGAACCCGCATCAAAAACAAGCGAAGCTGATGAGCGAAGGGGAGCTGCCGATTAAGGTGTTGAACGGCGATCCTGGTTTTATTAACCTTCTCGACGCATTCAATGCGTTCCAGCTTGCCCGCGAGCTTCGCCATGCGACGGGAATGCCTGCGGCGGCGTCGTTCAAGCATGTCAGCCCGGCAGGAGCCGCGATTGCCGTTCCGATTCCGGACGATCTGAAAAAGGCGTATTTCGTCGACGACCTGGAGTTGTCCCCGCTTGCAACGGCTTATGCCCGCGCCCGCGGCGCAGACCGGATGTCCTCGTTCGGCGACGCCGCCGCGCTTAGCGACATCGTGGACGTTTCGACGGCGCTGCTGTTGAAGCGCGAAGTATCCGACCTTGTCGTCGCGCCGGGGTATACCGACGAAGCGCTTGAAATTTTGCGCGCCAAAAAAGGCGGCAAATATCTTGTCCTGCAAATCGATCCGAACTATGAACCGGATCCGGTGGAAACGCGCACGCTGTTCGGGCTTACGCTTCAGCAAGAGCGCAACAACGCGGTCATCGACAGCTCGGCGCTTGAGAAAATCGTCACCGAAAACAAGGAGCTTCCGGAGCAAGCGAAGCTGGATATGCTTATTGCGCTCGTGACGCTGAAATATACGCAATCGAATTCGATCTGCTACACGCTGAACGGCCAAACGATCGGCATCGGCGCAGGACAGCAGTCGCGCATTCATTGTACACGCCTTGCCGGCGACAAAGCGGACCGTTGGTTCCTGCGCCAGCATCCGACGGCGCTGAGCATGAAGTTCCGCGAAGGCTTGTCGCGCGCGGAGCAGAATAACGCGATCGACCTGTGGCTCGAGGAGGAGCTGACGCCTGTGGAGCAAGCGGCGTGGGAAGCTTGCTTCGCGGAAGTGCCTGCGCGCCTGACGCGCGAGCAGAAGCGCGAATGGCTGAACAAGCTGCAAGGCGTGTCCTACGGCTCCGACGCATTCCTCCCGTTCCGCGACAACCTCGACCGCGCCAGCCGCAGCGGCGTCAAATACGTCGTCCAAGCTGGCAGCTCGATGCGCGACGAGGAAGTGGTCCAAGCCGCGAACGACTACGGCATGGTAATGGTATACTCCGGCGTACGTTTGTTCCACCATTGATTTGAAGCGTCGGAGCGGTCCGAACATTTCGGGCCGCTGCGTCGGCAGGTGTTAAGACTAGTGATTTCCGGCCGCTGCGCCGACGTGTGTTAAAGGCTCGGTGCTAAGATAAATGTAAAGGGAACCCGCTGACGCCCCGGGCAAAATAACTGGAAAAGCTCCATTTAAATTCGCCGAATTTCCGCGAATTCATCAAATAACTGGATTTCATGCAGGTAATCCGGGACATTATTCCCGCAGACGGCTTTTTCGCTGAAATTACCTGTAGGTTTTCCAGTAAAATGATCTGACACGGCGAGTATGATCGAATTTAACTGTAGGTTTTCCAGTAAAGTAACTCCGTTCAAGATGCCGGGTTAGCAGCAGGGGATCTCATGCGAGAGTAAAGTCGAAGTTTGCACGTAAAATCGAGGAGGAAACAAAGTGTCGACGAACAGAGCCGCGCAAGCGGAGCAACATTTGAACAATTTGCGGGAAAATCCGTACCCGGGCCGGGGTATCGTCATCGGGCTGACGCCGGACGGCACGAGACTCGTGCAAGTGTATTGGATCATGGGTCGCAGCGAAAATAGCCGCAACCGCGTATTCATCGGCGAGAACAACGGATTCGTTCGTACCGAGGCCAAAGATCCGGCGAAGCTGACCGATCCGTCGCTGATCATCTATTACCCGGTCCGTCACGCAAATGGCGCGCATATCGTCACGAACGGCGACCAGACGGATACGATTTACGACGCGCTGGCTCAAGGCGGCACGTTCGAAGCGGCGCTGGCGACACGGACGTACGAGCCGGACGCGCCGAACTTCACGCCGCGCATTAGCGGCATCGTCGACCTGAACGACAGCCAGTTCGCGTACAAGCTGTCGATTCTGAAATCGAACGGAAACAGCGAGGACCAAACGCTTCGCCATACGTACACGTACGAGAAGGCGTTGCCGGGTTACGGCCACTGCATCCATACGTACCAAGGCGACGGCAATCCGCTGCCATCGTTCCAAGGCGAGCCGGCGCTTGTCCCGCTGCATGACGACGCGGCGGAGATCGCCAAGACGTATTGGACCGCGCTGAACGAAGAGAACAAAATTTCTTTGCTGGTCAAAACAATTCGCCTCGACAACGGCGCGGCGGAATTGCTGATCGTGAACAAGGAATAGGGGGAGCGCCACGTGCGGATATTGGTAGTAGGCGGCGGCGGCCGCGAGCATGCGATTTGCTGGGCGATTCGCAAAAGCGCCAAAGTAAAGGAACTGTATTGCGCGCCGGGTAACGGAGGCATTGCCGAAGTTGCGGAGTGCGTGCCGATTGCAGTGAATCAATTCGAGGAGCTGTCGCAATTCGCGATCGACCATGCGATCAATCTCGTCGTCATCGGACCGGATGATCCGCTGGCCGACGGCATCGTCGATCATTTCGAAGCGAAGCATATTCCGGTGTTCGGACCGCGTCAGAACGCGGCATTGATTGAAGGCAGCAAAACGTTCATGAAGGATCTGCTGAAAAAATACAACATTCCGACGGCCACCTACGAAAAATTCGACAGCTACGAGGCCGCGGCGGCGTATTTGAAAACGCAACAAATCCCGATTGTTATCAAAGCCGACGGACTTGCGGCAGGCAAAGGCGTTACCGTCGCTTTCTCGATGGAAGAAGCGGAGAAAGCACTGCATGACATCATGGTTTCCAAAGTGTTCGGCGAGTCCGGCAACCAGGTCGTCATCGAGGAATTCCTGCAAGGCCAGGAGATGTCGATTCTGTCGTTCGTCGACGGCGACATCGTCAAACCGATGGCACCGGCGCAGGACCATAAGCAGGTATTCGACGGCGACAAAGGGCCGAATACGGGCGGAATGGGAACCTATTCGCCGCTTCCGCACATCCCGCAATCGGTCATCGACGAAGCGATCGAAACGATCATCAAGCCGACGGCGGCGGCCATGGTGTCCGAAGGACGGCCGTTCAAAGGCGTTCTGTTCGCGGGACTTATGATTACGCCGGAAGGCCCGAAGACGATCGAGTTCAACGCCCGCTTCGGCGATCCGGAAACGCAGGTTGTCCTGCCGAAGCTGAAGACGGACATCGTGGACATTTTCCTCGCGACGGTGAACGGCTGCCTCGGCCAGCTCGACATTCAGTGGAGCGACGAAGCGGCGGTCTGCGTCGTGCTTGCATCCGGCGGATATCCGGCTTCGTACCCGAAAGGGCTGCCGATCGACGGCCTGGATCAAGTGAGCGATGCGCTTGTGTTCCACGCGGGAACAGCCGTGAAGGACGGGCAGGTCGTCACGAATGGCGGCCGGGTTCTCGGCGTCGTAGGCCTCGGAGCGAACATTGCCGAAGCCCGCACGAAAGCGTATGCCGAAGCGGACAAAATCCGTTTCGACGGCAAGCACTACCGGACGGATATTGCGAACAAAGCACTTGTCTAACATTAAATCACATAGCGTACGCATGCATTACAGCAGCCGGTTATTGGAGCAATAACCGGCTCTTTTTCTACGCGGGACTGAAGGTGGGTAGTTCGTAGGGATACAAATCCCGGTTTCCTGATCCCGTGACACAAGCTCTCTTTTATACACGACAATTCACTGCGAGAAGGCTTCGAATAACTTGTCTTATAAGCTGACTATAGCTGAGAATTGAGATGAGGGCTTCGATAGAAGATATGTTTAGTCTTGGCAGTTTCGTGACGGGACTGGTCTTTTGGTGTGATTTTTGTTACTGTAGTATCGTTACTTACTATTTATAAGGAAGAGGGATCCGCAGTTGAACAAAAATGAATCGAAAAAGGAGCGTAAGGAATTACGCCAACGACAGCACGCTAGACAACAGAAAATCAAAAATCTCATCTGGATTACGGCCGCTTGCCTGGTAGCTCTTTTTATCGTTTTATTGATTTTCAAGCCAAAGGCCGATCCTGCCGACTTTGCTTACGACCAGCTCCCACGCCTCGGCAGCGCGGAAGCGCCGATCAAAATCGTCGAATTCGGGGATTACAAATGCCCTTCATGCAAATATTTCAGCGATAACGTGAAACCTCAGCTTGTAAAAGATTATGTCGACACCGGCAAAGTCGCGTTCTACTTCATGAACTTTACGATCATCGATCCGGACTCGACGACGGCCGCTTATGCGGGACAAGCCGTGTACAAACAAAATAACGATGCGTTCTGGAAGTATTTTGACGCGTTGTTCAAAAATCAGGGCGAAGAGCATGTGCCTTGGGCCACTTCGGAATTCCTGACGGATTTGGCGAAGAAGGAAAACTTGCCCATCGATTACGATAAAATGAAAAAAGAAATCGACGAAGGCACGTACGCCGATGTCGTGAAGAACCATTACAACATCGCGCGCCAATTGAATCTGACCAGCACGCCTTCCTTATTTATTAACGGGAAGCCTGTTGCGGAAGAAGCCGTATTCGATTACGCGAAGCTGAAGGAAGTTATCGAAAAAACGTTAAAGGGTGAATAATGCGATGCGTGCTTTTTGCCGGCAGTACAGCTTATATTTAGCCTGGGTCGTATCGCTGGTCGCAGTGGGCGGTAGCCTATATTTCAGCGAAGTGATGCGCTATGAGCCGTGCAAGCTATGTTGGATTCAGCGCATCTTCATGTACCCGCAAGTGCTGCTTCTTGGCATGGCGGCTTACAAGAACGACCGGAAAATGATCGGTTACGTGCTGCCTTTGTCGTTCATCGGCGGGTTCGTATCGCTCTATCATTACGCAGAGCAGAAAATTCCCGCTCTGGCCAAAATGACGCCGTGCACCGTCGGCGTTCCGTGCAATCAGGATTATATCGATTGGCTGGGCTTTATCACGATTCCGTTTCTGGCCCTTATCGCGTTTATTCTCATTATTATTTTCTTGTCGTTCGGCAAAGTGCGCTCGAATGAGGCGGAGCTGGACGAGATGGAAGAAGACGAACTTCAAGATGCATGATGTGTTGTAAGGCCACAGATAGAGGGCACGAATTGCCGCAGACCGAGGACACTTCATTTCTTCCTCGTATTCTAGGTGACAGAACTGAAGTTTGAAGTTTGGACGGAAGTTGAACAGGATCCTTCTTCGAATCCAGGCATATACGTTTCGGAAAATCTTTTCTGAATTTCAGAAAGGATTTTCTTTATTTTGCGATAAAAAGCGGGAAATGATCGTTATTCAGAAATTTATTTCTGAAATTCAGCCAAAAGGTTCCGAAAATCAGAAAGTATTTTCTGAATGCTGGGTAAAATGCAACGATTCACGGTAAAGTCAGAAGATTGCTTCTGAAATTCAGCCAAGAATTTCTGAATGCGAGTCCAATTACTTCCGCGCAGCGGAAGTTTCTGAATGAGAGTCAGTCTGACGAATTTTCTGATTGTGAAAAAGTTCGGCATAGCAAGTTTTTCCCCGCATAACCGGACTTCCCGTATAACCGGACATCCTGTATAACCCGTCCCGGCACGACCGGAAATTGCCGACAATCCTATTGACACCATAGGAGGAGGGTGGTAAACTGTGTTTAATTCATACTAAACTTATCGGAATTATATGTTAAGATAGAAGGAGTGCTGCTGCTATGGAACGCCACATCGTTATACGCCATGAATCGCTGGATCTGACCGGTACGATCCATTACCCGGTGCGTGAGGAGGCCGCCGTCGGCAAAGGCTGCACGCGTGTGCCGCTCATCGTGATATGCCACGGGTTCGTCGGCAATCGGATCGGCGTCGATCGGCTGTTCCTAAAGACGGCGCGGGCGCTGGCGGCGGAAGGCTACATGGTGCTGCGCTTCGACTATGGCGGCTGCGGCGAGAGCTCCGGCGAATACGGCGAGCTTGGCCTCGACGCGATGATCGAGCAGACGCGGACCGTGCTGGACTACGGGCTCGATATCGAGAACGTCGACCCGACGCGGGTGACGCTCATCGGCCACAGCTTGGGCGGTGCCGTTGCGGTGCTGACCGCGGCCAGAGACAAGCGGGTCAAAACGCTTGTATTGTGGTCGGCCGTTGCATATCCTTTTAACGATATCGTCAAAATCGTCGGCCGGGACAAATACGATGAATCGGTCAAGACGGGGCAAACCGATTATCTCGGTTATACGTTCAAGCCCGAATATTTCGATTCGTTGTCGCGATACCAGCCGTTCCAGCAAGCGGTCAAGTTCAGTGGAGACGTCCTGCTCGTTCACGGTACGAGTGACGACGTCATTCCGGCCGACTACAGCTTCCTGTACCAGAAGCTGCTTTGGATGCGGCAGGAGGGGCAGTGCGACAAGGAAATTATTTTTCAGGCGGATCACACGTATTCCTCGGGACCGCATCAACAGCGGCTCATCAAGATCACGAAGCAATGGCTCGGCGGACTTGAGAAGCGGCACGGCGACTGGCTCCACTGGACGATATAGAAGCGGCTATAGAAGCAAGCGGCCGGCGTCATTCTTTGTAGAAGAGGTGTTTGCGCCTAAAGAATACGTACAGTGAAGCATAGAGCAAACCCAAGATGAGGACGATCGACAGCCAATGCTCGTAAATAAAATCGAATATGCGGTTCAAATCGAGCATAAACATCCCTGCCTTAACAGTCATGATGTGAAGCATATGGAGCGTATCATTGTATAGCATTCCCAGAGATGTCCCAAAATATTGCCGAAACCGGTATTTTTCAGGGAGAAATATGCTACAATGATAGTAACCGAGCTTCGGTTGATACTATTTAGGGTGGTAGGTGAAATTTATGAACTACGAGCAAAATCAAACGATGATCGATACGGAACAGACATACAACTCTTCGTTCCACAAGCTGATGCGGATGTTTACGCTGTCGGTTCTCGTATCGTTTATCGGAACTTTCGTCGGCGTGATGTTCGTTCCGCCAGCGCTTGTGATGCCGCTTGTGATCGTGGAACTGATCATGCTGGTGAGCGTATTTTTCATTCGCAAGAGAAAATCGGTCGGCTACGGTTTCGTCTTCGCATTCTGCTTCATTAGCGGCGTTACGGTTTATCCGGCCATTCAGCATTATGCCAGCATCGGCGGTTCCAGCCTGATCCTGACGGCATTTGGCTTAACTACGGTGAGCTTCGCAGGACTATCGCTGTACGCATATTATTCGAAACGCGATTTCAGCTTCCTCGGATCGTTCCTGATGATCGGACTCGTGACGCTGATCGGATTCAGCCTTGTCGGATTGTTCACCGGCGGCTTCGGCAGCACACTGGGGTTGGTCATCGCGGTGGTAGGCGTGCTGGTATTCTCCGGCTACATCCTGTACGATGTGTCCCAATACCGTCACGGTCTTGCAGAGCAGGACATTCCGCTCGCCGTATTGAACCTGTACTTGGACTTCATCAATCTGTTCTTATATTTGCTGCGTCTGCTCGGCATCCTCAGCTCGGACGACTAGGATTGCAGCAATACATCAAGAAAGCCATGACTTTGGGTCACGGCTTTTTTTGCATGCAGACGCGCCCTACAATCGGGCATTCCGCAAATAATACGCCCAATACCCTTGCATCGCTCCATAACGCTCGGCAAGGCTAAGCAGCGTCCCCGGCGTCATCGTATCGGCTAGACGGTACAGCCGCGCCGCGGCGGTTTGGATGTTCTTCTCGTCCAGCGGCACGCGCTCCATCCGTCCGAGTCCACGCAGCATAATGAACGCAGCCGACCAAGCGCCGATGCCCTTAAGGCCGAGCAGCCGCGCCTTCACCGTCTCATAGTCGCCGGTTCGCAGAAACGCTTCGTCTACAACCAGGAACTGCTCGGCTATTCCGTATAGATACGCCGCGCGTTTGGTGCCGACGATCGCGTCAAGCTTGCCGATGCCGTTCGCCAGTATCGCGTCAGGTACCGGAAATGCGTAGTAATCGGCACCGTCGACGTACATGGGTTCGGCATAAGCACGGACCAAGGACATCTTCACCCGCCTGGCCAGCGGCATCGGATTGCGCTGAACGAGCACCGACCAGCAGGCGATTTCGAACGGCGTCATGAATTTGACATGGTGAAAGCCGTACAGCTGTTGGACTACGCGTTCGAACGGAGCGTCTTGACGAGCTGCCGAGTAGAACGCGGTCAGGTCATCCTCCAAGCTGAGGAAGAAACGGATCCGATCAAGCACGGCGTCGATAGCCACAGTATCCAATGGTTCATAGGAATACAACGTGTACTCGAGCAGCGGCCGGTCAACGGTGCCGCGGGAAACGAGCCGGAAAACGACGGGCTTCCCGGCTGCGTAAACGGCTTTCGTCAATGCTTGCGGCGCAAGCGACTGTTCCTCGCTCATCGGCGTAAAACCGTTCAAAAAAGCGATCGTATGCTGAAAATCAAACGGAGGTACGGGAGACAAGGTTCCGGTTGCGACGACAGCGGCGCCGTTATGCATGGTTGTTCTTCACGCCGTACAGCTTATACACGGTCAGCAGGTTGCCCTCAGGATCGTATGCGATAAATTTGCGGCCAATCGAGAACGTGACAGGGGATTCCACCGATATCCCTTGATCGCGCCATTGCTGCCACACGGCATCGACGTCGTCGGCCTCAAATCCGATCTCGATCCGGTTGTGCGTACGATCGCCGGCTTCGTAAGAGGCGTCGATATTGCGAAGCGACAGCATCGTCCCCGTTCCGGTTGCAAAGGCCGTAAACCGGTTGTTGGAGATCGCCTCCACAACGGCAAGCCCGATCGTTTCCCCGTAAAATCGTTTCATGGCATCCATATTCGCCGTATGAATCGTGATCGTTCCCAATTTCAAATTGTTGTTCATGTTCATTATTATCGCTCCTCGTCTTGTTTTCGTGACCTACAAGACCACTATACAAGAACGCTCCTGACAACATTATGTCAGGAGCGCGAAGTGCGATTTTTAAAATGTTGAATTATTTTCTGCGCTTCCTCGGCAATCCGTTCCTGCAACGATGAAGGCGCAATCACTTGAACGGCGCCTCCCCAGCTCATAATCCACGGCAGCACGTCTTCGATGCGATTGACGCGCAGGGTGACGTACAGCGCTTCCCCGGTGCTGCGTTCTTCAACCGTATAAAAGGAGCGGTTTTCTTTCAACCGCCGCGCCAGATGTGGTTCGAACCGAAGCTCGACCATCGTTTCCCGACGGTCCGCCGGACGGTATTGCTGAATGTCGAAGCCTTCGGGACGCGCATAAGGCTCGTCGGTCAAGCGCAGCTCCTTCATCCGGTCCAGCCGGAAATGGCGAATTTCCTCACGGAGGCGGCAATATGCGGTCAGCAGCCAGATGCCTGCTTGCAGCACCAAGCCGTACGGCTCCACGGTGCGCCATTCCGCCGCTTGTGCGTGCACGGCAGCGGCCGCTTTCTCATACGCCAGCTCAACGCATACGCCGCTGACCATGGCTTGCCGGAGCAGCGCGAGCGCGCTTTTCCAAGCAGGCTCGTCCTCTCCGCTCACGGCATCCGCCGGCTGAGGGACAATGAAGCGGTAATAGCTGCGCAGCTGTTGCAATTCAAGGCACAGAGGCTCCGGCAGAATCGCTTGGATTTTCTGCTGTGCGGTTTCCGCGTGGCGGGCGTATTTGGCGTCAAACTGCATTTGGACGTAATCGCTGCCGAGCATCATCGCGATCGCTTCATCGGCGCTCAAGGTGACCGGAGGAAGGAAATACCCCTCCATCAAGGAATAGCCCTGTCCGGGGATGGCGACAACAGGCACGCCTGCCTCGCAAATCGCTTGAATATCGCGGTATATGGTGCGCACGCTTGTCTCGAACAAGGCGGCCAAATCTTCGGCGCGCGTCATTTTTCTTGCTTGCAGCTCCAGCAATATGGACAGCAGCCGGTCAGTCCGGTTCATCCGTTTCACCTCATCGCATTGGCCTCGATCAATCCTGCTTGAATGAGACCGCGCAAGATCCCATCCTCGTCGACCGACGTCGTTACGAAGTCGGCCGCCGCTTTCGTTTCATCTTCGGCATTGCCCATGGCGATGCCCGTACCGACATAAGACATCATCTCGATATCGTTGAGCCCGTCACCGAAGGCGTAGCAATTTTGCCGCGGGATACCGCGCGCTTCAAGAATTTTGCGGATGCCGATCGCC
The DNA here is from genome assembly GCF_056120465.1 of Paenibacillus sp. sgz302148. NCBI lineage: Bacteria > Bacillati > Bacillota > Bacilli > Caryophanales > Paenibacillaceae > Paenibacillus > Paenibacillus sp. sgz302148. The sequence continues at coordinate 25,637 of NZ_JBVYOJ010000008.1, forward strand.
TTCGAGCAGCCGGTCGGAAGGACGTCGGACGCCAGCTCATGCCAGCGGATAAAGCTGAGCTCGGGGAAACGCCGGATATATTCGGCCTCTTCCTCCGCGCCGCAGAACAAGTGGCATTGGTAAATCGGAGATCTTCTATAATAATCATGCTCCAGTGGCGGATGGGGGATGCTGAGGCCACCGAGGCTGGCACTGATATAAGGATGGTCGGGAGCGGTCACGGTGACGCGCTGTTCGCTGCAAAACGCGAGCGGATGATTGTTCGCGGCAGCCATCGCCGACAGCTCGTCCAACATCGGAGTATCCATCGGGTTCGTATAAATCGGTTGACCGTCCAATACGACATATTGACCGTTAATCGAGACGTAAGAATCCATCTGAAGCTGCTCCCGGACAAATGCGAACAAAAAAGGGACACGCCCGGTCGCAATTGCCGTCATAATGCCCTGCTCCTGAAGCAGCCGGATCGCAAGCCGCGTCGAGGAAGGAATTTGCATATGCTTATTTAATAAAGTTCCGTCGATATCGAAAAATACGATTTTGTCCTGCGCTTGTACGTTCAACTGATCAGCTCCTTCATAGTTGGCCCCGGAACGTCGAGCAGCCGTTACGCCCTGTAAAGTAAGCTACAGGTTACGCCGGCTGCTTGACTGCTTTCGCAACCTTATCGTAACTTATGAAATGCTTTTCAAGTCAAGATCATTTTTCGTTATTATCCATCTCTCCGTCATTCCACCGGCTCACGAGTCATATTTGGAAGTCCGGGGATCATAAATAAAAATAAAAATACCTCTTTACATACAGTAGGGGGGTATAGTAAAATGAAGTCAAGTTAAACAAATACAAAGACGGAGAGGGAGATTACGATGCAAAACGTTACATTAAAAGTAGAAGGCATGTCCTGCGGACATTGCGTAAATTCGGTGGAAGGCGCGCTGCGCACGGTCGGGGCTTCCGGTAAAGTGGATCTGGCAAGCGGCACGGTCAAAGTCGAATTCGACGAAACAAACGTTTCTCTGGATAAAATCAAAGCGGCGATTGAGGATCAAGGCTACGACGTGGCATAGCCCGCGAACTGCATGAATCCTTAAGCGGCGACATCGAAACGTGCGGATCTGACGCGCAAGCGAATGACGAGACCGAGCGTTCACGATACTCCCCGATGAATCATTGGGGAGTATTTTTTTAGAATGAAATATAGGGTACATGGGTATATGATAATTAAGTCCATACATGATCAAAGAGAGGTTGATACGAAGATGAAGCGTTGGATTTCCATCCTCATGGCGGCATGCCTTGCCCTTGTTATTTCCGCATGCGGCGCGCAAAGCTCCAAAGAAACGATGAACCACGATGAAATGAAGGACGGTGCCAAGTCCGAAGAAGCGGGACATGGTGGCCACGGCGGAACGGAGGACGGCGGCGAAGCGAAAGAAGCGGGCCATGGGGAGCACGGCGGTACGGACGGCGGCCAAGCGGAAACGTCCGACATCGTACAGGCGAAATGGACGTTCTCCCAGGAGAAGCCGAAGGCGGAAGAGGAAACGAAGGTTACGATCCGAATCGAGGACAAGGAAGGCAAAGCGATCGATAAGTTCGACATCAACCACGAGAAGAAGCTGCACTTGATTGTCGTCAGTAAAGATTTGTCGTTCTTCAGCCACGTTCATCCGCAGGAGCTGGGCGGCGGCGAGTTCGGCATTCCGTTCGAATTTCCGGCAGGCGGCGACTATCAGCTGATAGCCGATTTGATCCCGACGGGGCTCGGCAGCACTACGCTGAAGGAATGGGTTAAGGTTGAAGGCGACGAGCAGGCGCCCCAGCCGCTGAAGCCGCAGAACGATGCGCTGACGACCGTCGTGGACGGCAAAGAAGTGACGCTGACGATCGACCATCTGATGGCCGGCATGGAGACGAACTTGACTTTTACGCTAAAAGATGAGAAAACAAAAGAGCCGATCACGAATTTGCAGCCTTATCTGGGCGCTGTAGGGCACGTCGTCATTATCGACGAGAAGGTGGAGCAATATTTGCACGTTCACCCGATGGAAGAGAAATCGACAGGTCCGGAAGCGAAATTCATGACGGAATTTCCAAGCAAGGGGATTTATAAAATATGGGGGCAGTTCCAGCAGGACGGCAAAGTATTCACCGTTCCGTTCGTCGTAAGTGTCCCATAATGTCGTGTAACGGGGAGCAGGCGCTTTGAAGCGTTGGGGAATCGCAGTGATGTACGCGGCGGCACTTGTCGCCGTTTTTCTATATAAAGAGCCGCTGATCGAATGGATCGGGCGCGGGGAAAAGGACATGGCGGAAATTCCGCTGCTGCTTCTCATTTCCACCCTGCTCGGTCTATTTCCCGTTATTCCGTTCGGCGTATTCGCCGGGGCGATGGGGGCCAAGTACGGCATGGCGACAGGCATGGCGATCAGCATGTTCGGTTCGGTGGCGGCGGCGCTGCTGACGTTCTGCCTTGTACGTACGATGTTCCGGGAGCAGGGGCGGGCTTTTCTCGTCCGGTTCCGAGGGATCGACAAGCTGACGCTTTTGATCGAGCGAACTCCGTTCTACGCCATTACCGTAGCCCGCATGATTCCGATTATGCCCGCGCAAGTCGTGAATGTGTATGCGGCGTTGTCCCGCGTGCGCTTCGGAATATTTACGGCGGCGACTTGCATCGGCAAGCTGCCGATGATGCTGATCTATGTTTTTGTCGGCAACCAAATCTTCCAAAGTCCGGGCAAAACTGGGGCGGCTATCTCGATTTATGCCGTTTTTCTCTCATTGGTATACTTAGGCTACAAAAGCAAAATGAAGCGGCACGCTGAATGAATATACAGACAAATGGTTCAATCTGTGATTTAATAGATAAATAGAACTTCTTGAAACCGTTTACTGCATCGCGTCTTGGAAGGAGCGGATGAGCCATCATTCCTGTTCAACCTACAATGAATCACACGGAGAGTCGGAAGAAGACTCGCATTCGACAATACAGCCGGACGGCCTTGATCGTAGTTTGCTTGACGCTTGTCCTAGCGGGTTGCGGCGGAGGGAAGGATGCCTCGGAGCCTACGGATGTGAAAACGCCCGATCCTGCGACGAACGAGCAGAAGAATGAGCCGCAGCAGCTGGTCGAGCCGGATACGTCGAAAATTTCGTTAACCTATCCGCTAACCGGATTGCAGAGCGATAAGGAAATGAAAGAACGCCCGGTGATGGTCATGGTCGAAAATTCGCCGAAAGCCAGGCCGCAAACCGGCCTCGATCAAGCGGATATCGTATACGAAATATTAGCCGAAGGCGACATTACGAGATTCGTGGCGATCTATCAGTCGCAGCAGCCGAAGGTGATCGGACCGGTGCGCAGCATCCGGCCGTATTTCGTGCAGCTCGGGGAGCAGATCGACGCGGTGATCGTCCATGCGGGCTGGAGCCAGGACGCGATGAACCTGCTCGTCTCGCATAAGCTGAATCATCTGGACCAGGTGTACGGCGACGACAAATATTATTGGCGGGACAAAAGCCGGAAGGCGCCGCACAATTTGTATACGAGCATCGAGAAGGTCCGCGAGGGTGCGGTGAACAAGAAATTCCGCCCCGAGTGGAAGGAAGTGAAGCTGCCGTTCCTGCAGACCGGGACGGCGATCGAAGGGACAACCGCGGGCAGTGTGACGATTCCGTATATCGGCGGGTACAAAGTAAGCTACCAATACGATGAGTCAACGAATACATATCTGCGAACGATGGCCGGCAAGCCGCATACCGACAAGGAAACCGGCAAGCAGCTGTCCGCCGCGAATTTGCTGATTGTCGAAACGAAGCATCGCATTCTGGACAAGGCCGGACGGCGGGATGTCGACGTATTCGGTCCGGGCAAAGGTTATTTGCTTCAGCAGGGCAGCGCGCAGGAGATCCTATGGGAGAACAAGGACGGCTTGATTCGCGCGTACGCGAACGGCAAGGAATTGCCGCTGCTGCAAGGCAAGACGTGGGTACAGGTCGTGCCGACCGGGTCAAAAGTGACGTTCGAGTAGCGAAACCGCTTAGGGCTCGGATTCGGACGGTTCAGCAAATCCGGAGAAACGCCGGGAATCGGATGAAGCCGGTTCCCGGCGTTCCATTGTACGCCGTGTCGATTAGGCTTTGCGCTTGCGCCGGGTAGGGGTACGGGTTTTGACCTTTTTGCGGACGATGGCCCGCGAGCTGCGCTTCTTGACTTTGCGGCGCTTGCGAAGTTTCGGAACGATATGATCAAGGCTGGTGTCCTCGTCTCCATCGTCGTTATCCGTTGTTTTTGCCTTCGGGGACAGGAATGACCCCATAAGCAGCTTCGCGAGCGGTGCGATCTGCTGAAGGCTCTGGATCATCTTCTGCACCTTGGTGACCGTGCTGACGATGCCGTCGATGCCGCCAAGCCGGTCGACGATACCTTTAATATCGCCCAGCGCGGCGAGCGGGGAACTGCCTCCCGGTTTGGCCGAGGCCGCGGACGCGGCGGGACCGAACCCTTGAAGTCCTTGCTGCTGGAACGGGACCGGAAACTGCTGCCCGGGATTATAGAACCCTCCGCCGTATTGCGGATAAAACGGAGACTGTCCGCCAAAAGGCAGTGCGTTTGTCACGATCTGTTCTTCGTTACTCACGATTTATCACATTCCTTTTTTTGCTTTACTGTATGTATTAGGCAAACATAAGGATTGGACTGATGTCCCGGGTTTGTGATTTTTGCCCGGGGGATCGATTTAACTCTGTAAAGCGCGAACACGGCAATGCTTGAAAACTTTACGTGAATAAAGTAAAATAAGGGATAACGATGTTGATAGATTACGGCCTGAGGTGATAGAGCATGCAATTGAAGAAATTGAACGATAAGGCGATCGACCAACTGTTCGAAGCGATCCTGACCCTGAAGGATGTAGAGGAATGTTACGTGTTCTTCGATGACCTGTGCACGGTGAACGAGATCCAATCGCTGTCGCAGCGACTTGAAGTGGCGCGTATGCTCGGCAAAGGCAGTACGTACAACCAGATCGAAGCGGAGACGGGCGCAAGCACGGCGACGATCTCTCGGGTGAAGCGGTGCCTGAACTACGGCAACGACGGGTACAAGATGGCGCTGGAGCGGCTGGGCCGCTAATCGTAACAGCATATGCGCGGTTTCGATCCTTCTCTTCTATATGGGAAGGATTTTTTGCTATTGCCTTTGATTGACTTTCGATGTCCAATTCGCTAGCATGAAAAGTATGTGTAAGCATCGGAAGGAGCGGGAGCGATGAAATATGGCATACTCGTCATCAGCCACGGCTCGAACGACGAACGCTGGGTGGCGCTCGTGGATGAAGCCGTCGCCGGCGTCAAGCCGCCGAAGGAAGGCATGCCGATCGTCTCCTCGTTTCTCGAAATCGTAGAAGGGCGGCTCATCCAGGACGGGATCGACAAGCTGGAAGCCGAAGGCGTAACGGACATCTTCGTTGTGCCGCTGTTCGTGTCTTCGGGCAGCACCCATGTGCATGAGATCAGCTATGCGCTTGGCGTGACGAAGGAACTGCGGACGGAGAGCGATCTGGCGCCTTTCCGCCTGCAAGCGAACGTACATTTCGGCGCGCCGATCGACGACGATTCATATATTGCGGAGATCCTGTATGAGAAGCTGAGCGAGCTATCGGAAAAGCCGGAGGAAGAAGTTATCGTGCTTGTTGGGCACGGCAGCGCGGAGCCGGGGTTTTACGAACGCTGGCGCGGAGGGCTCGAGCAATTGGGCCGGAGGCTGCAGTCGCTAGGGCGATTTGCCGCGATGGATACGGCCACACTGCTGCCCGATCAGGCCGCGGAGCGGGTGTGCGCTTGGCGCGAGGCGAAGCCGCACTGGCGGGTAATCGTCGCTCCGTTGTTCTTGAGCGAAGGATATTTTACGAGCAAAGTCATTCCGAAGAGGCTGGAAGGCTTGGACTATCGGTATAACGGCAAGGCGCTGCTGCCGCATCCGCTCGTATCTCGCTGGATGGAACGGCAAATTGGGCTGTGGACGATGAAGCGGAATGGGGATTTACCGAGGTAATCACCCGGGATGAATGAGTAAGATGAGTGAAAGCTCAGAATGAATCATAGATGCGTTTTGAAATAAAAGATTGTCATGATCGGATAGAGTCCGGATTTTCTTGTTATTATGATCATAAGGGAGAGCGAGCATGGTCAAACGGGCAAGATTAATATATAATCCGACCTCGGGTCGGGAAGAAATCAAGAAGCGGCTGCCGGATATCCTGCAGCGGCTGGAACGCGGCGGCATCGAAACGTCATGCCATGCGACGATCGGGGAAGGCGACGCGTCATTAGCCGCAGCCGAAGCGATCGAGCGCGGCTTTGATATGGTTATTGCGGCCGGCGGGGACGGCACGCTGTATGAAGTGATCAACGGCATGGCGGAGAAGGAAAACCGCCCGCCGCTCGGCATCATTCCGCTTGGCACGACGAACGATTTTGCCCGGGCGCTGGGCATTCCGAAGCATTGGGAGTATGCTTGCGACCTGATCACGCAGCAATATACGCGCAGCGTCGATCTGGGCAAGGCGAACAGCAAATACTTCATCAACATCGCCGGAGGCGGCTCGATGACGGAGCTCACCTACGAGGTGCCGAGCAAGATGAAAACGATCATCGGCCAGCTTGCTTATTATATGAAGGGACTCGAGAAGCTGCCGCGTCTGCGCCCGACGGAGCTGATCTTCCGCTCGGAAGGCATCGAGCTGCATGACGAGTTCATGCTGTTCCTGATCGCGAACAGCAACTCGGTCGGCGGCTTCGAGAAGCTGGCGCCGGACGCGAGCCTCGATGACGGGATGTTCGACGTGTTTATTTTGCGGAAGTGCAATTTGGCCGAGTTCATTCGGCTTGCCACGCTGGCGCTTCGCGGCGAACACGTCAACGACCCGCATATGATCTCGTTTAAGACGAACCACCTTCAGGTAACGTCGCCCGATTACGTCCAGCTCAACCTGGACGGCGAATACGGCGGCACGCTGCCGTGTACGTTCTCGGTGCTGCCGCAGCATCTGCGGATTATCGTGGACGAGGCGGGGGTTAGCACGTATCGGTAGGTAGTAGTAGGGCGGGGGGAGAAGGGTATGGCAAATAATCCTACACCACCCACCTGCGATGTTTGGGACAAAGCGGAAACCAGCAATCCAACCCAAATAAAAGTGAAAGTATTTCTAGTTGCGGAGTGAATTGAACTTACGATGGGTAAACAACGACGTTCGTCTCAACATACAATGAATTTCCGCCGTCCAGCTACGGCGAAGCGGGAGAAAGAGCTTGAAGATCTCCCGGTCGAAAAAAATGCCGACTATGTCACGGACATCGTCGGCATTACGCATGATGGGGAAGGTGTCGGCCGGGTGGAAGGCTACACCTTGTTTATTCAGGGCGCGCTGCCGGGAGAGAAGGTGCTCGCCAAGGTCGTGAAGCTGAAGAAGCAGTACGGCTATGGCAAGCTGCTTCAAGTCATTGAACCGGGCAAGGGGCGGATTGAGCCGTCTTGCCCGATTTTTAAGGAGTGCGGAGGCTGCCAGCTCCAGCACTTCGATTATGCGGAGCAGCTTGTGTGGAAACGTCAGATGGTCGTCGACAATCTGACGCGGATCGGCAAGCTGCGCGTGGAGGGCGCAGCGGCGGCGGCCGGCGAAGCCGCTGCGGTGGCGGGCGTCGCGGAAGCGGGCGGCGTCGGGCAAGGCCGCAGCGATAGCGCGGTCGTCGTGCATCCCACGATCGGGATGCACGCGCCGTGGCGCTATCGCAACAAGGCGCAGGTGCCGATGGGCACTGCGCCTGGGGGCGGCCTTGCCGGCGGTTTTTACGCCCGCGGCAGCCATCGCATCGTCGACATGGACGCGTGCCTCATCCAGCACGAAAAAACCGACGAAGTCGTCCGCCGCGTCAAGGAAATCGGCCGCAAGCTCGGCATCACCGCCTACGATGAAGAGAGCGGGACAGGCCTACTGCGCCACGTCGTCGTTAAAGTCAGCTTTCGCACCGGCGAAATCATGGTCGTGCTCGTGACGAACGGAGCCAAAATCCCGCGTGTCGGCGATTGGGTTGACGAAATCCGCAAGCACATCGATGGAGTCGCAAGCATCTGCCATAACATCAACACGGCGCGTACGAACGTGATTTTTGGCGATGTCACCAAGACGCTGTGGGGCAGCGACGTGATTTACGATTACATTGGTGAAGTCAAATTCGCCATTTCTGCTAGATCGTTTTATCAAGTTAACCCGGTACAGACGGAAGTGCTTTATCGGAAAACGGTGGAGTATGCCGGTTTGACCGGAGATGAGACCGTAATTGACGCCTATTGCGGCATCGGCACGATTTCGTTGTTCCTTGCACAGCATGCGAAGCAGGTGTATGGAGTGGAGATCGTCAAAGAAGCAATCGACGACGCCCGCAATAACGCCGAATTGAACGGCATGGCCAATGTTGAGTTCGCAGTCGGCGCTTCCGAGGATGTTATTCCTAAGTGGAAGGAGCAGGGCATCGTACCGGACGTTATTGTCGTTGACCCGCCGCGCAAAGGCTGCGACCCGACCCTCATCGATACCATTGTCGCCATGCAACCGCGGCGCGTTGTTTATGTGTCATGTAATCCTTCGACGCTTGCGCGGGATTTGCGGCTGCTTGAAGATGGCGGCTATCGCACCGTCGAGGTGCAGCCTGTGGACATGTTTCCGCATACAACACATGTGGAGTGCGTAGTGTCAACACATCGAATTGACAAGTAATGGGGCGCCTAAAACTGTAGTCAATAATAAAGCAGCCTAACCATCCGCATACAGTGGCTGGTTAGGCTGCTTTAATGTCATCAAATTATCGACTCCGCTGCTTTATGACATCTATTTGCTCGATGAGTTCAAGCAATGGAATGCTACCGTTTGGTTGCAACAACTTCCGCATATTCGCATGGAAGCAAAAATAATCAATGCCCGTTACGTCACAAATTGCGCCGCGCAGTGGCAAGCGCGGTGTTCCCGCTGTCTGTCGCTACATCCAATACTTTACGGAAAACGATGATCGGACTGACTGCATCGAAGGATCGGAGTTGTGGCTCCGGTCTTCTTTTTTTTGCCCCCTTGGCATCGACAATGTCACAAATCGGAGCCTTACCTCGTCTTATGTGCAAAACATAAAGGAGCTGAAGCAAGATGAACGACATGACATGCATCATCATCGGGGGCGGCCATGCAGGACTTGGAGCGCTCAAAGCAATACAGGCAACAACCCGGAGCAGACGGATTCGGTTTGTTCTGATTGACAAGCAACCAGGTCATATACGCAAAGTGATGTTATTCCGGCCGGCCGCGGGCGGGGAAGAGATTATGATCCCCTGGACGCATTATTGTTCAGATGGAGTCGAATTCGTGCAAGGTACGGTTACGTCCGTGGATAGTAAAGGAAAACAGATTCAATATGAGGATGCGCAAGGAAATGATGCCCGAATTCGTTATGACCTTGCAATCGTGGCGGTCGGCAGCATCGTTCGGCGACCGGATCCCGATGAGGGGGGCGTCGCCTTGACCGACCCGCAAACCGCGGCAGACATCCGGGAGCGCTGGTGTGCCAATCTGCGGAAGTCTGCCGGCGAACCGAACCCCGAGGAACGAAAGCGACTGATGACAATCGCGGTTGCGGGAGCGGGCATCAGCGGTATGGAGACGTCCGCCGAGCTGGCGCTCGCCATGCGGAAGGAAGCATCGGCGCTCGGGCTGAATTCGTCCGATATCTCCGTCTATTTACTGAATGCACAGAAGCGGCTGTTCCCGGAAGGGCCAGAGAAAGTCGGACGGAAGTTGGATCAGACGCTCAGCGAATGTGGCGTGACAGTGCTTCACAATCGCAAAGCGATACGGGAGGAAGCAGGAGCGGTGATGCTCAGCAATGGCGATAGTCTGGCGGTTGGCCTATGTATATGGACATTAGGTTTGATTCCGAATCCGGTCCTTCGCGGTATGGGCTTGCCGCTTAATTCTGATGGCCGAGTACTTGTGGATGAATGTTATCGCGTCCAAGGGATGCCGGGCGTATACAGTATCGGCGACTGTGCGAGAATCGTCGATCCGACGACTGGCAAGGCGGATCAGATGACGTGCAAGGAAGGGGGATTTCAGGCGCTCCGACTGGGGAAAATCGTAATTGCCGATCTAGAGGGCCGTCCCGCACCGGTTCACAAATCTTTTATGGATGCCTTCGCCATCGGCCTGGGGGAAAATCGCGGATTGACGTGGGTACGCAAATGGGGGATTGATATAATCATAACGGGAAAGCTCGGGTGGAAAATCAAGAAACTGGCATGGGATTTAGCAAGTCAGCTTTCACGCCGGCGTATCAGTTGACAGGCTCTGCGGCAGACGCGGAAGATGCGGTGCAGGTGTGTTTTTTAAGGCGTGCGACGTACATCCCGAACGTTTGGAGGAGCCGAAGGCGTATTTGTGCAAAATGGTAACCAATCGCTGCCTCGATCTGCAGAAGTCGGCGCGGAGGAAGAGGGAAGTGTACTTTGGTTCATGGCTCCTCGAACCGATTCGGACGCCGGAGGCGGTTACGCTCGAGATGACGGTTGTCCGCCGCGATCTGCTGTCTTACGCCTGCTCGTAAATGTTGGAGCGGCAAACGCCGACGGAGCGGGCGGTTTTCGTCCTGCGTGAGGCGCTGGGCTTCGATTATCCCGAAGTCGCCGAACTGCACGGCAAGCGAGAGGCGAATTGCCGCAAGCTGATGAGCCGGGCAAGAAGCAAGATGGGCATATCCGAGGAGGAGCCGGTCGCGACCGAGGCGGTCGAATTGGAGTGGGTTAGAGGTCAAAGCCCTATTATCAGGGAAGTGTTCACTTCGAGTATTTTGAAGTCGCATCTACCAGTAACAATAAAGGACCAGGCTGTAGTAACCTGACCCTTATATTGATTGTGTTCTAAGGAAGCGTAGACATCATTCTGTGGGGCGCCCATTTTCGAACGTTTACCTGTTGATATTCGTGGCAATATACCAGTGGTTTCCAAAAGGGTCTTCCACACCTCCTGAGCGTTCCCCATAATCATGATTTTGCGGTTCATATAGGGAACGTGCTCCCGCTTTCAAAGCCCGGTTGTACACCTCATCTGCGTCTTTCACAAATAGATGGATCGCATTTTTCATCGGCGGAAAATCTATATTGGTTCCTCCACCGATCTCTATGATGGAGTCACCGATTCGACATGCGGCATGTTGAATGCTTCCGTCAGGCCGGGTATACTTCTCAAGCTCCTCAGCATCAAAGCAATTCTTAAGAAATTCAATAAATCGATCTGCTCCTGCGACAATGAAATACGGTGTGACAGCGGAATATCCTTGCGGTTTATAAGTTGTTGTCATTGCCTGTCCTCCTCCATTTTTATGAATTATAGTTACCTAATCAGTTTAGCTGTATTAAATCAGAACGTATTGTATAAAGTTGATCTTCATTTCATTTAATTAGATGGTATAATTTTGGCATCGGAACTCGTTTTAATCTGGGGGGGGATTGCTTGAACTTCCATGCTCGCAAACCTAGACATGTTTTAGCAAGATGGATTGATAAGTTGTGGATATGTGAAGGCTATCACCCAAACCATCGGATTGAATTTAAACTTCCCGATGCCTCTTTGGCATGGATTATTAATCTCAAAGAGGATCGGATCCGAGTGTTTGAGAGTAATCGCATGGATCGTCATATGATTCTACCCGGCAGTATTATCGCTGGTCCGCGGTCATCCTACTACTTCATGGACACGGTATGTCAAGAATCATGTATGGGCATTCAATTCAAACCGGGAGGAGCGTTGCCTTTTCTCGGTAATTTGGTAGGCGAACTAAAAGATGTTGACATGCCTCTTGAGTATGGCTTGGGTCGATATGCCCATGTGGCTGATTTACGGGAAAGGCTGCAGGAGACTTCTAAGGCGGAGGAACGGTTTCAATTAGTTGAACAATACTTGCTGCGATGTCTGGAGAAGAAAATTACTGTTCCGAAAAGGCATCCAGCCGTAGCTTTTGCGCTGCAAATGTTTGAGCAGTCCCCCGCGACTGCGCCTTCCATTGCCGAAATCGCGGACATGGCTAATCTGAGTACGGAACGTTTTATTCGTGTCTTCAAGGAAGAGGTAGGACTGACGCCTAAAAATTATGGAAGTATTGTGCGATTCCAGCTTGCATTTCGAATGATCAGACAAGAGCGGGTAAACCCGAGTATTGATCTGGCTCTATCCAGCGGATATTATGATCAGTCCCATATGTATCGGGAGTTCCACAAGTATGCCAATATGACCCCGGCTGAACTGTTTCGCAGGCAGGATATTCTTGAGAATCATGTTCCCCTATCAAGTCTAGATGGCAAGCAGACCGTATAATAAAGGTTGTTCACAATGTACAACTCAAATGCCCCTTTATATCCCTTATCCGCGAATCGCTGCAAAGCCGCCTCTTTGATTCGTTCTTTAACAGATTTCTGTCCAGGCATTTTCATTTTCAGATCATTATCCATTTTAATACATAACGCGAGGAGCTTGGCGGATGAAGCCGGTGTTTGAAAGCTGTTTCAACATAAAATCCGCCAAGTCTGCACGGGAGATCGTCAAAATCGGGGATGTCGGCATGATCTCTAAACCGCTTCTATAATTTCCCGTCTTTCGGCCGTTAGTCAATCTCGGGGGACGGACAATGGTCCATTCCAATCGGCTTTGTTTTATGATGCTCTCTTTTTCCTGATGGTCCAGAACAACATTATGCAAAAACGGAATGGCGACATGATTCGCGACAAAACCCAAGTCCTTGCGTTTTTCGTCAAGGCCGATAAAGGACAAATAGATAAACCTAGGCACGTTTTTTGTTTCCATTGCTTGAACGATGTTGCTAATTCCTTCGACAAGCGCAGGATTTCGTTCAAATGGAGTGCTTGCCCCGAGAGCACAAAGTATCGCTTCCTATCCCTCCAGACTTTGCTCCACAGATGCATTATCCGTAATATCGCCCTTAAAAACGTTTAATCGATCGTGTCTAACTCGCAGTTTTGCCGGATTCCGAACAAATGCGGTTACTTGGTGTCCCATGGTTAATGCCTGTTTGACCAATTCGTGACCGGTGGCTCCAGATGCGCCAAAAATAAGAATGTTCATGATTGCACCTCCGTTTTTTTAGCGGGGTAAGTACTTACTTACCATATTACGTCAATATTTTGAAGGCGACAATTACTTTGGAATATAAACGACCGGGAACCGGGATTTCGAATATCCCAACCGGCTTCACTCCCCATGCATCTGACAACGGTAAGATACAAAAGGGCACTGGGCGGAGGCCGGGATCGACGCGCTGAAACAAGCAGGCGTATTGACAGAGATGGGCGACGGTTCCTTCAAGCCGGACCACCCCATCTCCCGTGCTGAAATCGCCGCGATTCTAGCTCGTATAATGAAAATGACTTCGGCAAAGACGAATTCCTTCTCAGAAACGTCGAACAGCTGGGCCAAGACGTATCGAGCAAATGCACAACGCAGGCATCATCCACGGCACCGGCAACAATCAGTTCAAGCCAAACGATAAAGCAAGCCGCACTGAAGCGGTAATGATGATTGTTTGGATGCTATACGTAACGCTTGACCTTGGACTCGATTTGTAAAAGTTAATTTCGTAACGACTCCGGTGGACACTGTGAATAACGGTGTCCACTTATTAATTCATGCAACATTTACGCACCCGTATCAGAGCAAAAATGGAATGAACATTGCCCTCGGGAGCTGAGCTTGATGAACGTCATAATGTATTGAACGGATGCTCTGAATTCATGATAAATGTGTTTGGTGATACAGGAGTTCATGTTCGCACCATACTTGGTGCTGTATCGGTAAGAGATAACCTTCCAATGGCTGTGAAGCTGGTTTTTTCTTTTTGAGCTAGAACAAGTAGTCAGGAAAGCAAAGGCATCTGAGTTTAGCCCGCAGTTTTTCCCCTCAAATGATGTAAAGTTCGAGGATTATGGATGTTCCCTAATCCTTTAAGATTTCATTAAGAGTCTTATGTAGGCAAGGCTAGTATAATTTTTTGATAGAGAAGCGGAATCTGAAAGGAAGTCATAAAAACTTCAATCTAAAGCGAGGCGGATAACCATCCATGATAGTGCCAGTAAAGAAGACAGCAGCAGTACTATTGGCCATGTTGTTGATTCTCTCGAATGTAATGTTCACGATCGGCATCACGGAAGAGAAAGCTTCGGCTGCCGGCGCAGTCGTCGTCGCGGAAGGCGACTACATCACATTCGGAACCTATGGCGGGCAACCTTTGAAATGGCAGGTCATAAAGATTGATGGGAATGGATACATGCTGTTAGCGGCTAATTCTATCGGTCTAAAACCATTTGACGCAATCGGAGACGGAACCGACGGCCGCACCGATTCGGATCGGGAAACGCAAGGCAGCAATTTCTGGGAAAAATCCAATCTGCGGGAATGGTTGAACTCTAGCGACGTTTCGGTTGCGTATTCGCATCAGAAGCCTGATAGCGCTCATGTTAGATTTTTCCCCTATGATCAAGAGCCCGGATTCCTGTCGGACGGTAATTTCTCCGCCCACGAGCGGGCGTGGATAAACCCGGTGACTCTTAAGACGCTGCTTGCTTCGATCGATGAGCCGGTGAAGGATGGAGGTTCGGCTACGCACGTATATGCGACGGCATCCATACCTGATGCTGAACAGAATTACGCCACAGCCTATTATAAGAACGTTACGGATGATGTCTTTCTACTATCCGTCCAAGAATTAATCGATCTTTACAATCGCGACGCGCAAAATGACGGCAAGGATTTCCCTTATCAGCCCGGAGGTTATTGGTTAAGAGATGCGCACGCAGACGCCTCTGACAGTGTGAGGTATGTAACTGATCACAATATTGGTTTTAACAGCGCGTACAGTTATGAAAACGTGCGACCAGCGCTGTATTTGAAACCGGGATTCGTTGTCTCGGGCGCAGGAACGCCCGCCAATCCATATAGGGTTGATGCTGCGGGGGAGCTACAATCTTCGCTTACAACTGCAGCAACTTTATTGCCGGCCGACGGGACGATGTCTCCATTATTGACCGTAACTCGGCTCGACGCTTTCGGCCAGCCGGTTGCAGGACACCAGATCATAATTGAGCAGGGCCCGGGCAACTCAACGATATCGCCAACGACGGTATCGTCGAATATTACGAATGGAAGCGGAAACGCATACTTCTCTATAGGAAGCACGAAAGCGGAAGTCGTCACCTACTCCGCTTACGATATGACGGATCATGTGAGGATTGACGAGCAGGTTCAAGTGACCTATTTGCCGGGAGCAACGAGTGCGGCCTCCCTGGTAGAGGCGAACACGGACCAAGTCCAAGCGGACGGCTCGGCGGCGGCCACGATTACGGTGACTTTGAGAGATAACTATCTGAATCCGATCGCCGGGCATACGGTAAGCCTGACGCAAGGAACGGGCAGTTCGACGATAACGGCATTGTCGGCAACAACGAATACGGACGGACAAGCAAGTTTCTCCGTGAAAAACACGAAAGCGGAGTCTGTGATCTATACAGCTAAGGACGAGACGGATCATGTGAGGATTGACCAGCAGGTTCAAGTGACCTATTTGCCGGTAGTAAGTAGTGCGGCCTCCCTGGTAAAGACGAATACGGACCAAGTCAAAGCGGACGGCTCGGCCGCGGCCACGATTACAGTGACTTTGAGGGATAACAATCTGGATCCGATCGCCGGGCATGCGGTAAGCCTGACACAAGGAACGGGCAGTTCGACGATAACGGCATTGTCGGCAACAACGAATACGGACGGACAAGCAAGTTTCTCTGTGAAAAACACGAAAGTGGAGTCAGTGATCTATACAGCTAAGGACGTGACGGCGAATGTGACATTGGCGGCAACGGCGCAAGTCAGCTTTATTTTATCGGAACAGTTCACCCTCGCCTTCGGCGGTCCTTATTATTTCGACCTATCCGGCGAAGCGGGTCATATCGGTACAGTGAACACGGCTATGCCCGATTCGACCTTGCACTATGTACCGTTCACCTATGCGGGAACAGTCAACGCGTATAGTCTTGACAGTTCAAGCAGCGGTTACATAAGCTCATCTGAGGCAGCAACCGCAAGCAAGCGCAGCCTCTTTGTGGCAGATTATAACATAGGCCGTAATGTTGCGTGGGATACGTTGAATACGAACAGTCTCATCTTTGGCAAAGTCTTTGATATAAACTATAGACTGCGCTCTCTGAGTGGGGGGAGTAACGCTGGCGCTGTACGTAGCACAGGCGGAACACCAACTACCAATGAATGGGATCAAATCTTAAATAAAAATGATACCTGGATAAAAAACGAGCCCTTATTCTCTTGGGTGCAGGATACCTATGCGATTACTAGAACGTTCCGCGCCTCGCGGGGGGGGGCCTCAGGCGTGCGCAGTTGGATAGGTGGTCTAGCCAATTTATCCACCAACAACTACGGCTTCCGGCCCGCTCTTGAAGTTCTGAATGCCGGCGCGTTGGGCCCTGATGGATTACAAGCTGTCACCCTTGATCTTGGAGAAGGCAGCGTCAACGGAGAAAACGTGATTTACATCGTCAGCGCCGGCGATCAGTTCATCGCGCCAAGCGGCACGGGCTTGACTCCGCCGGCTCATATGACTTTTTACAAATGGCAACAAACAGGGGACCCAAGCAAGACCTACAATGCCGGGGATATTATAACGTATTCGAACGGTATAGGTTTGACTGCGATATGGAAAGAAGCCTCGCCTACGATCGTGATCGACTTTCCCAATGAACAGCTGACAGGCTTCGAAAACGGCGGCAGCTATACGATCGACGGCATGCCTGTATCGCCAGTTAGCGGCAAGCTGGATGTTGAAGATTACATCGGAACGACGATTGCTATCGTGAAGAAGGGCAATGGCACAACGACGACGGATAGCGATGCTCAACACGTGGTTATTCCAGCAAGACCGGCTACCCCGACGGCAACGGGCGTAGATCCGACAACGATCGGCGGCAAGGGGACGATTACAGGCGTAACGGCAGACATGGAGGTTCAATCGTCAGCAGGCACGTGGGCGGATGTAACGGGTACGGAAATTACGAACCTGACAGCAGGCATCTACCGCATTCGCGTCAAAGCAACGGCAACCAGTTTCAAGAGCGCTGAGCAGATCGTTACGATCACGGCACTGACGCCGGTTGTGGAAGCCACGCCTGCGATCGCGATCGACTATGTCGGCGAACAACTGACGGGTTTTGACGTCGGCGGCAGCTATACGATCGACAGCGCGCCGGTATCGCCGGTTAGCGGCAAGCTGGATGTTGCAGGCTACACCGGAACGACGATTGCCATCGTGAAGAAGGGTAACGGCACAACCACAATCGATAGCGATGCCCAAAGTCTGGTTATTCCAGCAAGACCGGCTGCTCCGACCGCAGTAGGCGTGAATCCGACAACGATCGGCGGCAAGGGTGCGATTACAGGCGTCACCGCTGCCATGGAGTACAAATCTTCAACCGGAGGCTGGACGGATGTAATGGGTACGAAAATTACAGGCCTAACAGCGGGCACCTACCACATTCGTGTCAAAGCAACGGCAACTGGCTTCAAGAGCGCCGAGCAGGCCGTTGTGCTGGCCAATCCTACACCTTACACCGTGACCCTAGGCAATGGCGGCATTGGTGCTAGCGGCAGCGGAGATTATACAAGCGGTGAGACGGTTTCGATCCAAGCAGGAACCCGCGGCGGTTACAGCTTCAATGGCTGGACTTCATCAGACGGCGTAAGCTTTGCGGATGCCAGCAGCGCGACGACCGCCTTTACCATGCCTGCCCGCAACGTGACCGTCAGGGCGAATTGGATGGTTAACACCAATGGCGGCAATGGATCCAATGGCGGCAACGGCGGCAATGGCGGAAGTGGAGGAGGTTCATCCTCAACCACGCCAGGCAATCCTCCGATCACCATCAACAAAGAGCCAAACCAGCCGACTTCCGCATCCGTGAACTTGGCCGCAACCGTGGCTCAGAACGGAGTTGCTTCGGTCACCATCAAGGAATCGCAAGTAAAGACATTGATCGATGCGGCGAAAAAGGAGGCTCAGAACAAAGGAAATATAGCTGACGGCATCGGCATTGTCTTCAACGTTCAGTTCGGTGCAAACGGGGCAAGCTTCAGCGTGAAGCTGGAGGAAGGAGCCCTCGCCTTGTTGGACAAGGAAGGTGTGAAACGCTTTGATGTAAACACTACGCTTGTCAGTTTCTCTTTTGACCAAACAGCTCTTCGGGAAATGAATTCCCAGTCGGTGGGAGATGTCGCGTTCGGAGCGAATCCTGTAACCAAGCTGTCTGACGCGGCGAAGGTACTGATCGGCAACCGTCCCGTGTACGATCTCACCGTCAGCTATCAGAAGGACGGCAAAACCGAGTATATAACAAACTTCGACAAGGGCTCGGTCACGCTAGGGATTTCCTACAAGGCGGCTTCCGGTGAAAAGAACGGGAACCTCTACGTCGTCTATGTAAACAAGATAGGTAAACCACAGCTTATGATCCGTTCCAGTTATGATAACAACAAGCTGACAATAAGCAGGAACAGTCTGTCCATCTACGGAGTAGGCTATCTGGTACTGACGCCGGCGTATATGGATACGGCAAAGCATTGGGCGAAGGACAACATCGATTATGTAATCAGCCGCGGGCTTATCTCCGGCACTGGCGCGGCAACCTTCTCGCCCGATACGGCCATTACCCGCGCGGACTTCCTTATGGCGCTGGGCGTGCTCTCCGGTGCTGACATGAGCGAGTACAAGCAAAGTAGCTTCACTGATGTTTCAAGCACAAGATCTGCCATGCCCTATATCGAATGGGCGGTGCAGAACAAGATCGCGCAGGGCATCGGCAATAACAAGTTTGATCCGGACAGTCCGATTACCCGTGAAGAGATGGCGGTTATGATGGCGGGTTACGCCAAAGCCACAGGTTATAAGCTGCCCGTTACTAGGCAGGCTGTCACCTTTGCAGACGACGCGATAATCAGTTTATGGGCCAAGGAAGCGGTAAAAGCGATCCAGCAAACAGGTATTGTGAACGGCAAAAATAACAATCTGTATGATCCTGCCGGAAATGCAACTCGTGCGGAGGCTTCGACCATCCTGCGCCGGTTCGTAGAGTTTGTCATTGACAAGGGTGGGAGCAATATACCAACATAAACGGCAAGGCTGTTACCGTCTACGGGACATCCTATTGTGGCTCAGTTCCTATAAGGAAACTGAGCCATAATAATGGGTACAAGCGTTGACTGACGGGTTACCTAAAGTATGAATATTCCTTTTATTTACGAGGCAGCTTGATCCGAAACACCGTTTCCACGTTCGGCGTACTTTCCATCTCCACATTACCCTGGTGGGCGAGGGCGATGTCCTTGACAATGGCCAGGCCAATCCCCAATCCTTCTCCACTTCTTCCGCTGTCCACGCGGTAAAAGCGTTCGAAAACGTGCGCCTGATGCTCGCTAGGAATCCCTTTTCCTTTATCCTTCACGGTCAAATTCACGGATTGATCGTCCGCTGTCAGCTGGATGCCAAGATATCGTCCATCCTTGCCGTACCGGATCGAATTGTCGAGGAGATTACGGAAGGCTCTCTCCATCAGGGGAGCGTCGATAGGGAGATAAATATCCTCATCGGGCATTTCGACGTCCAACTCCACTTGATCGCCATCGAGCACCATGATGTATTCCACCGCGATTTTGCGAACGATCTCCGATACATTATGATTCGCCAGGCGAAGGGTCAGATCGTCCGCATCGGAGCGGGAGATGTCCAGCATTTGGTCGAGCAGCTTGTCCATGTATCTGCAACGTTGCAGAATGATTTTGGCTCTGCCCAGAAGCTCTTGCTGATCTTTATAATTTCCGGTGCGTATCATTTCGGCGCATCCTAGCATCGTCGTCAGAGGCGTTCGCAGATCGTGCGACAGATTGGATAGCAGGAGCTTGCGCTTATTTTCGAACTGTTGAATTTCCGCGAATTGAGCTCGGATCCGATGCGCCATGGAATTATAATGCTGCGTCAGCTGGCCAAGCTCGTCCTTGGAGGTGTCGACCAGTTCTACAAGGGGCGAGTCGCTTTGGATATTCAGTTGATTCAGCGCATGGTTGAGTTTGCGAATTCTTTTATTCAAGGATGTGAACAACCATAAGGCCAACAGAAAGGGAATCGAAAACGACAGGATAAGCGGCAATACCAGCGTGAGCAACGATTTGAGCGTGCGAATGAGAAAATAAACCTCGCCTTGCTTCATCGCGGAAGCTGGTATGCTCATGAGCAAGAAATACGACTGTCCGTTCTTGGCGGCAGGCGTGAGGATATTAACATCGTCTTCAGTTAAATAATTCTGCGGCATATTCTGCATCATCATCGCCAAGTCATGGAAGGTAAATGTCGGGTTAAGCCCTGCCGTATCATAGAGGGATTGTCCCTGATCGTTCAGCCACACCCAACGAATGGCAGGGTGTTCTGCGTGCGCGCGATCCAAGGTTTGTTTTAACGTACCTACCCCGAATTCAGGCTGTTCCCCCATAGAATCGACAACGGATTGCGCAAGCGGATTTAACTGGAAGAGCGCGTAGCCTTTATTCGCTACCTTTCCGATCCAGACTGTCGAATAGCCGAATAATACCATACTCAATGCGGCGCTAATCACAAGCGATAGCCATAGCTTGGTGCGTAATTTCATAGGCCAACTCCCGTCAACCGGTAACCAACGCCGCGCACGGTTTGAATTTCCCAAGGCGACTTAGCCCGTTCCAATTGTTTGCGCAGCCGGCTCATATATACGCTTAAGTTGTTATCGTCATACCGTTCATGCTGCCAGACATGTCGATAGATTTCGAGCTTCGTCATCACGCGGTCAGGATTCTGCATAAAGAGCTGCATTAGACCGCACTCCACCATCGTCAAGGAAATCTTCTTGTCATAGATGAGAAGCGTGTAGTTATCGATATCCAGAATCATATTGCTCAAACGAATGACCAAAGAAGGGGGGCTGGATTTAGGGTGCCGTCTGCGCAGAACGGCTTGAATGCGGGCCATTAACTCCATGGGGCTAAAGGGCTTCGTCATATAATCGTCGGCCCCGAGTCCAAGCGTGGCGATTTTATCTTGTTCCGCTCTTCTAGCGCTAACCACAATAGCCAATACGTCCAATCTGCGCTTGTTCAAGTAACGCAGCACTTCGAATCCGTCGCGATCATCCATCATCAGATCCAGAATGAGGACATCCACCTGCTCGGATTCCAGCCGTTCGATCGCTTGTTGTCCGGACTCGGCTTCGAGCGCATGCATGCCGGATTGTTCGATATGGGTACGGATCACTTCGCGAATTTGCGGGTCGTCGTCAACGATCAGAATTCGTTCCATTCTATTGCTGTCACCACCAAGATATAGATTTACTCGATCATAGCACGATTCATCTGGAATTTGTTGTTTCAAGGCGAATAATGTTGAATCCTCTAAGGTTCCTTTTAAGATTGCTGAATTGTCTTCCGACCTGTGATAAAATGTTGAGTTAATTGAATGGATTGGTAGGGACAGGTGATGGGTTGTTCGGAATAGCTATTTTACTGGTACTCGGTTCAGGCTTCCTTCATTCCGTTTGGAATCTTTATACAAAGAAGAGTCTAAATAAGAATGTTTTCCTTTGGTTCTGTCAGCTTGTCGCAATTCTTGTATTTTTACCTTGGACTATCGTTGAATGGGATATTAGTCGATTGAATGGAACAGGGTTATTGATCATCCTTGCATCCGTTTTCCTGCACGGACTGTATGTTGTTTTACTCGCGGCTACATATTCTGTAGGGGACTTGTCGCAAGTTTATCCTATTATGAGGGGCACAAGCCCGTTATTAGTGCCATTGCTCGGATGGGCATTACTTCATGAGAAATTAACTTTCATTGGATGGTTAGGTGTTATCTCGATTGTTCTAGGAATTGTTTTGTTAAGTGATATAAAGTTCAAGCGCAATGAATTGTCATCATCAAAAGCACCTATACTAGCATTAGCAGTTGGAATATGTATCGCTTGCTACATTGTGGTGGATAAAATCGCCCTAAATTATGTATCGGCAGTCGTATTAAACGAAGCGACTAACATTGGAAACCTACTGGTTCTATCATGGGCGACATTTCATTCGGGCGCAATACGAAACGAACTTAAAGCAAACTGGAAGATCATGTTGCTCGGCGGAATTATCGCACCGGGAGGATACCTGCTCTTTTTATTTGCCCTGTCTCTCGCGCCAGTAGCCCAACTCGCACCGATGAGGGAGATCGGTACTGTATTCGGAACGATTATGGGGATCTTTATTCTTAGGGAAAAACAAGGGACTAGACGAATCCTGACATCGCTTTTTATTACCGTTGGAGTCATTATTATAGGAATTTGGGGTTAGGAAGTAGCCTATTTAAAGGGGGAAATGAACATGACAAAAAAGGAATTATCGCCGGAACAACGTGAAGGACTACTCAAAACATTGAAAGCCCGATTTGAGAAAAACATGAACCGTCATCAAGGCCTTGAATGGGCTAACGTACAAGCCAAGCTCGAAGCTCAACCTGAAAAGCTGTGGTCGCTCCATGAAATGGAGAGAACCGGCGGCGAACCGGATGTTGTAGGTCATGACAATAAGACGGGCGAATACATTTTTTACGATTGTTCAGCGGAAAGTCCTAAAGGTCGCAGAAGTATTTGTTACGACCGTGAAGCGCTGGAGTCAAGGAAAGAACATAAACCACAAAATAATGCGATTGAAATGGCAGCTGACATGGGCATTGAGCTTTTAACAGAAGAACAATACCGGGAGCTGCAGAAACTTGGAAACTTCGATTTGAAAACTTCGAGCTGGGTGATAACACCCGCTAGTATTCGAAAACTCGGCGGGGCCATCTTTTGCGATCGTCGCTACGACACGGTCTTCGTGTACCACAATGGAGCAGAATCCTACTATGCTGCAAGAGGGTTCCGCGGCTCGCTAAGGGTCTAAACATGCTATAATGGACTGAAAGGAAGTGTAGCCATGGATTTCGAAACGGTGATGCAGGAGCTTGAAGCACTCGGTAAGGAACGGACCAAGAAAATTTATCAATCCAACGGAGCGCGCGAGCCGCTTTTTGGCGTGGCTACAGGCGAAATGAAGCCCATTGCCAAAAAAATAAAAATCAATCAACCTTTGGCCGAGCAGCTATACGCTACAGGAAACTACGACGCCATGTACTTTGCCGGAATCATTGCAGATCCAAAAGCGATGACGGAAGCGGATTTTGATCGTTGGATCGATGCGGCTTATTTTTATATGCTGTCCGATTTTGTGGTGGCGGTCACCTTGGCGGAAGCGGATATTGCTCAAGAAGTGGCCGATAAATGGATCTCAAGCGGCGAAGAACTGAAAATGTCGGCGGGCTGGAGCTGTTACTGCTGGCTTCTGGGGAATCGTCCGGATGGGGAGTTTTCCGAAACCAAGCTTGCCCATATGCTCGATAGGGTGAAGGATACGATTCATGATTCTCCCGAGCGAACGAAATATGCAATGAATCAGTTCATTTACACGGTAGGGGTATCCTATCTGCCGCTTCATCATAAGGCGGTCGAGACCGCAAAGGCCGTAGGCCCGGTAGAAGTCAAAAAGGACAAGGGAAAAAGCGGCTTCTTGAACGCTTCCGAAACAATCCAAAAGGCAGTGGATAAAGGTCAACTTGGTTTCAAACGCAAACATGTAAGGTGCTAGAATTTGAAGGAGAAGGGGCACACTGTGGCCTCTTTTTTTTGTTCTGGCGGGTAGTCGGTTTGACTTCCTTTAATAAATGTTTATACTTTGTATATACTTATTGTTGGGGGCGGTTCTATGTTTCGGGTTCAAAAGTGGGGTAACAGCTTAGGTATTCGCATCCCGAAGTCCCTTGCCCTGAAGGTCGGTCTTGAGGAAGGCTCAGAGGTCGATCTCGATGTGGAAGATGGCCACCTTGTCATAAAGCCTAAGTCGGCAACACTGGATGAACTCCTTGCCAAGGTCAAGCCGGATAATCTTCATAAAGAGGTGCCAACCGGCGAACCACAAGGAAGGGAGTCATGGTGACTCATCCGTATGTGCCGGATCGCGGCGACTTGGTGTGGTTGCAATTCAACCCACAATCAGGTCATGAACAAGCTGGGAAGCGTCCTGCCTTGGTTATTTCACCCGCCGCCTATAACGGGAAGGTCGGGCTTTCCCTGCTCTGCCCGGTAACCTCCAAGGTCAAGGGCTATCCATTCGAGGTCATCATTCCGCAGAATTTACCTGTGGAGGGGGCAATTCTATCCGATCAGGTGAAAAGTCTCGACTGGCAATCCCGACAGGCAACTTTAATCTGTAAAGTACCCGATGAGACGCTGGCTGAGGTAATTTCAAAAATGGAGTTATTGATTCGATAGTCAGCCTAACTATCACCATGATTCGAGCGGAACGGAGGCAAATAAACGGTAAATGTCGTACCTTGATCAGGCTCACTCACGACGCGGATGAACCCGCCGTGGGCTCTGACTAAATGATGAGCGATCGATAATCCGAGCCCCGTTCCGCCTGTATGCCGCGAACGGGCCTTTTCCACGCGATAAAAACGATCGAATAGGTGGTCTAACTCTTCGGCCGGAATACCGATGCCGGTGTCGATCACGGAGACACATGCATAGACTGCATTTCGCTCCTGGACCTTGTCTTCAATGACAACCGAAATCTTTCCGCCTTCCGGCGTGTAGCGGATCGCATTCGTCAACAAATTGATGAACACCTGCGTGATCCGTCTCGCGTCGGCCATTACCTTTACCGGCCTCGTGTTCGAATAGAAGCACATTTCCAGTCCGTTCTCCTCAGCCTCCATTTTCACATCATCAACGACTTGTTCAAGTCTTGCCGACAGATCGAGCGGTTTGCAATCCAATGCCAACCGGCCCGCCTCAGCTAAAGACAACACATGAAGATCTTCCACGAGATGGCCTAATCGGATCACTTCGTCATGGAGTCTAAGCAGCATTTCCGGAGGGGGGGATTGACCGGTCTGTTGAGCATTTTCTAATTTCAGCCGCATGATCGATAAAGGAGTTCGAAGCTCATGGGCGACATCGGCTACCAACCGCCTGCGGGCGTCCTCAGCTTCCCGGAGGCGAAGCGTCATATCGTTGAAGGTCCGGATGACTTTACCGTATTCGTCTTTGGATTGTACAGGAACGTTCACGTCCAGATCCCCCTGCGCGACGCGTTCGATAGCGGCAACGAGCTTTCGAAGCGGGATCGTCAGCACCCCCGAAATCCACAAACTGCAGAACAGCCCGATTACGATGAAAAATACCCAATTTCCAAGCGCAAAATTCTGCATGTTATCCGAAACGTAAGTTTTCAAGATCTCGATTTGTTCCCCGGGCGGCGCGTTCAAATAAGATGCACTGATTTCTTCCTTACGAAATTGATCGAACAGAGCCTCCATGTAAGCCTGTTTGGTTACGGCATGAGCGCCGCCGAGGATAAGAACGAGCAGTCCCATGTAGATAAATATTTTTTGGCGTACCGTAAGCGTCATGATTGTTCACCGAATCGGTAACCGAAACCGTATACCGTTTGAATATAACGAGGATTGGCCGGATCGTCTCCCAGCTTGCGGCGAAGATTCCGGATATGGGAATCCATCGTTCTTTCGTATCCCATATATTCGTCCTCGAGTGCGGCCGTTAATAATTGCAGGCGGCTGAAAACAATTCCGGGACGCGCAGCGAGCGTGTACAAAATTTTGAATTCCGTCGGTGTCAGTTGAATTTCCTGGTCGTCCTTGAATACCTGACATTTGGCTTCGGAAATGATCAGGTTGTCTCTTTCCAACAACATCGCCCTGTCTTCAGGCCCGCGCAAGCGGCGAAGTAAAGCTCGGATGCGCGAAGTGAGCTCACGCAAGCTGAACGGCTTCGTCAAATAATCGTCCGCGCCGATTTCCAGACCGACGATTTTATCCGATTCATCCGATCGGGCCGTGACCATAATAATGCCGCAATGCGAGGTTTGCCTTAATTCGCGGCATACGTCGATGCCGCTTTTCTCGGGGAGCATCCAATCAAGCACGACGAGATCAGGCCGTTCAGACCGGGCAATCGAGAGCGCTTCCTTGCCCGTACGGGCGGTCAATACCCGAAACCCTTCACGTTGCAAATAGGTGTACATTTCCTCAAGCATGCCCGGTTCGTCTTCCACAAGCAACAACTTCGGTTCCATTCCAATCCCATCTTTCCAGTTTAGTCTGCTTCCAGTGCGAGAATATACCGCTTACCCAAAATTATACCGTGATTTAACATGCTCTTGAAGGAATCCACACAAAAAGAAGAAGATCTGCATAAGTTCTCGACATTTATTGTTTAAACTGACTGTGAAACGATCTTATTTTATCGAAAGCGAGGATTCAATGATGAGCAACCTATCCGTAAAGAGCAGTAAACCTGAAGCCGGGGATCGCGCGGCGGAAATAACCACTCTTTCACCGTTCGTGGTTAGGGCGCGTTTGGTGTTTAAGGCAATGGTCATGATATTTGCGATTTGCATTTTAGTTCAAGTGTTTCTTGCCGGTCTCGCACTGTTTTGGAATTCGGCGGAGTGGGCCAGCCATAAAGGCTTTGCCATAGTGTCGATCGTTATTTCGATCCTGAACCTCGTCATATCCTTCATCGCTCGGCTGCCGCTTTCTCTTCGACTGCGTAGCGCGGGGTTGTTCGGCATCATCATTTTGATAGCGGTCAGCGCCAAATTACCGTCCGGAATTGGATATTTATCTGCTCTTCATCCGGTACTTGCTCTGATGTTGTTTTTTGGAACGGTGTCTCTCGTACAGAAGACCAAACAAAGAGGAGAGATTAACTAATGAAAATGAAGCTGGTTTTATTCGCAGTGCTTTGTGCAATTCTACTTGTTCCAACTATTGCCTTTGCTGAAGCTACCAACGGTAATGCCGGATATGGAGTAGTCACCCCCGGGCGACTCTGGGCCACGATAGACGCGGGGGTGGGGCTGATCAGCGCGGTCATCGCCGGGCTGGCTTTGGCTCGCTCCGCCGGTCGTTTCGGCACCGGCAGCGGGCGACGCGGGGCCGTCGTGGCCGCGGTGGTAGGGCTGATCGTCATAGCCTACGCTGTGGTGCATTTGAACCTATTCACCGGTGACTTCGGCACCGGCGACGGGCGAGCGGGGGCCATCATTGCTATTGTGATGGGGCTGATCAGCATCATCCTCGCTGGGCTAACTCTGGCCCGTTCCAAATGAATGAATTGCGACAATCTATCAGCCGGACGTAATCCTTGGTTGAAGAAGATGATGACTGTGCTTATGGCACAGAAGGGTAGCCTGGAAATGATTCGGTTAGTTCGGTCGATTCGACATGAAAAAACATCAAAGTTGAATGATTGAGAATAAGCAAACTCCTTTGTTCCATTCGGAATAAAGGAGTTTGTTTTGTTTTTGCACGGTTTGTTAATTGGAATTACGTATTTCAACCGACATGCAACAAGACGTAAAACTACTACAATACATTGAGAGATGCTACTGTTCCATTGATTTTTCGGAGTTTTCGGAAGTTTCCTTCGTATTCACAAACGCATTTACCGTAAACAAGATGATGCCGATTATAGCCAAGGTACCCCCAATTTCAATCAGCGGCAAAGAAGACAGTTCCATCATCCTTACGTACAACCCTGCCAGCATCAACGGAAGTCCGATGTTGTGCAGCCAGAAATGGCACTTGCCCAAAACGCTGACGCTTGCCTTCGGATACATGCGATAAATGATGCCCGCCAATGCGAGCGAAACCCAGCCAAGCAAGTTGGCATGCGCGTGCACCGTCGTGAGCTGAAACTGATGCGTGATGCCGATTGTCATTCCAAAAACAACTGCAAAAGCAAAGTACAATACTGCAATTCGAATCCAAACGATCCCTTTCATGAAAAATCCTCCTTATGATTGGTTTTAATAATTGAGCACCTGAGCGCCGCTCGCAGACGATCAACTATGCTTTCCTAATCATAGCTACCGGAAGAAAAACATCACATCGGGTAGACTACGTATTTTCTCATTCCATCCCGATTAGGCAGGGGGAGCGAAGAAATACGTAAATCGATTCGGCCACAATACGTTATTTACTTGATAGGTTCCAAGCAGCGGTCATGATAATTTAATGCGTGTGATCGATTCATTTGTATCGATGGAGATATACCGAGAGGAGAAGGTTTTATGAAAATTATGGTTATCGGAGGGACAGGAACGGTAGGCAGCCAGCTCGTTTCAGAGCTTTTGGAACGCGGCGGGGCCTCCATCCGTATCCTAGCGCGGGATCCGGAGAAATATCGGCACAACCATTCGAGCGGCATCGAATGGTTTCGAGGCGATCTGGAAGCTCCCGAAAGCTTGGAGGGGGCATTCGACGGGCAGGATGCCGTATTCCTCTTAACGAGTATGGCGCAGAACGAAACAAGCCAAGGAATCGCAGCTGTAACCGCGGCTAAAAAAGCGCGAGTTCCCAAAATCGTATTATTAGCAGCGCCGATCGCAAAGCAGATGCAGCACATTCCGCATATCAAGAGCAAGATCGAGATCGAAGATGCGATTAAACAATCCGGGATCCCTTATACGATTTTGCGTCCGAACAATTTCTTTCAGAATGATTACTGGTTTCAAGAGGCGATTCAAACCTATGGGGTATACCCGCAGCCTATCGGCTCGATTGGTCTTCACCGTGTCGATGTTAGAGACATCGCTTTCGCAGCGGCAAATGCGCTTTTACTAAGCGGATATGAAGGCCAGGAATATCCCATCTACGGACCCGAAGCCTTAACAGGGGAAGCGACCGCCGATATTTATCGCAAGCATATGGGTACTGACGTGAGATACGCAGGCGATGATCTGAATGCATGGTACGCGCAAGCGATAAAGACGATGCCGGAATGGCTTGCTCACGATTATCGGGTTATGTACGAATGCTTTCAGAAGTTCGGTTGCCTAGGTACCGAGCAAGATTTCATGAGGCAACGGGAGCTGCTGCTTCGCGAGCCGCGTACTTTTGAAGACTTTGTAGCCGAAACGGTTGTGAAATGGAGGAAAGCGAAGTAATGAGAAAGGGTTGGATGAAAAAGAAGCGACGAGCCGCTGTGGGACTCGCGCTGTCGGTAATGCTGATTACGGGAATTGTACCGCAAAGTGTTTTTGCGGAAACTGCCGGACAGACGGGAGACGGGATCTTTAGCGGTCTGGAATCGGTGTACGGGAATGACGTACAAACGGCTGGGATCGGACCCAGTGGCGCTCCGGTGCTCGATCCGCTAACTACCGACTTGATCGGTGCGCATCAAGTGACGATCAGCGGCACAGCACAGAAGGGGGCCTCCGTCCAGATCTGGTATGCTCTGGGCACAGGGGAGGTGGCGGCTCTCGGTGAACCCACGGCTTCTGATGAGAACGGCAGGTTTACTATGGATGTGTCGCTGGAGAATATCGGAGAAGGCACGTACACCTTCTCGGCTTCATCCATTGTTGACGGACAGGAGAGTGTCCGATCGGAGCCGATTACGCTGAAGGTGGATTGGACTCCGGCAGGCGAAGTCCTGGACGTCAAGTGGGAAATGACAGCACCCGCTCAAGCGATGATAAGCTGGAATCCGCCATTGTTGGAGGGGGACTTGATTCCGGATCCGGATATTGCAGGATACCGCGTTTATGACAATAGGACAACGACCAAGCTTGGGGAAACGGCGGATACGTATCTATCGGTTCCCGTAGCGGCTGGCGTTGAAACGCCCATTCGGATCAGTACGGTGGATCGTGCCGGCAACGAATCGCCCGGCACGACGGTATTCGTTAGCGGCACGGAGGTATCCGTTAGCGGCACGCTGGCTGAGGAGACGATGCTGACGCAATTGCATCGGCCGGCCTCCGAAGACGGCTTCGAAGCGGAGGTAAGCGGAGACGGCTCGACGGTAGTCTACACGGATTCTCCGGACTCTCAAATCGAAGAACGATTTGTTTTTGCCCTTAAGAGAACGCTCGGCGGGACGATGAATAAACATTTGATCTCTACTTTCAAGGGGGGCGGTCCGGGTCTTCCGAACGGGCGCATTCACAGCCTCCGTGTCAATGAGGCCGGAGATAGAGTGCTATTTATCTCGGATGCCACGAATCTGGAAGCTTCACCCGAGCAAGCAGGTGAACACCTCTATGTTTACGACTTTGGGATGGGCGGGTTGAAGCTGCTCTCCACGCCCGGCACGAACGCCCGGGGGCCAGGAATCAGCAAAGACGGCCGTTATGTCGTGTTCTCCGAAAACGGAAGGATTTATTTGATCGACCGCAACGCCGATCCTTCCATGCAGCGCAAGCTAATCAGCGACACGGTGGACGGTGCACCCGAGAACGGGATCAGCACGAGCGCTGCCATCAGCGGCGACGGCAAGAAGATCGCTTTTGTCTCTACATCCCGGAATATCAAGGGAAAGCCGATTGGTTTTCCGGGCACATTCATCTACCTCTATGATGTGGAGCAAGACATCGTTGTGGACTGGTTCTCCGACCACAATCGATATGATCGTTTAGAGATGGATGACAAGGGCAAGTTCATCGCTTACAACAGCGGATATTCGCGAAGTCGGGACGATGCTTACATTCTTGACGTAGAGAAAGGAACCGAGATCAACGTTAACGGAACGCGGAGCGTCTGGGATAATTCATATGATAAAGTCATGATTACCGGTGATGGGACTCAGGTTCTGGCTCAATTGACGGAATATGCATCCGACCGGGTGAAGCATTACAGCGAGCTGTTCCAGTTGAATGATCTGGGCAACCCGATCGTTCCGGTCAATGTCAACGAGGATACGTTCGGAGCTGCGATGGACCGCGCGGGCAAGCGTATTGTCTACGGACGGGGGAATGCCCTGTACGCCTCTTGTTTGGCGGATTGCGGAACTACGAACCCGGGATCCACGCTTTCCTCGGCCCGTTGGTTGGCGTATAGCCAGGTGGACGATCAGTTGACGGCGGGCGGTGCCGTGCTGCTGGAGGCAGGCGGAGCGGCTAAGCAGCAGGTTGAGGCGCTGATCTCGTACAAAACGGCCGGTGAAAGTGAAGTCAAGATGAAGACTGTGCCTATGCCCGAGTCCTCTTCACAGGGCTATTACAGCGGCATATTCCCCCTGGACGAATCAGTGGCGGAGATTGTCGCGGGCGAGGTGCAGCTGCAAGGAGGCGGTTCCCGCATCAGTCTTGACCGGTTCCCGGTCAAAGTAGGAGGCGTGCTGTCCTTGAATGTAGAGACTGACAAGACGGACAGATTGGACAAATTGGTTCTGTACGCCATTGCGGACGGTAAGGAAGCTGCCAATTTGAAAATGTCCAATAATCGGCTGAACTACGAGCTTCAACTTAAGTCGGGCGTTGCGTATACGGTGGGGATTCGGTACGGAGACGCTATTTTGGCGAAACAGGAAGGGGTCATTTTGACAGGTGGAAAAACTTCCTCCCTTAAGCTTGTGCCGGAATTACTCTCGACCCTGAGGGCGACCGTGAATCCGCCGGTGGGTAAACCGCTGCCGACAGGCATTAAGGTGAAGTTTACTCCGGCAGGCAAGGAGCCTGTTGAGGTGGATGTTGATTCGCAAGGAACGGCGGTTTTGCCCGGCAAGCTGCCGGTGGATTCGTCCGTTACGGTGCAAGTTCTTCCGCCTGCAGGCTATAAGGCTGGCGCGGAGCGCACCGTCCAGTTGTCCCTTGGCGAGAATGATATCTCGTTCGATCTGTACGCTTTGACGGATTTAGTTAACAGGGTCGTCATGAATTTCGACAACGACAAGACGGTCGGCGTCGGAAGCGATAGGGTCCCGGTGATGGGCAGCACCGCCCATCTTGTTGCGGAAGGCAAGCCGGGCATGAGCCTGCAAGCGGCCGTCGTTTCCCAGCTTTGGAAGGACGGCAAGAAGGAGCAGGTGGAGACGAAGGTAGATTTGACCGAGACGAAGGAAGCGGGCATCTACACCGGCGATTATCCGATCGCTATTGGTACGGCGAGCATCGATACCGTCGAAATGCTGGTCGACGGAGATCGCACTCTGACACCTTTTCCGATTCATAAAAATGTGGCAGGTCGCTTGAAAATCAGCCTGGACGTTCCTGAGGGCAAGGTCTGGAGAGATCCGTTCCAAAGCACATTACTCGAGGTCATGTATTTGAACGATCAGGATTACAAGAGGCGCTACTATACCTGGCAGCAGGTGATGAACGACGTCTGGAGCTACGATTTCGATGTGCCTTACAACGATATTGCATACCGGATGGTTCTGACCCATGGCTCGGGGGTGGTTCCATTAGACATGAATTCGCCGCAAATCGACTATGGGCAAATGACCGAGTTGAAAATCGTCCCTAAATATAGGATGCAGTTTTACGGAGATGTGAGGGGGCCGCAAGGAGAACCGGTCCGTTCGGATTATACATTAACCGATTCCGACGGGAAGGTGGTCCTTCAAGGCAGCATGTACAGCAGCTACGATCTGCGCGTGACGGCGGAGAAGGATAAGGAATACACGCTAAAAGTCATGCCGAATGATGCTTACTACCTCCCTAAAGAGATGAAAATCAGTGCAAATGGAATTATCGTAAAAGGGAACATGACCCTTGACGTAAAGTCTTCACGGAAGCTGGAGGGAATAGTAACGGGTACGGACGGTTCCCCGGTGCAATCCGCCAATGTTACCGCCGTTCTGGAGGGTAGCGGCAAGGCTTTCCAAGTCTATACGAACAAGGACGGGAAATATAGCATCGATATTCCGGCCGGAAATGTGAAAGTGCGGGCCAGCCACAATGGCGCCAAGGGCAAGTTGTCCAAGTTTGTCAACGTAACCGTGCCGGATGGCGGCAATGCTGCCGCAAACTTGCAGCTTTTGGATTTTGCCACGGTGAATTACAAGCTGTATACCGCCTTGAACGGTGTCAAGGAAGGCCCCGTTACCTTCGATTGGCGGGTGGCGACCCATTACCACATGGAGACCTCCCTTCAAATCCTCAGCTATGGACCGCCTTTTCAGGTGGCTGGCGTAGCGGGGGATAAATTCCGCGTATGCGTGGATGGACGCGAAGTATCTATGCCGGCGGCGTGTGATGAGGTGACGATTCCGGAATCAAATCAAGCCGAACTGGAAATGACCCTGCAAGGTATTGGCGCGCAAGTGACCGCCTCCTATATCAATGAGGAGAAGCCGGCGGAGAACAATGTGAGCTTGCAGGTGTACCGTTACGAGAATGGTAAGCTTGCTTACAAGAACGTGAACTATCGCCGGGTAAACGGCAAATACTTGATCGATATTCCCCAACCCGGAGACTACCGGTTGGTCGCGTACGGGGAGGGAGGCAAGACGGCCGTAACGGAATTTGAAGCGGCCGCCTCGGATAACAAGGAACTGCCGCCTCAGAAGCTCAGCGCCAAAGGGAAGTTTGCCGGACAGGAAGGCAGCGGCGTTTACCTTTCCCGGGATCTGACTACTCCAGGCAACTTGATTGTTGCTCGAGTACTGTACGCGAACCGGGACCCACTTTTTTCGGTGTCCGCCGAGCAGGCGGTCGTGACCGTGGAGCTTCCGGAAGGCTTGGAATATATCCCGACGTCGCTCCTCGTGCGCGGCATGCCTGCCGAGGGTACGTTATCCGGCGGCAAGCTGACCGTGCCGGTGGGGACAATCTTGGGCGGAATAGCCGGCGGCGTTCAGTTCTCGCTGAAGGTGAAGGAACAGTCCTTGAACGACGCGACGTTCATGGCCTCTATTTCATACAAAGGGGCACCGCAAGAAGAATTGCTTGGCTCGGCTACAATCCGGCTTGCCTACGCCACCATCCAGGCACCTGAGGTGATGGCCAAGAAGGAGTTTACGGTCAGCGGAATATCGTTCCCTGGCGCTAAAGTAGATGTATACGACGGGGATCTGCTGCTCGGAGAAGCTCAGGTTTCCGAGCAGGGCCGCTGGATGCTCGATATCCAGTTGCCGGAATTGGAAGTGTCGAGCCATGAGCTGCGCACCATCGTGCAAATGGGCGGTGGGCCCGGCATACCCGGACAAACGGCGCTCGTACGGGTTGATCCGGATGATCCCGGCATGGAGCTGGTCTCGATGCGCCAGGGCGACGGTCGGGTGCAGACTTTCCGGACAGACAGCGGCGTGGCGGTATTTCCGTTCGTCTATGTACCTGGAGAGCCGTTCCAGTATAAGCTTACGTTCCGTACGCCGGACCGCATTTCGAATGTGAAGGTGTGGATGGGCTCGGAATCGGCGCAGGCTATACGGGTTGGTAATGAGTTTGTCACCTCCATGATTCTCAAGGGCGATCCAGGACCGATTTCGGTCACGTACGATAAGAAAATGAAGGGGTTTCCGGAGAAACCGCCGACAGAGCAGGAACTGCGGAATACGCTGCCCCGCAGCGTGCGGAACTATGAGGTCGATTGGCTGACGCTTCCGGAAGAACCGACACCCGGAGGTCAAACGCTGCCGCTCGGCACGATTAGCAGTCTGATTCATTTGAATGAAGACATTGACGCGAAGGTTACGATTACCCGGGCAACGGCAGTTGACAGTTCTCCAACCTACCAGGAGCAGCAAAAGATGGATCGAACCGGAATACCAGTGTACGGCATATCATTCTCACATACCCGCGGAGCCAAATCCGGAACCTTTACCTTTAAGATGACGGTGCCCGAATCGGTCGCCGCAGCATTGACGGGAGAGACGGGTACCACCCCGTTCTCTGTTGCTCCTCTGGTTGACCCGGTAAAAGCAGTAAATATCCTTTTTGTAATTGACCTCGCATTCCGGGGCACACAAATCTTTGACATGGGGAGCGCTATCTATTCTCTGATAACCCCTGGCGTGATCGAACGGGTCAATGCAGATTACGAAGCGGCTCGGGCTCTTTGTGATCCGAGAGATGCCAAGTACTATTCCGATTGGGCGATGGACATCAAATATGGTATTGCTATTACCGAGGCTTTCAAGATTGTATTAACTATCATAAGTTCGCGGTTTCCACCAGGCGCGTCTATCATCTTCTGGGGCGAAAACTACTGGGCAAACAAGACAATCGACGAAGGAACAAATGCTGAGTTGGAAGAACTAGAGTCTTTTTTAATACATTACAGCAAATGCAAAGATGTCTACAGGCCGCCGCTGAAGAAAAAGCCGCTGGCAGATCCGAAGTATATTTACGACCCAAGCGGGTACGTATATGAGGGCATGACGGGCAACAGACTGGAGGGCGTTACCGCTACTGCTTTGGAACTGGATCCGGATTCCGGCAACTGGAATGAGTGGGACGCTTCCTGGTATGAGCAAGTGAACCCACAGACTACGGACCTCCATGGAATGTACGGTTGGGATGTACCTCGAGGGAAATGGAAGATCAAGTATGAGAAGGCTGGGTACGAGACGGCTTATAGCGAGGAGATGGATGTACCGCCTCCACGCTTCGAGGTTAACATTCCGCTTGTATCGAAGCTGCCCGCCAAGATCGAATACATCCGGGCTTATCCGGCAGAGGATGGAACCCGCATCAAGGTCCGCTTCACCAAGCCGATCGATATCACGGAGGTAGATCTGAATAAAGCGATAACAGTTACGGAAGGCCTTTATACTTCCGACAATACCGCAGCAGTGGCAGGAACGGTCAAAGCGGTCAACTCCGAGACGATCGGCGGCAAAACGCTGACAATGGAGCTTGAATTTACGCCGACTTCGAACTTGACCGCAGGAGGAGAATATGGGTATGCGGTAAGCGAAAGCCTGTTTAGCTATGCCGGCGTTCCGATCGGCGGCGAGCTCGTCGGTACCGTTATCGCAGGAGATTCGGTTGCGCCGTTAGAAGTGCAGGAACTTAGCGCAAGCATTTCGGGCGGTAAAGCGACCGTCATGTGGTCGATCCCGCACGATGACCTGTCGAACGAGCCGGTGGACCGCGATTTGAGAGCATTTAAAATTACCGTGACAGAGCAGGACAAGGACGGCGCCACCTACGAGTGGACCGTACCCGCTTCACAGAAATGGGCGGTGAAGGAAGGCTTGTCGGATACGCAAGCTTACGTGATCAGCGTATCCGCGGTGGATGAATGGGGTAATGAGTCCAAATCGGTTTCCCAGGTATGGGCGCCGGCAGCAAGGCAGGATTGGTCGGCCCCTCCTATGGTCACTGGCCTTAAGGTCACCTCAACAAGTACCGACCGAATTGCAGTTGCATGGAATGCTTCTTCAGCGCCCGACCTCGATCACTATATCGTAAGCTGGTCGGAAAAGGGAGGGAAGGAACAAGTCAAAACCGTTTCCAAGTCCGAAACGAACTATACCATTCTTAGCCTTAAGCCAGGCACAGATTATGTCATCAGCGTTCTTGCAGTGGATGGGGCAGGAAACAAGTCTGGAGCCGATTCATTGACGGCTGCCACGAAAGTTTCCGGCGGTGGGAATAACGGCGGAGGAAACAACGGCGGAGGAAACAACGGCGGTGGAAACAACGGCGGAGGAAACAACGGCGGAGGGAACAACGGCGGAGGCAACAACGGCGGAGGGAACAACGGCGGAGGCAACAACGGCGGAGGGAACAACGGAGGAGGGAACAACGGCGGTGGGAACAACGGCGGAGGCAACAACGGCGGTGGGAACAACGGCGGAGGCAACAACGGCGGAGCCCACCAGTCCGACACGTTCTGGACCGTTCGCCCGGCGGGTGGAACGTTCCGCACCTCCGACGGTGTGTGGCAGCTCGAAATTCCGGATAAAGCCTTCAACGGGGTGACGAAGCTGGGATACTTCTCTAAATCCGACGGTACGGGTACGCTGCCTGCAGGCTACCAAGCATACAGCGGCACCTTATTGCTGAGTGGTGGAAGCAATGTTCCGAAGAAGAGCTTGAAGCTAGCCGTCAGCTACGACCCTGCGGCTCTGGGGGTGATGGACCCCCGCCGCTTGGGTCTCTACAAGAAGGATGCATCGACATCCACAGGCTGGCGGTATATCGGCGGGACTGCGGATGCGGCGAACCACCGTGTCACAGTACAGATCAAAGAGCTAGGCGAATACGCTCTGCTGGTCTATGATCATTCCTTCGGCGATATGAGCGGTCATTGGAGTCTGCCCGAAGTCAATGTGTTGGCAAGCAGGCACATTGTGTCCGGGGTATCCGGGAGCGAGTTCGAGCCGGGGCGCCAGATTACAAGGGCGGAAGTGACGAAGCTGCTCGTATCTCATCTGCAGCTTAGGACGTCGGCAGCGGGAGAAACGCTTCCGACCGGACAAGGAACAACATTTGCGGACGTAGCAGACGATGTCTGGTACGCCCCGTACGTGAAGACGGCCGCCGAAAGCGGCCTGGTCCAAGGGGAGAACGGAAAGTTCCGTCCCGAGGATCCGGTATCCCGAGAGGAGCTAGCGCTCCTCTTTTCCCGGTTCGCCCGGTTGGCGAAACTGAGCTTGCATGAGCCGGATACGAGTGTGCTTGAGTCATTCCGCGATGCGGACAGGCTGTCCGCTTGGGCTAAAGATGACTTTGCCCAAGCTGTGGCCATGGGTTGGATCGGCGGCGTGGGGAATGACGCCGCCGATCCGGCGGGTAAAGCAACCCGCGCCCAGGCGGCCGTTATGCTTCTGCGGGTATTAGAGAGCTTGGGAGAGTAAAAAGAATAGGACGATACCCCTGGCGATGATTCGCTAGGGGTATTTTTTAAACAAAAATGTTGGCTTCTTCAGGGAA
Organism: Paenibacillus sp. sgz302148; assembly: GCF_056120465.1. Classification (NCBI taxonomy): domain Bacteria; kingdom Bacillati; phylum Bacillota; class Bacilli; order Caryophanales; family Paenibacillaceae; genus Paenibacillus; species Paenibacillus sp. sgz302148. The sequence continues at coordinate 63,538 of NZ_JBVYOJ010000008.1, forward strand.
ATGGAATCCTTTGATAAATCTTGCATGAATATTATATGATCGAAGTAGGCATGAACATCGAGGAGGAGACCTTAATGGAATAGGTCTTGTTTTCAAGGAGGATAGACATGGATTGCATTTCACCGAAAGAAGCGGCGTTAAAGGTGAAACGGTGGCCTAAAGATACTATAGCGGCGGGGCGTCGTCATACCGTTGGGCTTAAATCGGACGGCACGGTGACGGCTGTGGGTGATAACAAATATGGCCAATGTGATGTAAGCGGCTGGCGCGATATGGTGGCGGTCGCGGCCGGTAATGTTCATATGGCGACGAACACGGGTAATGCTCATACAATCGGGCTTATATCAGATGGTACTGTGGCGGCTGTGGGTTGGAATAAGCATAACCAATGCGATGTAAACGACTGGCGCGATATTGTGGCGGTCGCGGCGGGTTGGCGTCGTACCGTCGGGCTTAAATCGGATGGCACGGTTGTAGCTGTAGGTCGAAATAATGAGGGCCAATGCAATGTAAGCGGCTGGCGTGATATGGTGGCGATAGCGGCGGGTGACTGGCATACCGTCGGGCTTAAATCGGACGGCACGGTGACGATTGTGGGTAATAATCGGTATGGCCAATGCAATGTAAACGACTGGCGCGACATCGTGGCGGCAGCGGCGGGTTACCTTCATACCGTCGGGCTTAAATCGGACGGTACGGTGGCGGCTGTGGGTTTGAATAAGCATGACCAATGCGATGTAAGCGGCTGGCGCGGTATTGTGGCGATAGCGGCGGGGAGTTATCATACGATCGGCCTTAAATCGGATGGCAGGTTGGTTGGTGTGGGCCGAAATAATGAAGGCCAATGCAATGTAAGCGGCTGGCGGGACATTGTGGCGGTTGCAGCGGGGTGCGCTCATACTCTCGGCCTAAAATCGGACGGCACGGTAATTGCTGTGGGTGATAACGAATATGGCCAATGCGATGTAAACGGCTGGCACGGCATCCAGCTGCCCGGCAAATAGTTGCCCTTAAATACCTAGAAAATGAAAAGGTCACTCTATCAGATGCAAGAGTGGCCTGCTCATTTCCGAGGCTATATTCACTTCACTGGGGTTTCTTGAGTTAGGGTTACCCCGGTCACATCCGGTTCGTCCGGATTCGTGACGCTCAGCATTACGATCAGCTGCTTTCCGTTTAGGAATCCGATTCCTATATACGAATCGTCGACCACCGTTTCTTGCATATCCGTGTAACCCGCCGACTTGAAATAGTCTTTGTAAACATCAAGTACTTCTTTAAAGGTTTTCTTCACTTCGTATGATACCGTAATGGCTTTGTCCGATGACATGGCAACCAGGGAGAAAGGGTCCTTGAGGATCGGGATTTCCTTCGGAAACCCATCCGGTATTGTAGCATTCGCCGATACCGAACTATTACTTTCATCCGGGTTATTTGCTTTGGCTTCATCCGGTTTCTCTGCCTTGGCCTCGATTTGGTTTTGGCCGCTACCGCTGGTACTGGCATCCTCGCTTCCACAGCCGGCAATGCCGGTGCACCCCAAGATTGCCAAAGTCATGACAAGAAGCTGTTTTTTAAACAATCCACTCATTCCTTTTTCTATACAGTTTCCAGTGCGGTTTGCAGCCGAGTCCAGCTTAATTGATCAAGTCGGGATTGAGCTAATGCCAACATACCCTTGTAGGCTTCTGGCGGCGCGAATTTTTTCATGTCACCGAACATCCCCAACAGCTCCATATGGCTGATCGACGGAATCATATAATGCATGAAAATGGCCATCGCCTGTGGCGGAATAGAGGATCGAATATTCAAGGAAATCACCTTTAATTCGTCGTCCGTCAGATGCTCCCATAACGCATGCATGCCCGGACCTTCTTCACGCTCCAGATGGGTGAAGTACGCTGCCGTGAAGCGGTTTAGATCTTTGCCGATTCGGTGCCAGATCTTCTGATGCTGGGCAGGCTGCTGCTTGCTGGCTTCTAATTGATCCACCAGTTGCCCGAGTTTCTCGAGCTTGTGTTCCAAACCGGCATGCTCCTCCTCCAATTCGTTCAATGTCTCAGGAGCATATTTCTGATACGATTCATTGATGTGGGCGTCCTCATCTCTCGAATGGGATTCCAGAATAATGACAACCCTTCTGAATTCCTCGACGAACGAATTCACCTTCTCGTCCTCCGTGCTGTCAACCGATCCCGCCTGATAGCATAAGCCGCTCAATGCCGAGCGGATCCCCTTATGGACGGGAGCATATAGATCAAATCGACCGAACATATTCAACTCTCCTTTTAGTTTAGGTTCATTTCGAAGTGCGTCCTGCACAGTTATAAAATTACCATGTTTGCAAAGGAGGTCCTATCGAGTAAATGACGTATTCATGCGAAGACGTATAACGTATTCCAACGCTCATAACATTGTGATTGATACGTAAAAAAACCGCTCATCCTCATCCCGGATCACAGTCGGGTCGAGGAGCAACGGTTTTCCATTAGATGTTTCCCATCAAATATTTAACGAGTGAAGCTCTGGAGTTGATGTCTAGTTTCCGGTAGATTTTCTCAAGGTGCGTACTTACGGTTCGCGGACTAATAAACAGCGCCTCCGCGATTTCGATGTTTGTTAATCCTTCGGCCACCAGACGGGCAACTTCCATTTCCCGGTTGCTCAATTCGGATTCTTTATCATTGACGCTAGTTTTGTTAAGCTTCGGCAAACGCACCCCGAGCTTTTTCATCAGCGCTTGGGTCTTGTTCAAATCGTAATCGGCATGTAGCTGTTCAAAGAACTGCATGCATTGAAGCAACGCGTTTTTGGCTTCCTCGGGATCGTCATCCAGCATCACGTCCGCATAAATCAGCAAGCAGCGTGCATGCTCCAATGGCATTTGCAGCTCTGCAAAATAGCCCGCTGCTTCCTGTATGTGTACCCGCGAAGATTCCCTGTTCCCGAGCCAAAAATCAACTTTGCTGTATAACCGCTTGCCAAGCGCCCAAGCGTAAAGGATTTCTTCCTTCGTCCGGGCAAGCAATTCCTCGGCTGTTTCCATCGCCCCGATCGGATCGCCTGCCGCCAGCTGAATTTCCCCCCACAGGGCAAGGTTATCAATGGGTAATGCGACGTAATAGGGGCGCGTTCGATTCATCGAATCGTAATAGACCGCCGCGGACTCCGTACCGATCGCAATCATCATCTCGGTTGGAGAAATCATATCCTTGACGTGCCCGTCTTTCAGCGGAAAGGCCGGGATCAGCCGTTTCATTTCGTCCAGGCAATGCTGAGCATCCGCATATTCTCCCATCCATGCATGGACGATTGCTTTGGTAATATAGGCGTAGATTAACGGTCTGCCAACGTCGATTCTTCTTGCTTTGGAGAAGCTCATCTCGATTTTGGGCAATGCCGACTTCCAATTTCCGCTGAGCAGATCCGCTTGAACCTGTATCCAATAGCTGCGGATCTCATATTCCAGAATCCGCATTCGCTTCGCGACTTCCAAAGCTTTGTGCGAATAGGTTGCGGCGAGCTCATGCTTGCCGCTGAAGCAGAAATTGATCGCGCTGAGGAAGTAACCGCGAAACAGCGCTTCATCCTCGACTTCCATCTTCTCCAGACTTTCGATCAGTTCCCGAGCTTGATTTGGGCTGAAATTTTCCTTATAAACGTGACTCGTCCAATAATCGATCTCCGCTACTTTTGCCCGTGCGGCAGCCTGAGGAGTACCGATCAGCTTATACACCTGCTGGATTTCTTCAAAGACCTGGCAATATTGCTCCGCTCTTTTGAGTCGGCTAAGAAACATAATACTGGTATGCAGCAGCTCATAGCGGGTTTCAAGCATATCGTGATGTTGTCTGGCGATCGCAAGGCCATCCTCCAAATATTGCACCGACTGCTCGATTTCTCCCGACTCCCAAAATATTAAGGCTAACAACCCATGGAGACGGGCGATTTCTTTCTGATCGTTATACTGCACATACGTGCGTATGGCCTCCAGACAATAACGCGCCGCGTCGTTGTACTCGCCTAGCATTCTATGAGCTTCACCCAAGCGGTTTAGAAGCCGGGGAATGAGAACTTTTTCTTCCGTCATCTTGCTTGTTTGGATGAGCTGGAGGGCGGATTTATCATACTTGGCGGCAGTGGCATAAGCGTATAACAAACGGGATCTCTCCGCATGCCGAAGAAATACGTCGAGAGTCCGTGCAGGATCGGCTTCAGCTCCGGCGCCGTAATACAAATGAGCAAGATGCTCAACATCGTCAAAGCCGCTTTCTTCCAATACATCGATGAATCGCTTGTAGGTACGCCGGCGAACCATAATCGGAAGTTCTTCATATACGACTTCCTTCACCAAAGCGTGGTAAATGCCGTAATGAACTTCCATATCCTGAATCTCTTCAAACATAAGTCCCGAAGATTTCAGTCTTTGAATGGCGGACAATAATTCATCTTCATTCATTTGGGTCAGTCGGCAGAGAACGCGGTGAGATACGGTGCCCTTCGATAGGGCTGCGTACATAAGGACTTTTTGATCTTGGGCATCAATTCTTTGAATTCGCTCTTGAATCAGCTCTTTAATTCGAAAGGGAATCGTCTCGATGGAGTGGACGGACAGCTTCCAAATCCCTTCTTGCTTAGACAATACGTTCGTTTCAAGTAAAGAAAGGAGCAATTCATCAACAAATAACGGCACCCCTTCGGAATGCTTCATGATCAAAGGCAGAAGGCTATCCGGCAAAGATGTGCCTAGACGGTCTGCAAGTAAACGGGCAACGCCTTGTTCGCTCAGGCGGCTGAGGTGGAATGGCTTGAAAAATTGTTCCTTTTTCAAGGATTGGAGAAAGCTGTTCACATTCGCCCGGGCAGACAACTCAAATGAATCCATCGTAAAAACAAGGATCAGCGGAGAAGTATTCATGCCGCGGCACAAGTAGTGAAGGAACTCCAGGGAAGCAGGATCGGCATAATGCAGATCCTCCTGGACGATCACAAGGGGGCGACCTTCCGCCATCCGCTCCACCAGACAGACCAATGATTCGAACAGACGCAGTTTTTCTAGGGAAGGATCGCCGACTCTCGGCGGATCGGGAAGCTGAAATCGGCGCAACAGTTTGCCGAGGTCCGGCAGGTCCTTCGTCCAGGCGGTTACCTTCGCCGGATTGGCGCTTCGAAGCTCCCGATTCAACATTTCAATAATCGGGGTGTAGGCCGTATCGCCGCCTACCAAATAAGAGCGGCCGAACAAAATTTTGCATCGATGCTCATTTGCAATATGGGTGATTTCTTGGGTAAGCCGGGTTTTTCCAATCCCCGGTTCCCCGATGATCCCTACAATAGCGCTCTTTCCATCTATGAGGTTTGCAAGCAGCGCGGGAATCTGGTTGATGTAATTTTCCCGCTCCACGATTTGTGATGGTTGTAATGCCATAACTGGAACACGACCCTTCGCCAGGAATGGATGAAATACGTTATTCACCGGATAGATGAACGTGAACATTTCACATAAAATAGAAGTACGACCGATATAAGGAGTGTTCGATTGTGCGTAGGCTGATTCCTTTTTCAGAGGTACGGGAAAACGACGACATCGGCGCAAAGGCCAAAAACCTTGGGCTTCTGTTTCAATCTCATTTCCCAGTTCCCCAAGGCTTCGTTATCGCGGCTGATGCGTTAGCGCTTGCCGTTCAGGATGCGCAGTGTCCCGATTGTTGGGATTTCCCCGCATCATTTCGTCAAGAAATTGAAGAAGCGTATATCAACTATATAATTCCCCCTGCGGTCGTTCGTTCCTCCTGTTCCGCGGAAGATTTGAGTTCGGCCTCGTTCGCCGGGCAATATCGGACGATTCTGAATGTTACATCCGCTAACCTGCCGGAATCGATCAAGCAGTGCTGGCTTTCGATCCATAAGGACCATGCCCGCTCATACATGGCACACCGATTTTCCACGGATGTTCAGGCGCCTGCCATGTCCGTCATTGTCCAGGAATTCGTAGATGCAGACGTGTCCGGCGTCGTTTTTGGACAGAACCCGATTACGGGAAGCAAAGACGAGGTCCTCATTAATTCCAGTTTTGGATTGGGTGACGCAGTCGTATCAGGCCACGTAACGCCAGACTTTTTCATTCTAGCCAAACACGCCCCCTTAACGTATACAAAGAAGCTTGGCGAAAAAACGTGCAAAACGGTTCCCTATCCGGGCGGAACGCATTTGGTCGAAACGACCGCATATGAAAAATCGAGCTTTAGTTTGCTAGACGAACAGTTGGTTGAACTGAAAAATATGACATTGGCGGTTGAAGCACGCTTCGGTCACCCCGTCGATCTTGAATTTGCGTATCGGAAAGGTAACTTATATCTATTGCAAGCCAGACCTATCACATTGTAAAGGAGAGAAACCGGAATGAACAACCGGATATCGAAATGGAAGGAAAGCTTGATATTGAGCGAAAGCGACAAGCAGCAAGGGTTTTGGATGCTGGACGACACGCACTTCTCCAGACCGTTAACGCCTCTGTTCGCTTCTTTTATGCTGCCCTCCGTAACGATTGGAACGAAAAGGGCCTTTGAAAATATGAAAATGCCGATCGAACAATTCATCGTGAAAACCGATCAGGGCTATTATTATCAGATGATGCCGCCTCATCCTGAGCCGTATGAGGAACGAATAATGAAGCATAAGAAAAGAATGGAGGAGTTTTTCCCCCAGATCAAATCTTATATGGAGCATAAGATCAACGAGTTCTATATGCCATTTTACGAAAAGCTAACCGAACGATCCGTCATGCCTTTATCGATGACGGAGGCGCTGCAGTATGTCGAACAATTGCGGCAGTTCTATGAGAAGGCATGGGAATATCATTTTGAAATCTCGATGCCTCGAAATTCTCTCGCGATCGCTTTGGAGGAAATGTACGCTAAGGTGACGGGATCGGCGGATGCCAGCGAAGTGTACGATCTGCTGCAGGGGGTGATGAATATGTCCCTGGAAACCGATCGCGGATTATGGCTTCTGGCCAAGCAAGTTAAAGCTTCCGCTAATTTGCGCGCCGTATTCGAAACTTCCGGGAATCCAATCGAAACGCTGGCGTCTTCGGTTGAAGGGAAGAAATTTATGATGGAGCTGCAGGATTTCCTGAGCATTTATGGCCATCGTACGGCAAACACCCATGAGTTTGCGGAGGAATCCTGGTTCGAGAATCCATCCTATGCCTTGTCTTTGATCCGGAACTACGTGCATCAAGATTACGATTTCGACGCGGAGTTCAAGCATGTCGTGACGGAACGCAAAGCGAAGGTGAAGGAGCTGTTCGAAAGCCTTCCGGATAGCGAAATGACCGAACTTTTTAAAACGATGTATAAGTGGGCAATCGATTGTTGGGGCGTTGATGAGGACCATCATTTTTACATCGATGCGATGATTGCTGCCAAATCTCGCTATTTCCTTAAGAATATAGGACGCACCTTGGTTCTGCAACATATTATTTCGTGCGAAGAGGATATTTTCTTCTTATACCTAGATGATTTGCTGGATGTTTTGCAGCACCCCAAGGCACTTCACGAGGTCGTTCTTCACAATAAAGAAAGATTCCAAGAATATCAGACAACGCAGCCCAAGCCGTCATTCGGCACCCCGCCAATATCTTCGGACCCGGTAATTGAACGTATTTTTGGCATACAGCGCCATGTCACGGGAAGTCCAATCACTTCATTCGAAGGATATGCCGCTTCCGCCGGTACTTATACCGGAAAAGTCAAGGTATTATACGGCCAGGAGGACTTCGCAAAGCTGGAGAATGGCGATATCCTGGTCTGCAAAACGATGCTGCCGCCATGGACCGTTCTATTCCCCATCGCGGGCGCCCTCATTACCGATGCCGGCGGAATCTTGTCTCATTGCGGCATTGTGGCCAGAGAATATAAGCTGCCTGCAGTCGTCGGGACGAGGGTAGCGACATCGATGTTGAAGGATGGAGATCGAGTTACCGTAGACGGTACGAATGGGGTTGTTTATGTCCAGTCGTAATACTTTCGCCATGTTCCTTCGGATTGAAATGAGCGATTATAGAACCTGTAGGACGCATGTGTACGGTGTAAACGCCACATCGTGTCATACATCGGTTCTTATTCGGACGGTCGTAACGAGGCGGGGATATCGAGTTATCCCGCAGTGCCGTGCATGGTATGTTACGGTATCCTGTACGATCGGGTCGGAAGAACACGATTTGGGGTTCGATTCCCCAATCGCCTTGGGAGCGATTCTGGTAGAGCACTCGACTTTCAATCGAGCGAAAACATTGAACAAAGGACCAAAGGATAGAATCCCTGGCGGCTCGTTTAAGCGCACTGCAGGTAAGGCTTTGCAATCCGTGGATACCGATAGTGCGAAATTCCGGGAGGCTTTGTAGGACGGAAGAGACCGCTTATCTAAAACGAGATTCCGCCTGTACCGCAGTGGGATTCTAATCTAATGGTCGAACATTGAAGGGGGTAATTCCTATGTTGAAAAAAGTAACGATTCAAGCTGACCAGCGTGGTTTGCTCTTTCATAAAGGAAGTTATGTGAAAAAGCTAATTCCGGGGACTTATCATTTTTTATTGTGGTCACAAACCACTGTTGTCGTATTGAATATCGCTAAACCGTTCGTTGTAGAGGGGAAAGACGTGCAGTTGTTCCTTCATGACGAAGACCTCATGCGAGAACTCGATGTTGTAAGAGTGCAAGACCACGAATATGTCCTGCATTACGAGGATGGGCATTTCGTACAACTACTTAAACCCGGTGTCTATGCCTTTTGGAACGTGCTTAAGAAACATACCTTTCTGCATGCAGATATCAGACATCCTGATTTGCCTGCCGAGGTAGACCGTTCGATTGTACCGAAGCTCACAACCTATACCCAGTCTTATGAAATCGCGAGTCACGAATCCGGATTTTTGTTCTATGATCATGTTTCGCAAAGAGAGCTTTCTCCGGGCAAGTACTACTTCTGGAGAGGTCCCGTTTCGGTTATGGTCAAGACGATGGATTTAAGACAACAACAAATGGATCTCATCGGCCAAGAAATGATGACAGAAGACAAAGTTACGCTGCGATTGAACTTCGTTTGCCAATACAAGATTGTAACTCCATTACGTGCTTTACAAATGAAATCGTTCGACGAGCAAATTCATATCCAGCTTCAGCTCGTGCTTCGGGAATATGTCGGAACCCTGAAATTAGACGATCTGTTGAAACGAAAAGAGGAAGTTGCGTCGTTCATCCTATCCCGTTTACGTGAGAAGAGCGAAGAGTTTGGAGTCCAATTCTTGAGCGCGGGAGTTAAAGATATCATTTTGCCGGGGGAAATGAAAGATATCCTAAACACCGTCCTGCTTGCGGAAAAGAAGGCGCAGGCGAATGTAATCACCCGTCGGGAAGAAACAGCCTCGACCCGAAGTCTGCTGAATACGGCGAAGCTGATGGACGAGAACCAGACGTTGTTCCGTCTGAAAGAGCTGGAATTCCTGGAGAAAATATGCGAGAAAATCGGATCCATCTCACTCACTGGTGGCGGAGATCTGTTGGAGCGGTTGAACTCTTTGCTCGGTGAGAAAAAAGCAGCAAGCAAATAACGAACTGGATGAGCTAGCGAAACTCAATTAAAAGAGGCCGATTATGGCCTCTTTTGTGCGCTTGGCGGCAGCGGGAGGAGATCAAACTCCTTCCGGAGACCGATGCCCAAATACATCGGCTGCAGGAGGTAGCTTTTTCTGGTTGGTATATTATGGAGGTGAATACAGAACAGGGGGAAAATAACGTGAACAAGCTCATCGAATTCTCAAAGGTAACGAAAGAATACAAAATCGGAGAAGTGCCCATCAAAGCGCTGGATGGCGTTGATTTCACGATATCGGAAGGGGAATTCGTCGTTATATTGGGTGCAAGCGGCGCGGGCAAAAGCACGATATTGAATATACTTGGCGGCATGGATACGGCGACCTCGGGTCAAGTGTTGGTCGGCGATCAAGAAATAACCAAACTCAGCGAAAAAAAACTAACCGCATACCGCGGCGAGCAGGTGGGCTTTGTCTTTCAATTTTATAACTTGATTCCGAATTTAACCGCGCTGGAAAATGTCGAATTTGCCACGGAAGTATGCAAAGACCACCTGGATGCCCGAGATATTTTACATCAAGTCGGCTTGCAGCATCGGATCAAAAACTTCCCTTCCCAGCTCTCCGGAGGGGAACAGCAGAGGGTGGCTATCGCAAGAGCCGTTGCCAAAAATCCGCTGCTTCTGCTCTGCGACGAACCAACGGGGGCTTTGGATTATGTGACCGGCAAGTCCGTCTTGAAGCTGCTTCAGGATTTGAACAGGGAAACGAAGAAGTGCGTCGTGCTGGTTACCCATAACACGGCCATCGCGCCTATGGCGGATAAAGTGATTCGGGTGAAAAGCGGCAGAATCGAAAGCGTTACGGTGAATGTCGACAAACAAAGCGTTGAAGGGATTGAGTGGTAACTATGAAATTATTCCTGAAATTATTAAGGGATATGAAACAATCTCTCGTTCAATTTATAGCCTTAGCTTTGGTTATCGCCGTAGGAGCTTTTTTCTATTCGGGACTGTATAGCTATAGCAACAAGCATCGTGCTTATACGGAGGCGTATTATAAAGACCATAATTTAAGCGACTTGAATGTATATTACGATCAAATTTCCAAAGATGATGTGGCCAGGTTAAGCTCAATTGAAGGGATCAACAAAATCGAAGGGCGTTATACCTTTGACGCGGCACAATCGTTTGACGGCTATCAAGCTTCGTTAAAAATCCATTCGATCCCTGTAAACAATGAAATCAATACGCCTACGATCATTGAGGGGAAGATCCCGTCGAAGAAGGATGAGATTTTAGTCGATTCCCATTATGCCAAAGAACATCAGTTTCGGATTGGCGATCCAATCCGCATCAGCGCGAACGGCAAAAACTACACCTTCACGATTAGCGGCTTGGGCGAGAATGTGGAATATGTCAAAAAGAACGCCACACAGGACCATAAAACCTTCGGGTTCGCATACATTGCCGAGGAGTCTATAACTGAAATCTCAGATCACTCTGATTTTAATGAAATGATCATCGATGCCCAAGAAGGATACGATATCGACAAATTAGGCAAATCCATTGAAGGACAATCCCAACAGCTTCCTTATGTCGACCAAATAAGCAAAGAACGGTCTTTCGGTTATTCTCAAATTCATCAAACGATTTACAATAATAATATGATGAGCAAGGTTATACCTCTAGTGCTCTTTATGATTTCAGCTGTCATCCTGTTTCTTACGATGTCGAGGACGATCGATTCGGAGCGAACTCAAGTCGGCATTATGAAGGCTTTGGGCGTCAAGAGCAGAAACATCATGCTTCATTACATGGGATACCCTGTGCTGGTAGGCATAGCCGGCTCGATCATCGGTTGTGTCGTTGCCGCTACGGTGTTTATTCCGTTAGTCACTGCGTCGAGCGCAAAGTCCTATTCGCTGCCTGGCATTACATTTTCGCTTTCTTGGTTTTCGATCATACCGCCGATCATCTTCTCCAGCGCTTTTGGACTCCTGTCCGTTTACTTAAGCGGCAGAACGATATTACGAGAACGCGCGGCCCAGGCGATGCGTCCCAAACCGCCCAAGAAGATGAAAAAGCTGCTGATCGAAAGAGTCCCGGGCATCTGGAATCGGATTTCCTACAGCTACAAGCTTATTTTGCGAAATATATTTTTAAATAAACAAAAAGCTTTGGCGAGCTCCATCGGCGTTGTTGTAAGCACCGTGTTATTGATAACCGCTCTGGGCACTCAATCGGCATTGCAAAAAATCGCGAACCAAATTGAGGATGTTTATACTTATGAACTAAGAGTAGATTATAAGCCGGGAACCTCTCTAGATACGTTGCAGCTTCCCTCCGGCATTAAAAATCGTTATTTCTTATCTACCTTTCCCGTTGAATTCATCAAAGGGGATGAGAAAGAAAATGCCACTGTCGTTGTGACGGAACCGGAAAACAATCTCATTCATTTCTTTGACGCCAATGAAAATCGAATTTCTTTAGACAACAATGGCGTGCTGGTACCCAAATCTTATGCCGACCATTATCGAATTGCGGAAGGGGATATCATCACTTTAAAGTTCACATCGCCGGAGCTTAAAAATAAATCCGTGGATTTGAAGGTTTTACATCTATCGACCCAGTATACGAACCCGTCGTTTTATATGACACCGGCCTATTTGAAGAGCTTGGGCATCGACAATAGATCAGCCTCGCTGTTGGTTGAAGCGGGCAGCCCTGCTGATCTTGCAAACGTTCGTAGCTTCTTTGAACAGGATGATCATGTAGATCTCATCGCAGACAAGACGGATCTCCAGAAATCGGCTCAATATATAATGAAACAAAACAGTTTTATGTTTATTATGTTTATCATTTGTGCCGTCGTGCTCTCTTTTAGCGCCATTTACACGATATCCTCCATCAACATTTACGAAAGGAATCGCGAGCTTGCAACGCTTAAGGTATTGGGCTATCCCAAACCTAAAATCAACCGGCTGATCTTTTTCGAAAACATCATCTTGACCTCATTTGCGGTCATCGTCGCTGTACCGATAAGCGGTTATGCGTATAACCTAGTTGTTCGAGCACTGTCCAGCACCCATCAGCAAATCCCGCATCAATTAAATGTTGGGATCATGTTGGTCGCCGTTGCTCTTGCCTTCTTGCTGACCGTTCTATCTAGCTTACTGCTTCGGAGAAAAGTAAGCAGAATCAATATGATTGAATCATTGAAGAGTGTGGAATAACGGGGCATCTACCAATAACTTTATCGACATATTCTCGGAATATATGATATCATGTAGTTCTTGATAAAGTGGTAACGCGATAAAGTAATTGCTACAAAACAAAAGGTGGAGTTGTGTAATTTATGAAACGATTGACAACGATGGCATTAGTATTCATGGCGGCAGTTTCTCTAATTACAGGATGTTCGAGTTCAAAAGGTAACGCAGGTGACACGAAAAAGTTAGTGATCGGCATCGATGATAAATTTGCACCGATGGGATTCCGAGACGAGAAGAATGAGATCGTCGGTTTTGATATCGATTATGCGAAAGCAGCTGCTGAAAAAATGGGTGCAACTGCAGTTTTTCAACCGATTGACTGGGTAACCAAAGAGTCCGAGCTGAACAGCGGCAGGATTGATCTTATTTGGAACGGATATACGATTACGGACGAGCGTAAAGGTAAAGTTCTTTTTACCAAACCGTATTTGAAAAATGCGCAGGTGGCTGTCACGCTGGCTAAATCCAATTTCGCCAAGCTGGATGATCTGTCTGGTAAAGTTGTAGGGCTTCAATCCCTCTCTTCGGCAGCAGACGCATTGAACGAGAGTCCGTTGAAATCCAAAGTCAAGAACGTTACGGAGTATGCGGATAATGTTCTTGCGCTAAGCGATTTGAAGATTGGCCGCGTGGACGCGGTGATCATCGATGAAGTTGTCATTAAGTACTACATGTCCAAAGAAGAGGGAACCTTCAAGCTGCTTGATGAATCGCTTGCTCCTGAAGAATACGGGATTGGCGTGAAGAAAGGCAACGAGGCGCTGCTTCAGAAGCTGCAAAAAGCGCTTGACGAGATGAACCAAGACGGCACCGCTGCGAAAATTTCGCAAAAGTGGTTTGGTGAAGATAAAGTATTGAAGTAAACGTAATCGAAGAAGATAAGGCAAAATCGGATTCCTTTTTGGGAAATCCCGTTTTTGTTTTTGGAGGTATTTTAGATGTCTGCTGATTATATCCATTCGATGGTCATCCCTATGCTGGAAGGGGCCCAAATGACGATCCTTTTGTTCTTGATTGCCATTGTGGTGTCCATCCCGTTGGGTTTTGTCCTTACATTGGCGGTGAAAAGCAGTAACCGACCGATCGCATGGCTCGCGCATACGTATATTTATATCATGCGCGGAACGCCGCTTTTGCTGCAATTGCTCGTGATTTGCTTCGGACTTCCCATGCTGCCAGGGGTCGGACAATATTTGGTGCTGGATCGATTTACCGCTGCCTGTTTAGGTTTTATTCTGAACTATGCGGCTTATTTTGCGGAAATTTTTAGAGGCGGTTTGCTTGCGATTGATAAAGGCCAATATGAGGCTTCGCAGGTGCTAGGTTTTAGTAAGTGGCAGACCATGATAAGAATTATCCTGCCTCAAATGTTTCGAGTTGTCTTGCCCGCGGTATCCAATGAGTCGATTACGCTGATTAAAGATACCGCACTGCTTTATGCTGTTGCAGTTCCGGAATTGCTCCATTTTGCCCAGACGGCGGTCAATCGTGACTTCACCATCATGCCTTTCTTTATCGCGGGCATTATTTATTTGATCATGACACTTCTGTTAACTTTGTTTTTTAAATGGCTGGAGCGAAGATTTAAATTTGAATAAAAGGGATGGCGCGTGTGGCAATCATTGAAGTGGCTAACCTCAGTAAGTCATATGGCGAGTTGAACGTGCTGAAGCAAATGACGTTTCAAGTGGAAAAGAAAGATGTTGTTGCAGTCATTGGCCCCTCGGGTTCCGGCAAAAGTACGATGCTCCGAAGTCTTATTCATCTTGAGCAGATTAATGGAGGCACGATTTACGTATCAGGAGAGGCTTTGGTCAAAGACGGAAATTACGCCAAGCCCTCTGACATCAAACGGATCACCTCCAAGATGGGAATGGTATTCCAGCATTTTAATTTGTTTCCTCATCTTACAGTGAGGGAAAATTTGGAGCTCGCCCCGCGAATCGTTAAAGGTGAGCCGATGGCGGGATTTCGAAGCCGAAGCTTGGAATTATTGGAAAAGGTCGGGCTCTCTGCGCGGGCATCGGATTATCCGGCTAAGCTTTCAGGGGGCCAGAAGCAGAGGGTAGCGATTGCTCGGGCATTAATGATGAACCCCGAAATCCTGTTGTTCGACGAACCTACCTCTGCCCTCGATCCTGAATTGACAGGAGAAGTGATGCAGGTGATGAAGAACCTCGCAGAAGAGCACATGACGATGATCGTCGTGACCCATGAAATGGGCTTCGCCAGAGAAGTTGCGAATCGGGTCATGTTTATCGATAAAGGAGAAATCGTTGAATCCGGCCATCCGCAGCAGCTTTTTACAAATCCGAAGTTCGACCGGACGAAAGCATTCTTGAATGCTGGTTTGGCACCGCAGTGATGGGGGATAAAGATATAACGATCTTAGCCTGATCGCGGCGAATTGTGGGTTTGCCAAGCCACCTCTCGCCTCTACCATGAAGGCCCCGTCCTCGAGGACGGGGCTTTGCTATTACCAAAACATCATCATTAAATAAAGTTCAAATGCCTCATTCGGTTGATGACAGCAAAAACTTCATTCATTCTTGGTCGTTCAAGCCATCTTTCGCAAGCCCACAAGCGGTCCGTAATTGTCTTTATTTCTTGGCAAAATGCTGCCATTGGCAACAAATGCACAAAAATCCGTTGATTTCAGCCATTCGCGGATCTTATTTTGTTTTTTCGCCAATTCATATGCAAGCATATAATCTGCGCGTATCAAACTTAGCAATAAATCGTAAAGTAAACCGTCCCATTTCCCGCTGAAAGAAAATGTTTCCCCACGATGTTCTCGCCAAGCTTGTCCTTGCCATTACTATCCAATAGGGGTTCTCCGGTCACAATAACTATACTGATAAGCGATTATGCGTATAACCTCGTTGTTCGAGCGCTGTCCAGCACCCATCAGCAAATCCCGCATCAATTAAATGTTGGGATCAT
Source organism: Paenibacillus sp. sgz302148 (assembly GCF_056120465.1). Classification (NCBI taxonomy): domain Bacteria; kingdom Bacillati; phylum Bacillota; class Bacilli; order Caryophanales; family Paenibacillaceae; genus Paenibacillus; species Paenibacillus sp. sgz302148. The sequence goes on from NZ_JBVYOJ010000008.1 coordinate 79,351, forward strand.
GCTGGTCGCCGTTGCTCTTGCCTTCTTGCTGACCATTCTGTCTAGCTTGCTGCTTCGGAGAAAAGTGACGAAAATCAATATGATTGAATCATTAAAGAGTGTCGAATAAACTGATTTCGAAAAGTGATGCAGGAGCTTGAAGCTCTCTGCAAGGAACGGACAAAAAATGCATCAATCCAATGCATTCTTCTGCTAGATAGCATGAATTCAATTATGTTATGAGTAGAATGGAAGATGATGATTGGGGACGACATGGGGACGCGAGCGAATCGCGTCCCATTCTAATCGTTATTAGGGTGAGCCGGGTAAATTTCCAATCGATGCAGGTCAACGACCATGTTGCCGTCTTTTAAAATATCCAGACCAATTAGGCCGTTAATGTAATTCATTTCGTCATGGAAGACACCGAAATCAATTGGGATGTTTGTCATAACCAGTTCGCCAAACTGGATTTGATCTAACTGTTTCCGGAATGAATACTCGTCTCCGCCGATCCCAATGCTTCTTACGAGCTTATCTCCGTTTTCAAATTTAATGCCGATCTCAAAAACGGTATCGGATGATAGAAGGGAATGCGCAGCTCCGGTATCAATAATGAGCTTGTCAATTGTTAAAGACTGTCCTTTATAGCAGATTGTCATGGAAGCTTGCAGTAATCCATCAATAAATTGAATTTGCATTCTACCGGCTCCTGTAGAAAGGATTTTTTCTCAGTTCAATTGCTATTTTTTCCTGACCGGTATGATAGACGATATTGTTGTTTCTGCACTTAAATAGTTCCCTGGTTGCTTCGTCAGGATCTTGGATTGCTTTAATTAAGGCAACTTCGTCAACGTACTGAACACTATCTTCTGTATGAGAGTCCAAAATTTCGAGCAGGACATATTGATCAGGATAAATGCTCCGAACTTCTTGCCATTGCATGATAAACACCTCGCCCAATGGTAATTGATAATTACATTATATCAAAATTTTCGAGTCTACTCTCTATTTTGCATCGATTCAAATTAGCGTTGGGTTCTGACTAAATGATGAGCGATCGATAATCCGAGACCCGTTCCGCCTGTATGCCGCGAACGGGCATTCGAACTTGTCCAATGGGACATTGCATCCCAACCGCACGATTACGCGGGACATTTTGTCATTGGCAAAGAGAGGACACCGGTCACATGATGAAAAGCGCTCGACTCCATATAATTTGGAGTATAAGCAGATGCGTGAATACGTATCCCCTGATCAAATCGGAGGAGTGATGATTATGGATAGTCATGTGCAGCCACCCAACCAAGCTAGGCCTGCAGCATCGGCAGGGCGCATTCGCTTCGCCGGCTTGGCGTGCCTCATCGGCGGGTTGTTGTGGGCAGTGTTAGTTAGCGTCGATCAACTACAGGTGCCGGTACCTTCAATCGTCGGCGGTTTACTGATACCTGTCCCGATGTTGCTGGGCATGGCGTGCGGGCCGCTGGGCCTGCTCGCACTTCGTGCCAGCGGCCGGATGAGGCGGGCCGGAGTCATCGGCACGTCGATCAGCTTGTTGGGGGTATTGTCTTATCTGGCGGCTACCTTGTCAAAGTACGTTGCAGGGTATGAAGTGGAATTCTTTTATCCCATAGGTGCATTGCTGGTTGGAATCGGTATGCTCATGCTGGGGATCGCGGTGTTCGTTGCGCGAAGGCTGCCGGGATGGCGCAGGATGGCGCCGCTTATTGTCGGATTGTACTACGTAGCGATGATCCCGTTCCAAATCGTCTTCTTTATTATCCCGAACGGGGAGCCTTCGCCAATATTGCTCGGGATTTGGAGCGTCGCATGGATTCTGTTCGGATATGCCGTCTGGTCTAGCGCTCCTTCCTTAGAACAGGAGGAATCGACGAAATCGTTGCCGCCGTCTACTTCGACACCATAAATTCCAGCTCATCCAGGAGTATGGCTCCATGCAGGAAGCCGATCAGTGTGCAGGACCATCTCCATAAACGGCTCTCCCGTCTACAAGCGGCGAGGGCTGTTTTGCTATATTTATCTTCGGCTCGAGTTGGATGAAAATACAACTCCGCTCATACTCATTTATGCTCGTTACCATTAACAAAATATTAAAATTATGCGCGCTTGTTTCTCGCCCTTGTTTAAAAGGTTTGTAAATACGGCCAAATTGGTTGACTCTGCATGTTCCCTAATCTAAGCTAATGCTAGGAAACGAACATAAACGAGTGCAAATGAACAAATATTTCGATTTATTGTGCAAAGGGGCAAAAACCGATGTTGGCTGTCGAACGTAAAATGCGCATCGTAGAGTTCGTTAAACAGAAGCGGGTTGCAACCGTAGCGAATCTGGCAAAGGAATTTCAAGTTCATGAGGCGACAATAAGGCGGGATCTTGCGGAGATCGAGCTTGAAGGGCTGCTTCGGAGAACGCACGGGGGGGTTGTGGTCGATCAAGGAGCGAATATAGAAGCCTCCTTCTCGGAAAGAGCCTATGAACAGGTTGACCAAAAGCAGCGGATCGGCAAAGCGGCGGCTGCCTTAATCGAGGATGGCGATCATGTCATTCTGGACTCGGGAACGACAACCATGTACATCGCCCAGCACCTCCAGAACCGGTCGCGGATCACCGTCGTGACGAACGATATCAACATTGCCGCGGAGCTGCGGGACGCGCCGGGCATTACGGTTATCGTGACGGGAGGGCTGCTGTATCATTCCAGCTTTATGCTGAACGGGATGTTCACCGATCAAGTGCTGGGTACACTCCATGTGCAAAAAGCGTTTCTCGGAACGCCTGCGATCCATCCGAAGTTTGGGCTAACGCATCCGGAAGCCCAGCTCGTGCCGACCAAGCAGGGCATGATCAAAGCCGCGCAGGAAATTATCGTCGTAGCGGACGATACGAAGATCGGCAAAATGTCGCTGCATACGGTCGCGCCGATGGGCGCGGTGCATCAGTTCATCACGGGGGCAGAAGCTTCCGATGCGCAGGTCAAAGCATTCCTCGATCTGGGAGTAAAGGTCGTGAGGGTGTAAGGCGAGATTAATTTCCTCGGGCGGCATGAAAGGAGGTGATATTGTTGCTTGAGGAAGGGAATAACGCCGTACGATCCCGGGCCTATCGGCTAATTCAAGCCGGGGTGGTAGAGGAGACGATACTTACGCATCCGGTTCCGAAAGACCATGTTGTCATAGAGCCTTCGCTGGGCAGCATCTGCCATGCGGACTTGCGATATTTTACCGGCAACAGAAGGCAGGAGGCCATGGCGAGCAAGCTGCCGATGGCGCTCATTCACGAAGGAATCGGGCATGTCGTTCGCAGTGAAGCGGCGGAGCTCGTTCCCGGACAGCGGGTCGTGATCGTGCCGAATGTTCCGGGGTATTCGCTCGACGGGAAGACGGCGGAAGAGTGCTGTCCGGCATGCCGGGAAGGACTCGGCAGCACGTATTGTGCCAGAGGCTATTTTCTCGCCAGCGGTACCGACGGCATCGCCCAGGATCGGCTTGTCATACCCGTGGCCAACGCGATTCCGGTACCGGACGATATTCCGGACGACATCGCGGTTCTCGCCGAGTTATGCTCCGTTTCTTGCCAAGCGCTGAGCCGGGTCAAACATCGGCTGCCCAAAGCGCGGGCGGCGGTTTTCGGCGACGGGCCGGTAGGTTTTCTGACCGCGGCAATGCTGCATCATGTTTACGGCTTGAACAGCGACCGGCTGCAAGTTTTCGGGGCGATCGAAGAGAAGCTGAACGAGTTTTCGTTTGCCGGCAGAGTGATGGTGCAAAATTATGATTTCAGCAGCGGTGCAGGCGTGGACATTGCAGTGGAATGCACGGGCGGACGCTTTAGCGAAAGCGCGGTCAACCAAGCGATCGAGCTGCTTAATCCGGGCGGCGTCCTTCTGCTGATGGGCGTTACCGAGGAGCGCGTTCCGATCAATACGCGGGATGTGCTGGAGAAGGGGATTACGTTAATCGGCAGCAGCCGGAGCTGTTCCGAAGATTTCATCCAAGTGCTGCATGCGATGCAGGATTCTGCTTGCCAGGCTACGCTGGGGCGGCTGCTGCAGGAGCAGCGGCATCGGGTTTCGTCAGTCGAGCATTTTATAGAAGCTATGAATGAGGCGAGCGTGCATCGTCATTGGAAAAAAAAGATACTGGCCTTTCACTGGTAAACAACCAATAAATCGACACAGTACCCAAGAACAAAGAATATGCTCTTATATTGTACATGATAGAGAGAAAATATAAAACCTATTGCATGAATATGTGACTCCTAAAGTCGCATGATTTGTCGCGGGCACTGGAGAAAGCGCTTTATTTTTATTGAGATTTTGTAAATGTTATTGAAGACAGTTGAAAATAGGAGGAATTCATAGTGGCATTCAAAGCGAAGAAAAAGATACTGACGACGGCTGCGGCAGTTATGCTTTCGAGTATGGTCTTGGCGGCATGCGGGAACAGCCCGGACAAACCGGCCGACACCGGGGCGGAAAAAGCTGACAACAAACCTGCAAGCAACGAAGCCGTAAGCACCGAACCGGTAAACAAGAACATCAAGGTGCTCTTATCCCATAATAATTCGGGATTTGCTTCTAAAGCCCCGGAAGAAAAGAAAAAGAAGTATTACGATGAGCTGGCCAAGCTGTCCGGATATAAAGTCGATTATGAATTTCTTGGGCATGACATCGATTTCCGCCAGCAGCTGTCGCTGCGCTTCGCATCCGGCGAGCTGGCCGACTTGGTCAGAACCGGCAGCATCGACTGGGAAGTGCATCAAGGGGCAGTCGATAACGGCGTATTCCTTGAGCTCGGTCCGCTGATCGACGAGTATGCGCCGACCCTGAAGAAGAAAATTCCGGAGGTTGCCTGGAAAAGTCCGAAGGTAACCAAGGATGGCAAAATCTATGGGATTCCGGTGCTTTCCGGAGCGGTTGCCGACCGAGTCATGTTCTATCGCCAGGACTTCTTGGACAAGCTCAATATGCCCGTGCCGACAACGCTGGACGAGTTCATGAAGTTCGCCGAAGCCGTACATACGACCGACGTCAACAACGACGGCATCAAGGACAATACATGGGCGCTTTCCTTGACGGACGCCATGTCATGGAACGACGTGCTGACCGGTTCCTTCGGCCTCAAGCCGGGAACGTGGCATATGCGGAACGGGAAGATGGAGCCGGACATTATCCAGCCGCAAATGAAGGAAGCGATTGCGTTCTACAAGCAGCTGTATGACAAAGGCTACATCGAGAAGGACTTTATTACGAAGAAGCAAGGCGACCGCGGTACAGACATCGTCAATGGTACTGTCGCCGCATGGGGGGCCGCTGCCTACCAGTATGACGCCGTCTCCAGACAGGAGTACAAGAATGCGCCGGATGCTGCCATCACGATGGCGGTACCTCCGAAAGGGCCGCGCGGAGAAAGCTTTTTGGATGTAGCCAAAGATCAAATCTATTTCGTATGGACCATTCCGGCGACAACGAAAAATCCGGAGGAAGTCATCAAGTTTCTGGAGTGGGCGTGGTCTTCGCCGGAAGCGGACAAGTTTTTCGCATATGGGATCAAAGATTACAACTACACGGAAGAGAACGGTACGATCAAGTTTGACCCGACGGGCCCGAACAACTCGGAGCTTAACGAAAGAGAGTTTTTCCAGCTGTCCATCAACGTCCGCGAGAACGGCTTGAACAACCCGCTTGCGATTAAGGTGCTGCCGAACAGCGACAAGATTCTGAAGGGTTATGAAGACGCCAAAACGACGATCATCCCGAACGATGCGATGTACATGCCTGCTCTTAAGGCGATGGATGGCCGTCCTGAACTAAGTCCGGGCTTCGTGGCGGGCAGCTTGTTCTACGATACGTTCGCCAAGCTGGTCATCGGCAAGGAAGATTTGGACAAAGGCTTCGACAGCTTCGTCGCCGAATGGAGAAGCCGCGGCGGAGACGCGGCCATTGAGGAAGCGACGGACTGGTACAACAACTTCAACAAGAAATAAGCAACCGAACTGGCGTACTCGCGACATAGGAAAAGGGCCCTCTGGCGGACGCAGATCGAGGGCCCTTCTTCTCTAGAAAGGAGACGTTATTTTGTTCCGAAAAGCTAAATCGCGGGATTCGATCGTGCTGCTGCTGCTCGCACTGCCGGCGCTCGCCCATTTTCTCATCTTCAAATATATCCCGCTGGCCGGCAATGTCATCGCATTCCAGGACTACAACATGTTCGCAGGCGCATTCCATAGCAAATGGGTCGGCTTCAAGCATTTCCAATTCATGTTCCAGTATCCCGAATTCATGATGGTGCTGAAAAACTCGCTGAAATTCGGACTGTATTCCATCCTGTTCGGCTTCCCGGCCCCTCTGCTGTTGGCCATATTGCTGAATGAAATCCGCAAGAGCTGGTTCAAGCGCACGGCGCAGACGCTGCTGTATGTGCCTCACTTTTTGTCGTGGGTCATCGTTGGCGGCATTTTCACCGAGCTGCTCGCCAATGAAGGAGTCGTCAATCGGGTATTGGGCCTGTTCGGCATGGAGCCGGTCTCTTTTCTGACGGAGCCCCGTTATTTCATGGGGATGGTAATCGGCCTCGGCATCTGGAAGGAAGTCGGCTGGTCCATGATTATTTATTTGGCCGCGCTCTCCGGAATTAACCCGAATCTGTACGAGGCAGCGATGGTGGACGGGGCGGGGCGCATGAAGCAAGCCTGGTATATTACGCTGCCCTTGCTTACGCCAACGATCATCGTACTGTTGCTGCTGCGGATCGGCCATATTCTCGACGCCAACGTCGAGCAAATCTTATTTTTCCTGAATCCGCTCGTCCGGGAGGCCGGCGATGTATTCGATACGTATGTGTACCGCGTCGGGTTGGTAGGCGGGCAATACAGCTATACGACGGCGATCGGTTTGTTTAAGGCGCTTGTCGGCATCATTCTCGTCGTCGGTCTGAACAAGTTCAGCCGCAGAACGACCGGTGAGAGCATTTATTAGGAGGACACGAACGATGAAGATTCAACGCTCGGAGAAATCGTTTCAATGGATAAACGCCGCCTTTTTCGTCGCGTTGTGCTTTACGATGGTCTCCCCCATGATTCATCTGCTCGCCGTTTCGCTCAGCGATCCGAAATTCGCGAACAGCAAATTGGTCGTGTTGTGGCCTAAAGGGTTTCAGATGAACGTTTACGAATCTCTGCTGCACATGAAGGACATGTGGAGAGCGATGGGGGTGAGCGTCTACATCACGATCATGGGAACGCTGCTATGTCTGATCATGACATCGGCACTTGCTTATGCGCTGACGCGTCCGATGATGCCGGGCAGGAAGCTGATCCTAAAGCTCATACTGATCACGTTCATTTTCCCAGTTCCGCTTATACCAAGCTATTTGATCGTCAAGGAGCTCGGCATGATCAACACGCTGTGGTCGCTTATTATTCCCGGCGCCGTCGGGGCATACAATGTATTTATTATGAAGACCTTTTTCCAGGGCATATCGTCCGAGCTTATCGATGCGATGAAAATAGACGGCAGCGGCGAATCCGGCATATATACGAGGCTTGTGCTGCCACTGTCCGCACCTGTTCTGGCGACGATAGCACTATTCCATTCCGTGGGAACGTGGAACGGCTATTTCGGAGCGATGATTTATCTTCGCTCTGAGAAATTGTTTCCGCTACAGCTGAAGCTCAAAAATATGGTGGCAACGAGCGCCACCGATTCGGGCCTGGATCACATCGCTCTCGATTCCGGCGTATTGTCCAGCCCCGAGACGATCAAAGCGGCCGTGATAATCTTTTCGACGCTGCCGATCCTGATCGTTTATCCGTTCTTGCAAAAATATTTCGTGAAGGGCGCCATGCTCGGATCGCTGAAGGAATAGGAGGAAAAATAATGACTATTTTTATCATTATGTTCGAGAAGACCCCTACTTCTTTAAGTGGGGGATGAATCGGACGGTCTATATTCTTTGCTTTTCTCTTCCAATAACCAGAACAAACATTCCCATCAGATCCTCCCTTATGGTATAATTAACCACAAGGGAGGTGAAGGAGTGATCGTTCAGAGGGCGTACAAGTATCGAATTTTTCCAACTCAGGAGCAGCAATCGCTGATCCATAAAACGATTGGCTGCAGCCGTTTTGTGTTTAACCACTTCCTTTCCTTACGCAGAATAAGCTATCAGGAAACTGGGAGCGGCTTAAGCTACGGCGACTGCTCGGCTCAATTGCCGAAATTGAAAAAAGAGCTGCCATGGCTTAAGGAAGTCGACAGTATTGCGCTGCAATCTGCGCTTCGTAATTTGGACGATGCCTATAGGCGGTTCTTTAGGAAGCAAAGCGACGCCCCTAAGTACAAAAGCAAGAAAAATCCTATCCAGTCGTACACCACCAAGCAAACGAACGGCAACATCGCGATCGTCGGTCGTACCGTCAAATTGCCGAAGCTTGGACTCGTCAAATTTGCCAAGTCGAGAGAAGTCGAAGGGCGGATCATCCATGCAACGATTCGTCGCAGTCCAGCAGGCAAATATTTTGTGTCTATTCTTGCTGAAGTCGAAGTGACGCCGCTGACGAAGACGAACAAGGAGGTCGGAATCGATCTTGGACTGAAGCAATTTGCCGTTTGTTCGGACGGCGAACAATACGGTAATCCGCGGTTCCTGCGCCGGATTGAGAAGAAGCTGATCCGTGAGCAGCGCATATTGTCAAGACGAACGAAAGGATCAGCGAACTGGAACAAACAGCGGATTAAGGTAGCTCTTATCCATGAGCGCCTGACAAATGCCCGTAAAGATTACCTGGATAAACTTTCAACGCATCTTGTCAAAAACCACGACCTGATTGCGATTGAAGATTTGCAGGTAATGAATATGCTACAAAATCACCGATTGGCTAAAGCGATCTCGGAAGTATCGTGGAGACAGTTTCGTACCATGCTGGAATATAAATCGGCTTGGTACGGGCGCACGCTGATCGTTGTAGGCAAAGCCTATGCATCGTCGCAACTATGTTCGGTATGCGAATACCGGCATAAAGAGGTAAAAGACCTTCACCTTCGAGAGTGGCAGTGTCCGTCTTGCGGAACAAACCATGACCGAGACATCAACGCGAGTCGAAACATTCTTCGCGAAGCGAAAAGATTGCTGTCGGCATAATGCCTGAACCGTCGGAACGACGGGGATAGCTTGGGATCGAAGTTGGCGGTAGCTGACTGTTTCCAAGAATCTCCCATCCTCTATAGGTGGGAGAGGTTCAATAATATGCTGCCCTATATGTACCGGATCGAGGACTGCAAGGAGCTTCTTGCGCGGTGGTCCGGCGGTTTGGAAATTTCGATGGACGGGCCGAATTGGCTCGAGCCTGTCAATTGGAATGTAGAATTCGGGCGCTTCAAAAACCATCCGGGACCGTTAAGCGTGCATTCGCCGATCTGGGAGCTGAATATCGCCTCGGCGCGTTTCGATCTGCTCGCGCAGTATTCTGTTGAAGTGTTTAGGAATGTCTGGCTTGGTCCGCGCATATCGGGGCCGAGCAAATGGTACTGCATCCGAGCTTGTATTCCACGCAGTTATTCCTGCGGAAGCAATCCCAGCAGCGGTCGATCGACAACCTGAAGCGTCTAGGCGACGAAGCACAGAAGCTTGGCATCGACCTCGCTGTGGAAAACGTAGGGTTTCGCGATGGAGCGCTGTTCGATCAGGAAGAGTTTGTCCGCTTGTTCGAAGAAATTCCAACGATCACGGCGCTCGTAGATGTGGGGCACGCGCATATCAACGGCTGGAACACGCCGGAGCTCCTGCGCGCATTGGGCGAACGGCTCAGCGCAGTTCACTTTCACGACAATGTCGGCTACGACGACTTGCACCAGCCTATCGGCGAAGGAACGATCGAATGGCAGCCGATTTGGGACGCGCTCAAGGAAATGCGGCATCCGCTTCGTTATATATTGGAGTATCAGTTCGAAACACCGGTGGAAACCGTTCTGCAGCATGCGACGATGGTGGAAAAAAGCTTGAAAGGGATGAATCTTGAATGATCGATCGGCTTGGGCAAAATAACTCGATGATCGTTGCCGGGCACAGAGGCTGGAAGTCGGCTTATCCCGAGAATACGCTGCTCGCTTTTCGGGCGGCATTGGAGCTGGGGGTCGATATGCTTGAATTCGATCTCAGACTGTCCAAAGACAAAGCCGTCGTTGTCATACACGACGAAACCGTAGACCGGACGACCGACGGCACGGGCAGAGTAAGCGAATATACGCTCGCCGAGCTGAAAAAGCTGGATGCGGGCGGATGGTTCGGCATCGTGTACGAGGGGTTGAAAATCCCTACTCTTGACGAGCTATGCCAGTTGCTTGCTTCCTATCCGGACGTCCTTCTGAATGTGGAGGTGAAACCGGGCATTGACGCCAAAGAGGCGGCAGATGCGACGATCGCGATATTGAAGGAATACGGGTATCTTTCGCGATGCGTGTTCACTTGTTTTGACGCGGCGATTCTTGCTTACATTCACGATGAGTACCAATTGAGAACTCAGGGATTTCCTGAGGAGTCGATGTCGAACTATGTTACCGGCGCGAACGGCACCTTGTCCAAAATGTGGGCGGTCGGGATCAGCATGAAGCAGCTGACGCCGCAGCGTGTGAAGGAGTATGAAGCTCTAGGTGTGCTGCCCTGGTGCTATTGTCCTGACGACGAGAAGCAGGTTTATTATGCGCTTGGATGCGGTGCCATACTTATGACTGTTAATGATCCGCAGCCTGCGCTGCGGATACGTGAGCGATTGTCGATGACTCCAGTACAAATTATGGCCTTACCACGCTAGCGAATCGACTTGCATACGGTGAGTGTTGATTCTGTTGCACGGCCTGGGGCCGGAAATTAACGTGTCTGTACTAAAAAATCCATTATTGAATATAAACCGCGAAGTTGATGCTACGCGGTTTTTTGCTTTTTATTGGCTCCATGCGTACCGCGAAAGCTCTCGCGGCCAAAGACGAGGTAAGGAAGAAAGTGGAGTGCAGGTTCCGTCAATCGACGCTCATACAGATGAAAGGGTGGAAAATCGGCTTCTTCTCCGGTTCTGTCGCCGCGGTGCTGCAAACGTTAAGCAGTGTTACCGTGCTGTATGCAGGGGTGTACGAACAGTTTGAAGAAAAGATCAGGGGTATGGAAATCTCAAATAGATAACGCAGAGAAGCCGCCACATATGATGGTGGCTTCTCTGGCATGAAGTGATGGCAAGTGTATTTGAATAGAGGCGCAACAATTATCGACTGGATACAGAAAGACACTTCCTGTCGTGGTAAGTGTCTTTCTGTGAAAATTATACACAAACAGCTCCCTTATTTCGTATCTCAATAAGCTGACGGTTTAACAAGCATTCGATCAGCTTTACCGTTTCATAAGCGGCAACGTAATCCACTGTTTCACGGTCCGTATGTTCATTCATATAACCTGCCGACAAATTCACGCTAGGAATACCAAACGTTTGAGACAGTATTTTCGCATCGCTGGAGCCTCCCGCGGTGACCTTCCAATCCGTCATACCGGCCAATCGGCCCGCTTCTTCGAACAGCATCCCATATTCTACAGGGCAGAAAGAAATGACACCCCTACAGGAAGTAACAATGTCGCGGGTACCTCGGCGATCGACAACGATGGCTGCGTCGACATCTTCCAGAAAAAACGGGTCCAGCCCTTGTGAACCGATGAGGCCGATTTCTTCCCTGACGGTGAAGGCGATCTTTAGGGTTCCATTAAAATTGGTCTGGTGGATATTATTCACCAATTCCAGGATAACGGCAATTCCGGCCCGATCATCTGCCCCCAATACCCCTATTGTTGATCGTAACGTTGTTTCGTCTTGGATGATGATTCGCCCTTCATCCAGCTCCTGATAGATATCCATATGGGCTGACAGTAATACGGTAGGCCCTTCACCGCAATAAATTGCCGCGCATAAATTTCCTGCCCGATCGATGAATAGGTCGTCCACCTTCGGCCGCAGTTTCCCTCGCAGTAGCTGTCTGATTTGTGCCTCATTGCCGCTTTCGCCCGGAATCGTAAGCAGTTCGATCAAGCGGTGTTTAAATTGTTCAGCCTTGTATTGGATGAGAGAAGAGGGATTTATAATTATTTCATATAGCCTCTCGGCGAACTGCAGCAGTAGCTCCTTTTGACCCCCACACTCCAAATCCATCGATTTGTCCCGTACGCGAATGGTCATTCCATCTGGAGCAAGTGCCTGCAAAAGCTCGATCTGCTTGCGCGTAAGACGAGCAAGTGTGCCGACTATAGGTATACGGCGGCCGTGTCCATCGCAGCTGTGGAACGTGTACATGCCGAGTTCATTCATCCATCGGCATATGCCGCGCATGTAGAGATCGATATCAGCAAGAGGCAGTTCATCTTTTGCCGGATTTGTAAGGCACTCGCCGCCGCGGCGCTCGACCAGGAAAGAAGCGGCCTGTAATGCCTCAACCCAGCTTTTTTCAGAAACAGACGATAATTCATCCAGAGTGATGCCGATATTCGTAAGCGTCCGATTGAGCAGTTCGCAGGCATGGCTTGGGCGGTCATTATATCGTCCATTTACATCCGAGGTTTTAAAGCCGTATTGAGCAAGAAGTTGAGTTGTTGTTTTCATCTTGAATCATCTCCTTTGATCTAGTAGCTTTATTGTAGAAGACTAGTGTGACCCGCTGTCACACTGAAGTGAGGAGCAGCGATGATGGAAGACAGAGAGCAGCACATGGTTCCATACGAACAGGAAAGGGAACTGAGGCGGAAATATAAAGAAGCCAGGGAGCGTATGGATCAGACCGATGTTAAACGTTTTCGCGACGAGTTGGTCACGCTTTATGTGTATTATGGAGAATCGTACAAGAATTCAGACGCCCCGGATCCTCGTTCGGCCAAATGGTGTCTGGAAAAAGCGTTAGAACTCCAAAAGGATCATCCCGTTGCCAATTATCGCTATGGGCATTTGATGTATGCAGATCAGGAGTATGCTTTAGCTGCTTATCATTTCAAGCAAGCTGTAGATGGCAGCACGGAGCAATGTCTTAGTGACACTCAACGACTTATTGCGAACATTATTACAGTCAATTGCGGCCTGCTAATGGCCAAACAGGCTATACAGGAAATTGATGAAATCGAAGAACTTCAAGACGATCCGGCTGATTATGCCAAACGGGAGGATTATCTTAGCCGCATGCTGGTTGATAGCGAGGAGATGCTTGCGCAGCATATGTACTTGAAGGTAACCCCTTTAGGAAACGAATATATCTCTCAAGAACGGTATATGGCAGAAAAGGAGGAAGTGAAGGAGAAGGGGATCAAAATATGCGTCACGCCAAACGATAGAGTAATGTTGTTTCAGAATCGGGAGCCGCAGTCCATTTCGCAAACGGAGTTTTATGTAGTACATACGATTTTAATGTCCGCGGCGTACCTTGAGACCAAGGATATAGGGGAAGCACTTAAGGAGCTAGAAAAAGTAATCAGACCGGAAGCGATGCGTAAATGCCTAAGCCGGCTAAGCACGAATGTTCCGTTCTGGGATTTGATTGTGGATACTGACCAGAAGGGAAATTACTCGGCGCGCAGGAGGCGTAATGGGATCAAATATACGCTGTTGTGTCACAGTAGTATTGTGGTTCCGTAGGTGAGACGAAAGTAATAATAGGTGAAGTAACCTTTTTCCAGAAGTTGCGTCTAACAATAATAACGTTTGAAGGAGCGGATTAGTTTGAGAATGACTTGCTTCCACGGTTATATGGACATGGGCTACATCTATTTAAAGCCGCCGGTAGAGGGTGAATATGAAGAATATTTAAGAAAGAAAAACGAGATTGCCAAGTATGTCAACTTTGATGAAATTACGATTCCCTATGTGACAAATACAAAACTAACTTCTGAGCTTGATCAAATGACCATAGCCGCACACACATTTAAAGAAGATTATGAAGTAGGCTACAATACCGAATATGGAAACGATATGGATGATGATGGATATGTTACGGGGGTTGAGTTAAAGCTGTACCCTGAAAGATTTATCGATCTAATTAAAAATCAAGCTTTTAAGGTATTTCAAGTTAAATGGAAGGACAAGGAGTTTCATCTAGTCACACTTGATCGTGAGGAGATCGTGTTCAACCCGGAGAATGTCATTTACAAAATGACCGATAAGGAAGATGCTTTTGTTATCGTACAGCTTGAAGAACCCGAGAAGCTTGGACACCATTACCCAGATCCGGCGGAGAGACGTCCAATCGCATTGATTAAAGGGTTAATCTCGGCAAGAAACGATATTTATCCACTAGAATACATGATACAGCCAGAATTTCATTTGCAGAAAGACTCATCGTTTCAAATTATTGATAACGACATAGTTTGTGAAGTTGACGCATTACAATTCTGGAATGGTATAACGGTGGAACAACGTGATCACATCATCAACAATGTTTATTGCGGGAATTGTTCAAATGTTGTCAAAGTTATCGATTGTACAATTCATAATGATCCATACGGCGTATTACTGAGTGCAAAATGCAACAATTGTAGAAATCGCATAGCGAGATTTGTTGAACGGAACTGAAAAGTCAACGTCTCTAATTACTGACGGTCCAGATGCTTACACTGGCCGTCTTTTTTGCTTTAAGAACATATATTGGCTGACATTGTTTTGTCGTGGTAAAACGATATTATAAAGGTCTCTAACACGATACCAGTCAGAGAAGCTTGATCACAACTCACCGTGCTATATGCGGGGGCTGGGTTTATAATCGGGGAGAAGCTGACCGTTGGGGAACTGATGGCTTTCAGCGCGGTGTATGCGCTCGTAACGGGTGCGGCGCTGGGCTTAATCGCGATGTGGGATCAGTTTCAAAGTGTACGGATTGCCTTGGAACGGCTTGACGACGTATACGAGACGGAGCAGGAGGAACCCGATCCGACCCGGTTGACGACGCTGCCGAAGCTGCAGGGAGCGGTCGAATTCGATCGAGTATCGTTCCGCTATGATGCCGACGGGAAGAATGTGCTCCAGAACATTATCTTCGACGTGGCCCCAAGCGGGTCAGGGAAATCAACTTTGGCGAATTTACTGCTCAAGCTCTATGTGCCAAGCAGCGGAACGGTTAGCATCGACGGGCACGACCTGAAGCAGGACTTTTTAGCGGGACGATTCGTGAAAATATTGCTTATCAAATCCCCGATGCGTCGATGGATGAGGTGATGGCCGCTTCCATGCTTGCAGGAGCGCACGAATTCATTACGACACTTCCGAATGGCTACGATACACAGGTTGGGGAGCGGGGGGCGAGCTTATCCGGAGGGAAATGCCAGCGAATCGCCATTGCGCGGGCGCTGATCGGCAATCCGCGCTTTTTGATCTTCGACGAAGCGACAAGTGCGTTAGACAATGAATCCGAGAAGACGATTCAGCGGAATATGAGTACGATCCTCCAAGATCGAACGACCCTCATCATCGCGAATCGACTGAGCACCATCCGGCATGCGGACCGCATTCTCGTCCTGGATCAAGGGGTTATAGCTGAGTCGGGTAATCATGAGCAGTTAATGGCCGCGGGAGGGCTGTACTACATGTTGGTTAGTCAGGGGTTGGATTAATGCCTGATATCTTTTCACCTAATTGCTTTATTTGGTGCTGGAAGAAGCAACGGCTGCCTTCCAATATGTGGATGATTCGGATGGGGATATTGGCATGCTTGTGGAAGCGGGCTTCACATTGCGGTCATTGTAGCTTTACCCATAAACGGCTATGTTTATGCCATTGTTGTTCAAGCACAGCTAGTACCCATCGACAAATCCCTGATCATAAGACCTTAGTAGAATCTATCAAGAATTTAACGAGGCATTTTTGTTATATTTTGGTGGTTGTTGTTGGATTTTGTCTAGAATATATGTTATGTTAAACATATAACTACATAAACTTGAGAAACTAGTAGTAAGTTATCATGGCTGCTTTTACCCATGGGGATTTTGTAAAAAAGGAGATATATTAGGTGGCACTATTCAGAGACTCAAAGTTTGATGAATTGGAGAAGAGTTATTTATCGGGGAAAGAATTCCACCTTGATGGATTATTATTTACATTGACCTTATCAAAGATATTCCCGGATCCTAAAGGAATCTTAGATTATGACTGGATAGTATCTTTATCAAATGGAACTGAGTTCTCTGTAAAAATGGCTCCCAATAATTTAAGTTACCCTTCAACAAGGCTGCAATCGATAATTGAGAAACTAAAAAAAGCTGATTCCTACGATAATGACGATCTAGCAAATGCAATAAATGACCAAATTGACGAAATATACCGTAAATTTAATAAATGATCGGTGGACGATTTTAAGCATTAATTAAAGGAGAAGTTAGGAGACGCACATAGTAGTCTCCTTTTTTGATATTCAAGGATACGATGGCCTGGGAGTGGTTGATGAATGAAATTTATATATTCTAGTTTGCTCGAATCATTAGCAGAAGATTTTAAGAGGGCAAAAAATGAAGTTCTAATCGTCACACCTTATGTGAAAAGAGAAGCCGTAAATAAACTAATTAAACTAATTAATTATGGGCGATCAAAAGCAAAGCCATCTTTACATTTTATTACCTTACCTCCAGGTAAGGAGTACATAGAAGGTGCAACTGATCCAACAGCCATAACTGATTTGCAAGATGCAGGATTCACAATCTACCTATTAGAAGATTTGCATGCAAAATTATATATGTTTGACCGGAAAGTTGTTTTTATTGGGTCGGCTAACTTAACCAATCGAGGCTTAGGAATTAGTGATGAATCAGTGGGATTCAAGGCAAATAAGGAAGTGTTGGTTAGACTGGAGGTTACCTCCACTGAATCTAAAAGTATTCGAACAGCGTTTGTGAATTGTGCAACTGAAATATCTATTCCTAAGGGATGGGCAAGTAACATCGAGATGTTACTTGGACATTTGGGGGATATACCCATTAGCATAATGTATGAAGAAACCTTAAATAAAATAAAAAATAGTCTTAGTATAGAGAGCAAGCAGGTCAAGTTTTTAAAGCAATTAGTAAAAGCAGGGAAAATACAAAATTTTGATCATGTGACTAATGGATTGCACAAGCATGCTTTTAAAATAAATCAGCAGTATGCTGTAAAAGTATTTCGTTCTAAACTGGGAGTCCATGATAACCATACATATAGTTATCAAATCACAACACCAACTGCCACACTTATTCACCAGAGAAAAATTAAAGCAGTGCTGTTCATTTTAGAAGAGGACCCAGATCATTTCGTAAGCCTACCTTCCGGTTTTCTGATTAATGAAGTACTAACGAAAGACTACCGAACCGAGAAAAACAAGGATTGGCAAATCAAGATTAAACGTATGACTGACCAGAGTCTTTGGTTATCTCCTGGTGGTAGGAACGAATCGTACCGTATCCCACTAACAAAGTATGAAGATTCTTTTATTATTAAGATAAAATAGAGGTCAGGTTATATATTCCCTTGTTTCGCAACCTGCCAGAGGCTAGCTGAAATGAGTTTGATGCTGTATAATGTAATTAAATCAAGGGAAAAGGATGATTAGATGAAGTATATTGTTATTTTATGTTATCTTATTGCTATCGTTTCAGCAAATGTTATTACTGCTGATACTAAGCCGTTTGTCTACGGGGTATTTATTATTCCAGCGGGAACTTTTGTTATTGGTGCTACTTTCATATTGAGGGATCTAGTCCAAAATTATGTTGGGCGTAGAACAACATATTACACGATTGCTATCGCAATGATCTTGTCAGCAATAACATCATTTATGTTGGGTGACACGCTATGGATAGTCTTTGCATCGATTTTAACATTTGCAATTTCTGAAACTACCGATACAGAGATCTATACTCGTCTAAAACTTCCATTGTCTTTAAGGGTTGCCTACAGCGGTATTGTAGGGGGGGTACTGGATAGTGTTATCTTTGTTATAGTTGGTTTATCACCTCTAGGAGCAAACATTCTTCCTTGGGATGCTGTCGCCTATGCTGTATTGGGACAAATTATCGTAAAAACTGTTATTCAGTTATTTGCGGCGGTTATAATCCGCATTATCTGGGGAAGACTTGGTAACACACTGCATAATTGAATATTTTCATGGGCCATGCGGCCCTTTTTTTATTACTAATAATTTCGAGTATGATGAATTTGAAAACTATGTTAGTATTTTTCTAGTGATTACAATTACAAAAAGGTGATTAGACCAATGAAAAAACGCATTCTTGTTGTTACTTCGTGTACAGGGGAGAAGTTACATAAACCAGAGAATCAATTAATTTTAGAAGACTTTGAAGATATTGGTAGATTCAAAAAAAGAGAAGAAGAATTAAGTCAGTATCGAGCGAAAGCGGTTGAAATGTATACAGGTAAGCAGCATTTATTTTTATTGGATGGGATACAAAAATACCGACAGGCAGGTGGACAAATTGAACTTGATATTATATCTGCTGGTTACGGCTTAATCAATGAGAATGATTGCATTGTCCCATATGAAGTCACCTTTAATACAATGGATGCAACAAGTATTAAGCGGTGGTCTAAAAGACAAGGGATAACTGAAAAGTTAAGTAATAGAATTAAAAAGTTCGATTTAGTTTTTTTCTTGTTAGGAGATAAATATTTACAATCTGTAGAATGGCCTCTAGAAATAAAATCTGATCAAAGATTTATTTTCTTTGCGGGGGAATCTAGTAAATCAAAAATATTAGTTGAAGAAAACTATTATCTTATGGCAATAGGGGAACAAGAAGCCAAGAAATTTAGATGTGGCTTAATAGGAATAAAAGGATTTCTATTTTCCCGATTATTAAAAAAAATTATGTCTGACGAACAACTGTGGGATAGGGTATTCAATGTACCTGAAAGTGTAAGGGAAATAATTCTAAAGCCTTATCAAGAAGCGGATATGCAGCTGGAACTATTTGAAGATGTTGCAGGAGAAGTACCACTTTTGAAATTTTATAGCGAACTATTCCCAGTTCCAGATGATTTGATTGCAAAAAACTATAGGACTGAGTTAAAATACTTTATGCCCGAAAATGATGACCGAGTAGATCCAAATTATGATTTCCTCTTAGACTTTTCAGATAAATTTAGGAATCCACTTGTAAATGATGTATACGCACATGAAATTTATGGGGTACCGCAATACGACGGAATACTGATTTCAAAAGTTAATATAGATGCAGCCACTCAACAAAAGAGAAAGTTAATTAAACAACATGGAATAAGAAAATTCCTGAAGTTACCGGATGACTATCCTATTATGGGAGACTGCGGGGCCTTTAGTTATATAACTGCTGATGAACCACCCTACACTACTGAGGAGATTCTTCGCTATTATGAAGAATATAAGTTTGATTATGGTGTCTCGGTCGATCACCTTATAGTCGGTCCTTTTCAGGCAGATGAAGAGGTTAAGAAAAAACGGTACGATTTGACTTTGAGAATGGCAAAAGAATTTATTACCAAACACAAGGAGTTAGAATGTACTTTTAAACCAATTGGGATTGCTCAAGGATGGAACCCCGATTCCTTCCGTGAAGCAGTACAGTATTTAATTAGTTTAGGTTACAAGAGGGTTGCCTTAGGTGGACTTGCAAGAGAGCAATCTGAGAAAATTTACGAAATATTAAAAGAGATATCTCCTATAATACCAGACAAAGACTTTAGGCTTCACTTATTCGGTGTTGCACGTGATATGAGGACTATGTATGCCTTCCATAAACTCGGTGTTACTTCTTTCGACTCAGCTTCCCCACTTAGGAGGGCATGGCTAGGTTCCGGTCATAACTATCATACTGCGGAGGGGCAACACTTTACTGCAATCCGAATTCCAGAGGCTAAAGAAACTGCGGGTCGAATCAAGAAAATGCTACTTGAAGGCAAGGGAGAGTTTCTACAGTATAAAGAGCTTGAACAAAAGGCACTAAAAGCTCTGAGAGGATTTAGTGATAAGAAAATAGAATTAGAAGAAGCGCTAGAAGCTATTCTAAAATATGATGAATTATTGGGCGAGAAAAGGGAAGTCCACGAACAAATGTATCGTGAAGTATTAGAAGAAAGACCTTGGGAAAAATGTGATTGCAGGATATGTAAAGAAATAGGGATTGATGTAATCGTATTCCGCGGCAATAATAGAAACCGTCGCAGAGGCTTTCATAACACGTTGTCTTATTACTCGCAAGTTATGAAGTTGAGGAACAAATTTATGCATAACTGATTAACCGTATAATAGTAGCGAGTGCCCCAGTTTCTTGTCCTGGGGTTTAGTTGCGTAAATTGGGGGTATTTATGTTAGTTTTATCTGAACTTACAAGGCTATATCGAGACAAGAGTAATGTACTATACGGAGTTTTCACGGTAAACGAAGTGAAAAGTTGGAATCTAGTTAATGTCAGTAATACAACCATACCGGAAACTATCGTTATTTGTTTTTCTAAAGTGTATGAATGTATCGAAGAAGTATATGAGTTTACTGAGCCTCAGTTAATGACTCCTATTCCCAATGTTAAAGGTGATGATCAATATATAGTCTTATTTATCGAACAGACCAATTACTTGCCACTTTATATTGAACAAGTTCTATTATCTATAACCCCTTTTGCGAAAATAATCGATGAAAATCTTAATACAAGTAAAAAATCCACAAAAATACTAAAAAAACATTTTCTGAGAGAGATTATAAATCGTACATTTAATCAACCGATACCAAATAATGAATGGGGTAAATTGTCTGAAGGTTTAATAAAATACATTAATATATTGATGGATACCTATCCCCACCTAGGTTATCTTCCGGTTGCCGCACGTATAAAATATAAGGAAGAATTCATTGGTGACCAATATTTCGCATGGGAATTGTACATTAAATATTTTTATGAAAAATGGATGTCTGATCCAAACAGAATCAATGTACCTGACTTGAATAAAACTTATTCTGCTGATTCCTGGCAAGGTAATTTCTTTGATCGTTCTAATCCATTGTGGCTAATATACTTAAAAGGGAAATCCAAAATAAATTTTACAATAGCCCAAAGATTAGAGATTTATTCGGTGTGGAGACAGTTTATTGAATGATCTAAAGCTATTGATTGTAATATGTAAATTATGGATAAACTAGTAAGAGAGTCGTCGATGACTCTCTTATTTTTTTTATTATAAAAGAGTAGTTCAATAAAACAAAATATGGTATCATAAAGAAAATCACGTAAAATCACGTAAGAAAGGGTGAGGAGATTGCAGTTTTATATTGGATGGTCCCATAGTGATGCTTTGTATTCAGATTACTTTTCAGACTGTCCTACACTTGTTAGTGCACTGCAAGATAACAAAGGAACGCTAAAAAGGTTTAATAACAAGCCGAATAAATTAATTATTGATTGTGGGTCTGTATTCTATGTTAAGCAACAACAAAGACCTTCACTAAAGCATGTATTTGAAATTCAACAGGCAATAATAGATGAATGTCCAATCTCAAGTCCAATAAAGCTAGTACATTTTGATGAACCTATGTTTAATAGATCAACATTATCTGATCAATATTTTGCTATGGAAAGAACTTTATATAACGCCTACGAATATTTAAAAGTCATATCAAACGTAAGATTATCTGGGAATGTTTCTGTAATGGGGGTAATTCAAGGTTTTGACAAAGCAAGCATTCAGTATTCCGCTTATGAGTTAAAAAAGATGGGATATACTTTTTTCGGTATAGGATCATTACTTTCAAAAAATCAAACTCAGCAAATAAAATTTATAAAATATGCAATAGAGGCAGTTGGCGCAGAAAATCTTCACGTATTTGGTGTGACAGGACTTCCTCAGATGGAAAGTATGGTGAGATTAGGGATTTCTTCTTTTGACTCTACCCGACCAACGATGGCAGCAGCTTATTATCAGGTGTTTTATAGCAACCCGTTTAGGACATATATTTTAAGTGCCTCGCGTGCCAAGCCACAATCTGAACGTCTTGGAGAACCATTAGATTGTGAGTGCCCAGTTTGTAAAGAGAATCCATATGATTTGTTTATTCCTTCGCCGCGGCAATATATGAGGTTAAGATCCATACATAACTATTATCACTTAATAAAAACACTGGACAGAATGAAAGAAGAAAAGAAGAGAGATGAGGTGGTTTAATATGCTATTTCAAATGTGCTACGGTCCTGAAATACGTACAATATTTGAGTGCATAAGCAGAGGTGAAGCACGGAGTTTACATGAGTTACGGACTTTAATGCAGTATAAAGAAGAGGGCGATATCTCTTCATTAATTGAGGGTGTCTTAGTGTTTCTAAAAGACATAGAGTTCGTTGAGCAAAGAGATCAAAAGTTCTTTTCATTAATACCAGTATGGAGTACATTGCAGGTTTTGAAAAAGTTTAAAGAAATAGCGGGACAAACTACTGAAGATTCGCTGAACTATGTTTACACAAACTTATTTGATCATTTATTTGTAAAACCGAATCGTATGTTTCTCGTCAACATACATTATCATGCCAACACTGGTTTCAATAAAACAATGGTTGGGCATGAAAAAATAAATGCTTGGAAACGTGTAATGGAATTCCTAGGAGTAGGTAGGCGCGTCTATTCGGGTTTTTATGCGCTACCACAACTGGATTTGATCAAGGAGATTATAAGGGAGGTTGGACCTTGGGAGGGAGCCCTTCATCCATTCTGTGAGAGGTACATTGACCCTATATTACCTTGTATTACATCGGACGGCAAAGTTTATAATGGTTTGTTATTTGGATTAGGAGCATTAAGTGAATCGAAATATTTGGACATAAGTCATAAACAAGATCTACCCTTTAAATCTTACGGACCTAAATTTGAGTGGAATTGGATAAAAATTGGAGAGGGTGAAAATAATGATTCCTTGCCTAAATAAAGAATCTCTTAAACTGCTAGTAGGAACAGCTGACGAAAGGTATTCATATTCACCAGAGTACTTCCGGGAGACGCATTTCCCACAAGTTCTACATAGATACCAAGGAAATTATTTAACTGCAGAAGTAACCGAATCGGAGTTCCTGGACGAGTTATCAACTATTGATACCAATGGTAATAGAGTATATCTAATATTTGGATCTACAGGTTCTGGTAAATCAGAATTATTATGTTGGGTTAGAGATCAATGGATTAATAAGGTGGGCGAACGTCCCGTTGTACGCATTTCTAGAAGTGAATTGAATCCTCAGGTATTAGTAAAGAAATGTTACGAAACATTTAAAATACCAATGGGGATACGTATTGATGAAAGTCAATGGGAGTTAATTAAAAAGAAACCCGTTACCTTAATTAATCAGATGGTGTGGTCAACTCTGGCAGATATTTTAGAGTCAGATGAAGAGATTGTACCTATAGCTCTACTATTAAGACATCAAATTGAGAAGAATATAATGCAATTCACGAAACAGGTTGAGAGTGGAAAAATAACAAAGCCATTAGAAGTTCTTTACCCAGAGCAGTTTCAAGAGTTAGTAGTAAATACAACAATTCATTTACCACTTGATTATGAAACCATAAGACAAGCATTGGCACGAAAACTAGACCATTTCTTATTTGAAGGCTGGGATATGGGTTCGCTGTTTAAACATCTATCAAAGGAGTTAGTTACGAGAAATGTTCGCCCGCTTTTATTGATAGATGATCTTGTTCAATCGGTTAACATATATGCTAATGATTTATTAGATCAATTAATAACTTTAGAAGAAGGTAACTGGGATGTAGTTATAGGTTTAACGCCGGGGTCGCTACTCGATTCAAACAGGGGGAGTGATCTTACTACGAGAATCCAAACCCTTGATACTATTGATGATCGAGTAAAGAAACTATGGCTTTCAGATGAAACAGGGAAAGCATTTTTTAACTTAGATCGAAATCAATCTGTTTCTTATATGACAAAATATATGCAGCAACTTAAGGCTAGCCAAGGCTTCAGTTGTTCTAATAAGTGCCCACATGCGAAGGACTGTAAAAATTTAGTGGTCACGAATAAAGAAGTAGTTGAAGAAACAGATATTGTATTACTTCCTTTCAACGGCGCTATGATTAGAAGAGTTTATGATGGTATCCCCATTGGGAAAGGGAAATTACGGTATATGATCCTTTACACAAAAGAGATTATACGTTTTTTTCATATAGGGGACCGAAATAGGCTTCAAAGGGTTCTACCATATATTGAAAGAGAAACTTTTGCAGAGAATGGTGATATATTCCTAAAGACAGTGGCTGAATGGATGGTAACAGAAAAAGAAGATTCAATTGTATTACCACGTGCTTTGTTAAAAAAATTCGGTTATCAACTACCTGATCAAACCATTCGATTGCAATCCCTTGGAGCGACGGCTGCAGCTGATGTAGATTATGAAAAAACTAAGGAACTAATTCAAACGGTAACGGTGGATCAACTCGTTGTTCGTGATTGGGTAGAAGGAAAAAAAATTAATATTGAATTGTTGGAACCAGTCCGGGCTGGGGTAGCTAGTCTGATCAACGATGTAACAAAAGCGACGAATCTATTAAGACCATTTACTCCAAGGACGAACTCAATCATTCAAAAGAGAGAAGTTTATAGAGGCTATAAATACCCCATAAGTTTCGAACCGGTAGGAAAGGCAAAAGATTCAAGTGTTTCTGTTAGAAGAGGTTTTGCGGCTCTTGAGATATCTAATTTCCAACAATTTAAACCGTCTGAGCGAGCAAAGAAATTTCAGAAGATTTCAGGAGAGTGGGACACAGCGTACTGGGTTTATCAATGTGACTTATTACATAAGGATTGGGAAAATAAATTGGAGTGTGAACTAGGACTAACATTGTCCGAATTCTCTTGCATGTTGAAGATCTGGGCAAATGAATGGTGTAAAATAAGTGAAGGCAGTTGGACAAGAATAAAATTTTCCCCATTCTCAAACGAGTTACAAGAGATCGCGGAACAGTTATATCTTGATTGGTTTTTACTGCGAGACAACATGATTGATCCATTAATGACTATCAAGCGTCTGGATTTTGAGATATGGCTAGACGGGCTAAAACATGGCAAGACTCTGGAGCAATATCAGATTGGCCCACACTTATCACTCTATACTTTTTTATTTAAGCTTAAAGAAGAATTTAAATCATATAAGGCAGCATTGTCGGTTGCCCTAAGAGATATATTGAAGGAAAGTACAGAACTATCTCTTTATCTAAAAACAACTGAAGATGGAGCATATAATCATCATGCTAACACATTGGACATGTTAAGGGGAAAACAAACATTAGAATTTGCTGATTTCATGTCGTACTATCAATTAAATAAACAGTTGGAACAAGCAGGTATCTATCAACAATTTCAAGTAGCCCAAGAGAATCATAAGATCATATCAGGTTGGTTAAATAATATCAATGATTTAAAAAACCAGATGATAATATTAGTATCGGATATTGAGGATACCAGGCCTAACTTAACTACAGAAACTACTGTATCATGGATACATAGTGAGGAAAGTGAATATCTATATATTCAATTAACTGGTGCTATGAATCGATGGAATCAATGTTTAACAGTGACGCCACGAGGCGTTGTTAAAGAAATTCTTAAATCAACAACTTGCTCAGCGAATGTAAGGATTGTACGGAAACAATGGGATGAGGTTTATACAATCGGCAAAATGTTATTGGGTGGAAGTTGTCCAGATGAAAATTTCATATTTCAATTACATGCATGGGAAACAATTGATTTTCACAAAATTAAGTCCGAAATAATGCAGTTGGACAAAAAAACTGCAGAAATATTGGATATTGTATCTAGAATATACGAAGATATGGGATGGTATGATGACTTAGGAGTACAGGTGGCTATATCCCGCATTAATAATTGCGCTGAACTTCGGCCATCCATAAGGAGACAATTAATTCAGTTGTTGGAGGGTGGTAGTAGTAGCCTTCCAAATATTCAATGGAAAAAATTAATTGAAGAAATGAAGATAAGATTTCCAAAAGTTTTTGAGGCAGTTGATATTAAATTGGTGGCTGGTAAGGAAAGATAAGGTAAATGTAAAATGCGAGTGAGTCATCTTTAGGATGGCTCTTTTTTACTTGTGGGGTAAATAAAGGAATAACTGAAGGGATCTCGATTCAGCAAGTGCTAAATTCGAGCCTAGGCTTTCAAAATGCAATAGGAAAATTTTGTTGACCTTATTCGACAAATTTGATACCTTTATACTAGATTTAACTAGACGATGTTTATCGCAATTATCGAATTGAATAAGGTATGACCATAAACTCTACAATTTCACTGTAGAGTTTTTTTTTCGGGTAGCCATCTACCTATGATGCATAATATGGGGATTTTGATCTATTCAAAATTGGGGGAATCTTTATGCCCAGAATATATGTAGGTTCGTTTGTAAAGGTGTCAACCAACTCGAGAGGGATAGGCAAATTGACCTCCCTATCTCCGGATAAAAAAATTGCGCAAGTCACTTATTTTCACTCTATACATAAGCAGGAAACGTTAACTTGCCCCGCAACGGATATCAAAGGTGTCGTGCTCGGACATCAAACCCGGTGTTATTATTACGTTGCCGAACAAGAATGTTGGGTGATGGGAAGGGCGCTCCGGATGGTCGATCAGGAATATGAGGTTGATTTCCCAGATCAGTATTCGAAATACATCCCCCAAAAAGATATATACGTCCGGTGCGAGGACTCCCTGCCCAACCCGACGGAGGTTATTTCCATATTAGGACAAGAAACTGCCTTTTTTCACGCCAGGCGTGCCATCTTTATGAAATCACTCATGGAACAGCGGGCTGCGGCCAAAGGCTTGACGGGACTCATCTCCTCCAATATTGCGCTGATGGCCCACCAGGTTGAAGTCGTACGGCGGGTACTTGAGGATCCGGTGCCGCGTTATTTGCTCGCCGACGAAGTAGGACTCGGAAAGACGATCGAGGCCGGCGTTATCCTCAGGCAAATGTTACTTGATGAGGCCGATCGGAAAGCGCTCGTGCTTGTACCAGCATTTCTGCTCGCACAGTGGGAAGGCGAGTTGACGTATCGCTGCCAGGTCGACCAGTTCCCAGGCCGCGTCCGATTCGCGGCCGTGGAAACGTTTGACTTCGGCCACGATGAGAACCCGGATATCGTCATTATCGACGAAGCGCATGAAGTCGCCAAGTTGGCATTTACCACGGAACCGGGTGCCAAACAAAAATACGAACGGATAAAAACGATTTGTCACCAGGCGTATGCACTTTTGTTGCTGTCAGCGACGCCTGTGCTCAACAACGAAAACGAGTTCTTGTCAATGCTGCACCTCCTTGATCCGGATAATTATAAACTAGACAAGTTGGATCTTTTCCGACGCAAAGTAACCTTCCGTCAGGATGTGGGAAAAAGTTTGCTCTCATTCCGGGAAGATACCAAACCTTTCTTGCTAAAGAGAGGCATCGCGAATCTGCGGAATTTGTTCGAACAAGACACGTTGTTGGAAGGGATGCTGCTGCAATTGGAGCAAGGCTTGGACCGGTTCGGAGAAGAGGAGAGGCGCGAACTTATCCGACGCATCCGGGTGCATATCTCCGAAACTTACCGTTTGCACCGCCGCATGTTAAGAAACCGTCGAGAGAACGTAGGGGATCTGCTCAGGCACAACCGGGGCGAACATCCAGTTATGGAGCAGTTCGATCTCGACGAGCGGACGGAATTGCTGCATCAATTGCTGGATGAATATAGGTACGAAGCGTGGGCATCAGAAAGGGATTTGTGGAATGACGAGCGTGCAACCGAATCGGCGCTATTTCATATCTGGCTTCTTCTTCTTGAAGCGGCGGGATGCGATGAAATTATATTCCGCGACGTTGTCAAGACGCGTCTCACGGAGAAAGCGGTACGAGGACTCGAGGACGTTTATTCGCACGATAAGCTCGGGTTATTGACGGATTCACCGCATTTCCCAGGGGAGTGGGAATTGCTGAACCGCATGCTGAATGTGTTCAAATACCCGAGCGAAGACGGGGATAAGCCGAAATTACTTCTTGGTATTGTAAAAGATATTCAGGAAAAAGCACGCAGAAACCACGAATCGCCGCAAAAAATCATTGTCTTCACGCAATTCGCCCGGGTATGTGCAGATCTCGCCGATTTTCTCGCCGATAGGCTCGGGAATGAGGTGGTCGGCGCCTACCACGCAGGTCTCGACAGGGAACAGATCGAGTCGGTGGCGGAGGCTTTCCGGAACAATCAAGACTTCCTTGTACTGGTGTGTGATAGCACTGGGGAAGTCGGGCGCAATTTTCAATTTACCGATCACATGATTCATTACGATCTGCCGCAATCACCCAACCGGTTGGAGCAGCGTATCGGCCGATTAGATCGGCTAGGACGGGATAAACCGTTCCGGATGACCGTCATGACGGGGCCCGACGCGACGGTAAACTTCCAATATGAATGGCATCTTTTGATGAAGAACGGGTTGGATATTTATCGCACCTCGATTTCTTCTCTGCAGTTTTTCGTTGACAAGCATATTCCGCTTATTTTGCGGAATTTATATATCAACGGTTTGCATGGACTTGAATCAGCCGCCATGGAACTCGGGGAGACAATCCGGCAGGAAAAAATAAAAATTGCCGAGCAACAAATCATTGACGAAATCGATGCCAGAGAAAGTCAGGCGTCGTCGTTCTTCGATCAACTGATCCGGTACGAAAGCCATCCAAAGAAAATTCAGACATCCATGGAACCGTGGATTTGTGAAGCCTTGAACTTCGAAAAGAGGGGAGGGGAATGCAACGGCCAATTTCTCTACAAGGCGACTGCTCGGACACTCGTTCCGACGGCGAATCTTCAAGTCTTGCACATGCAAATGGAAAACCCGGGTTGTTATGATCGGGCACAATCCGTTCAACTCAAGAAGAGCAAGATGTTCCGAATCGGCGAACCATTCTTTGACACGCTGAGCGATTATTTGCGCTGGGACGACCGGGGGCAAACGTATGCGATCTGGCGAAGAGTACCGGATTGGGACAAAGATCGTCATGATTGGTTAGGATTTTGCCTTCATTATATCGTGGAAGGCGATACGGAGCCGCTGAAACGGTTGCTTGTATCCCGCGGCGAGGGGCATAAACTGAAATCATACCGGAGGCTACTGGACAAGTTTTTCGAGCCGGCTTACGTGTCGGTACATCTCGACTACCGCGGAGAGGCCGCGGATCCGGCTTATTCCGAACTTCTGACGGCGCCTTATTTGGACGTCGACGACGGCGGCAACGATACGAACATCATTAAAGAGCGTCTCGGCGTGATCCGGGAACTATTTTCCTCTAAAGTATGGCAGAAGATTTGTATGCAATCTGGGGAAAAATCACGGGAGCACTTATATGCCGAACTCTCCTTTCAACAATTGTGCGCGGCCAATGCGGAGCGCGCCCGATCGCATATACAATATATGAAAACACAAATGGAACTGCGTAACAGTTACGAATGCAGATGGGGAAAGCAGGAAACGTTCGACGACACGTTTTATGCCGCTGTGCTGAAGGGGATCGAGCACCCAAACGTCTATTTGGACACGGCTGGATTAATCGTGCTATCGGCCAAACAACTGGGAAAGCAGAAGCGAAAAGGAGGGGGCGCATTTGAACGAATGGGATGAATTAAAACGCTGGTTGGAGCAGGACGGGGGCGATATTCCCGAAATTCAAAATCAGTATTTCCTCCGGTTCGCTTTGGCGGTTAGAAGTGGGGCGACAGGAAGTGATTTGGCGGCGCTCGTCCGGGGCATACTTCGCACGGAATCGGAGAGGAACAGTGGTCAGCGGATTGTGCTTCGAGTGCCCCGTAAGCCGCATTGGCCGACGCCGGAACTATATCGTGACGCCGGGGTTATCGTACTGGAAGAGAGTGAAGAAGCCTATCTCTTATACGCGGAGCGATGGGCACCATCCTGGTTGCCTCATTCCGCTGGGGAGGAACCAGATCGGCAACTCTTCGGCCTTATGCCGCGAACCCATCTGAAAGAAGTGCAGGGTGATCCGTTTTTGTCCGAGGCAGGCAAACGGGTTTACCGATGCGGCCCGCAGCGAGACGCGATGAGGACAATCTTGACGGCACCGGAAGACGCAACGATGCTCGTCAATCTCCCTACTGGCGCAGGAAAAAGCTTATGTGGTCAACTACCTGCTCTTATGCTGTCAAAGCAAGAAGGGGTCACCGTTGTTGTCGTGCCAACCGTAGCGTTGGCGCTTGATCAGGAACGGGCCCTCATGCCGCTAGTGGATCAGCCTACGGCGTATTTCTCCAGCGCTACGCGACATGCGGAGAATGAGGCGATTCGAGCCAAAATTGTGGATGGCACGCAGCGAATCGTGTTTACATCGCCGGAAAGTGTGCTGCAGTCATTGAATTTTCCACTTCAATTGGCGGCGCAGCGTGGGTATTTTAAAATGCTGGTGATCGACGAGGCCCACACGGTGGACGGCTGGGGAGAAAGTTTCCGCCCCGCGTTCCAGGAACTGGCCGGTTGGCGGAGGATGATGCTACGGAAAGCGATGGTACCATTCCGAACAATTCTGTTGTCGGCTACGGTGACCGAATCGTGCCTCGATACGTTGGAGACGCTCTTCGGTGGACCAGGCCAGTTTGAGGCATTTTCGGCTGTGTCGCTTAGGCCGGAACCGGCTTATTGGATCACGAAATGCGCGAGTGCGTCGGAGAAAACAAGACGACTGCTGGATGCCGTTCACCATTTGCCCCGCCCCTTGATCGTCTATACGACCGAAGTAAAGCACGCCATCGGCTTATGCGCCGAGTTACGGGATGCCGGGTACAAACGGATTTGCGCGTTCCACGGCGATACGAAACAGGACGAACGCGAAACGATCATCGATGACTGGCAGCACCGCCGTATTGATATCGTAGTCGCGACATCTGCATTCGGGCTTGGCGTCGACCAAGCGGAGGTACGGGCCGTCATCCATGCATGCGTTCCTGAGGGGATCGACCGATTTTACCAGGAAGTGGGTCGCGGTGGTCGGGACGGCAGGGCGTGCATATCGCTTATGCTTTACGATTACGACGACAGAGAGCTCGCACGAAAGATGAACGCGCCGATGTTAATCGGTGTGGAGAAAGGGCGTCCGCGCTGGCTACGGATGTTTGCAAACCGCCGGGCCATGTCCGGGGAGTTGGATATGCTGCGTTTGCCGGTAACGATATCGCCAGGTACGGAACCGGATCGGATCGACAGCCGAAACGATTACAACGAACAGTGGCATCTGCGTACATTAACGATGTTGTCGCGCATGGGCGTTCTTGAATTCGACTGGGAAGAGGTTGGGGAATCACAGCAATTCGGGAAGGATTCGGCAGACGAAAACTGGAGGATCGTACGCATGCTCCGGCACGATCACAGAGAAGATGCCTTCTGGGAAGAAGTGGAGCAGTTCCGTAAAGTGAGCAAACGTTCGAACCGCAGCGAGTTCGAGTTGATGGAACGTCTGCTAGCCGGTGAAGAATGTGTGGCGGCGCTATTCAAAGAGATATATTCGATACCCGGTCGTGAAGGCCAGGAGTCCCCCCGGCGCGAAGTTTTTGTAGCGGCGGCATGCGGCGGTTGTCCCGCGTGCAGGAAAGCCGACCGGAAGCCGGGTTTGCCGGCTTTAACTTCATACCCGCTGCAATGGCCCCCTGAAGATAAGATCACGGAGTTAATGAGACGCTATCTGGATTCAGTCCGCAACCAGTTGGTGCTATTCCGCGACCCCTGTATCGCCGGCTCGAATACGGTTCCGATGAGAGAGAAGCAGGCGATGCTGCGTACGATCCGCTGGTTTGCCAACCAGGGCATTGCCCATGTGGCAGCACCGGAACGATGGCTGCAGTGGATACAGGAAGATGACATCTTGTCCCGGCGGTACATGCTCTTCACAAGCGAAATCCGGGAATTCGCCCGGCTCGCAAGGTTAAAGTGGAAAATCCCGACGCTTGTCATCCACGAAAATAAGGAGGATGACAGCATCGTATTCCGCTGGATGGATACATCCGCGGCGCAGGAATATCCCGTTATATTCATAATCCCTGATGTGATGGAGCATCCGACGCGCCCGGGCCGCGTTCTAAGCGATACGCTCGGCATACGCTCGTATCGCTACGAAGCATTCAGACAGGAGGTCGGTTTATGAGTTTGTTGAAAAATGCTCAGGCTTCGCCGAGCCGAGTTTATGCGATATACAGGATGACGCTTCAAACGGCCGACCACCGTATCGGTGCGGACTCGCTGAGACGTCTCATTATGCCCCAGGCTTTCGCCGCTACGGATAGCAATGAAACAGACTTCGTCGGCGCCACCATACCCGAATTGGTTTCCCTCGGTCTTCTTGTCCCGGGAAAGGATGGGGCGTTGTCGGTTGCCGGCGGTCTGCAGCCCGAGTTGCTCGACGGCGAACGCGTGGATGCGGCATTGCCGCATACGATCAGGGAACTCGCGCTCTCTCTGGCTGATAGGGAGAACAACGTCAATGAAGATTTGGCGAAAATGATTGCCTGGTATATGTCGCAAAATCCATACAAGGCTCCAGGTAACTGGAAAGCTGTGGAGGAGGCCCTGTTTCGGCAACTGAAGACGAAAATGGATTGTACGAGCGATGTGCGGTATGGTCAGTTTGAAGATTGGATTCTTTACTTCGGCCTCGCTTCCCGCTTGCAGAAACTGTTAATCCCTGATCCGACGCGTGCGATCCGGCATTATTTGCCCCGGTTGTTCCATGACAAGCGTACGCACAATGTGGATACGGTCGTCAAGCGACTGTCCGACCTTTGTCCTGTATTTGAGTTAGGGCGATACCGCGAATGGATGAGGCAGCAATTCGGAGCGGAAACGCTGAAAGAAGGTCACTTATCACAGGTGACTTCTTTCGCCTGGCTACGTCTCCATGAGGAGAATGCGGTCCGTCTGCAAAAGAAGTCGGACGCCGACGTCTATTTGTTTACGGAGCATCAAGATACATACCGTTATTCGGAAATCACTTGGCTTGGAGAGGAGGAGGACCGTTGATCCCGCAAGTTTGCTGGCAAACAGAACAGATCCACAAAGTGATGGATACGGATGCGTTGCATGTTCAGCGGCATATGTTTTTGGCAACGCACCATCCGATCCGGATGTATAAACAAACGGCCGGTATGAAAGTGCAGGAGCGAGGAACCCCTTACGACGAAGCGGCCTTTCTGCGCGATTTTATGATGAAGAAGGAACATATTTTTGTGCCAATTTTGGGGGAATCGGGGACAGGGAAGTCGCATTTGGTTCGCTGGTTGGATGCCCGAATTGACAAGACAGGCCGGAAAGTGCTGCTAATTCCGAGGTTGACGAATCTGAAAGAAATAATTCTGATGATGCTCGAAGGGCTTGAGGAACCGGTATTCGAAGAATTCCGACAGCGGGTCCGGCATTCCGTGGGGAACGTGTCATTTTCCCAGGCGAAAGAGATGCTTCACAACAACATAACGCTCGCAATCGGACCTAACGGCAATCATTCCGTGGAGCGTTTGAACGATTACGAGATTCACTTGATGGAAAATTTGCCACATTTGTTCCGGGATCCAGCGCTTTTTCAAGTATGGTTCAAGGAAGGCGGCGTAATCCATCAGTTAGCGGAGCACATCGTCGGCGGGAACGGCGGACGGTTAAATGAACGAAGAGAATTTTCCGTCGAAGATTTGCCGCTTAATCTGACATTTATCGATCGGGCGAGCCAGGATACCATCTCTATCTATTCGGACCTTGTGGGCGATTATGAACTGCAGCAGATGGCGGTCGATTGGATCAACCGCAATCTCGATCAGGCGATTTCAGCCATGCTGAGCTTGTCCAGCACGGATTTGGTCAAGTTGATGAACCAAGTACGCACCGCGCTCGCTCGCAAAGGGATCGAACTGGTGCTGTTGATCGAAGACTTTACCGTTCTGCAAGGTATTGATTATCAGTTGCTGGACGCGCTTATTTACAAGCCTGCGGACGATACCGGCGGCGAACGGCTTTGCGATATGCGCGTCGCTCTCGGATGTACTACCGGTTATTTCAAGCGATTCGAGGATACCGTACTCACCCGTATTGACTTTCGCGTGACGCTAGACGTAGGCGAGGAGCTCGTGCCTGCGGAGGAAATGGAACGGTTCGCAGCCAAATATTTGAATGCAATCCGCATGCCGGAAGACCGGATCCGTCAATGGTTTGCCGAGGAAGAGGCGGGTAAACCACTGCGATCGGCTTGCGCTGAACTCGAGTGTCCTTTCATGCACCAATGTCACGAGGCGTTCGGGCAGGTGGACGGGATCGGGCTTTACCCGTTTAACAGGACGGCTATTCGTACAATGTATAACCGGAGCACGAAAGAGGATAATTTTAATCCCCGCTTGATGATCAGTAAAGTGCTTCGGCATATAACAGAAAATTATTCAGATTCGATTCGGGAAGGCCAGTTCCCGTCGCCTGCTTTGTTTGAGCACTTCGGTGGAAAAACGGCCAACCGATTGACGACGATGGCGAAAAATGAAATTGATCGAAGAGACCCAGTTGACAGCGACCGCCGTAATGCGCTTATCGAAATGTGGACTGATGAATATGAGGTCGTCGATCTGCACCCGTTCGTGCACGAAAGCTTTCAGTTGCTGCCGCTGAATGCGCGAGTTGCCGACCCGAAGGGGGGCGGAGCGGGAAAAAGTACGGTTAGCGATGCAGATGCAGGAAGTGGTACGGGTACGAGCGTAGGGGCAGAGGCGGGCGAGCGTACCGAAACAGGTACGGATACAAACTCTGCTGACCCGCCGAAGCCGCCGGTAAAGTCGGTACCGCAGGTCGAACAGTTACCGACTAATGTCGAGCAGTTGTTGCGAGTCATCGACGTTTGGGTGAACGAGGGCATGATCAGTCAAAATCATACCCAGGATCTGCGTAACATATTGTTCGACGCCTTGAACGATTATATCCAGTGGGATAGCGAGCGGTTGAACTTGAGATGGTTTATAGATTCGGGGCTATGGAAAAAAACAAACATCAATTTCGTCTCGCAATCGACCCAGCAAAGCACAGGACCGATTCAACTCACGCTTCCCGAGCGGGAGAGCCAATGGAAAGATACGGCGCTTGCGCTGCAAGGACTGATTTATTTCAATTATTATAAACATTGGGAATTCCGGCAAGGCCCTCGGTTTATGAGATTTGCCGCCCGGTATCTCGAGAAGTGGAGCATTTCTGTTCTCGAACAACTGCGTAACATCCCGTTGGCGGACGGCGCTTGGAATCCGCTGCCTTCCGCCATTGAAGTGCTTGCCGTCACAGCGGTGATGGGCGGACTGGTTGAAGATGGTTCTCCGGAATCGCTAACGACGGCATTGTTTAGCCCAATTGCCGAAAAAGGCGGAAAACGCGCTAGCGAGTGGGAGAAATTGTTCGGATTTCTCGTACAGCATAGGGAAGAAATCATGAAAATTGCGACGTCCCGGTTGGCGATAATGAAAGGGGGCGGCGGTAGTCGGATCCGATTAATCGATGCCTCCCAAGCTATGGAACAGTTAACCATTCTCCGCTTGGATCAGTTAACTCCGCCGCCGGAAGATAAAGTGAGCACGTTTGATAAATTGGTCAGATGTGCGGAGTTGCTGCACAAAGAAGCGGTGAAGGCTGTCGAAGCGGAACAGAGCGACAAAACGGATTGGGCTGAACGCATGAAACAGGCTCTCGGGGATAGGCTTGATGCCAAAGAGGCGGCACAACTGGTCAAGAAAGCTTATCAATGCGCGATAACTTCCGCTTCGCTTCGCGAGGACGAGGCGAAAATTAAGGCAGCCGTCACCAGCCTTGAGAGCCGCCCGATCAAGACGCTGGTCAAGAGCATACAAGGGCTCGCGGGCAAAAAACAGCTGGAAGCGGCTGTAGAACTCGGGCGGCTTCCTACAGGCCATATTGCGGAAGTTGAGAAGAGCGTCGGTGTTCTGGATTCGTTCCTCGATCAATCGACCAGGAAGATCGAAGCGGATTTAAGAGATTTGCAGGCTACCGAGGCTATTAAAGAGCTCGAACAGGTGAAAAACGAAATTGAAGGTCAACTCGGTCTCATTGCGAAAGGGTTGGCTTCCATCCGAGGGGAGGGCTCCCATGCTGGCGATTAAAGCATCACGATTTATCGAGTTCGTGAACACGGCGAAAAGGTTAGAGTCGGAAAAAGATTTGCTGAAGTTGTTTCGTTCCCGTCAATCGATGCTACAAGAGATCGTTACTGCGCTTGCCGGTGTTTGCGACAGTTACATGGCGATGAAGGAGGCGGGCATCGATTGCCCGAATTTGAGCAGCACGATTGGCCCGGCTGCGGTAATGGTGGGCATCAAGATGGATTTATTTAAGGAAAAGCCAGAGTGGATATTGGATACGCAGGAATTCCAGTCGTTTCAACGAACGATGAAAAGCGTCTTCGACACGGTGAATAAAAGTTTGCTGGAAGTATGGAAGGCGCATGTGCAAAACTCGCTTCCGCTCATTCAACAAGAGACGTTGGCGATATTTCAGAAAATATCGAGCTTTCAAAGCGACATCGATAAGATGAAACAGCATATGCAAGCGATTCAGTTGTTATCGGCCCGTTTGCCGATGTCGGTTAATGAAACGAATCTGCTGAAGGAGCGTGCGAACGAATTGCACGCTTTATGGAAAAAGTTCGGACAAGGCAACGTTCCGGACGAAGTGCTTCATTTCCTTAAACTGGCGGGCAGTTCAAGCGGAGCGCCGATGCGCCTATGGACCGCGGCAGTTGCTGAATGGCTTAACGAACAAGGCATTGCGAACCATTGCACAATTCGGATTTAGAAAAGAGGGAATGCCTTGAAAGATTGGAAGCAGCTTTTTCTCAATGAACTCGAAGAGCACGAGGCCAAATATTTATCTTGGGGCTATGTTGAAGGTTCGTTTACCGATGAAGAACTGGATCGGTTGGCAGCAGATTTCATTGACCGCCATCAGGTCGAAGATACGACCGCCGAGGAATTGAAAAACGGCTTACTCGAGGAATGGATGATTGCCGCACTTCCATTAAGAAGGGAAGAGGTGTGGCGTACAAGAATGGCCGAAACCGTCCGTCTCATGGCGCGGTTGCGCCAATGGTTTCCTTCAAAATCGTGGCAAGCATCACCGACGCTTGTTTCCGATTTTCGCTTTCACCAAAGCACCCGTGTATATCCCGAACGGTATATCGACGGGCCGTCACTACTCCAAGCAGCGGATAACGTTCTCGGGCAGTACGAACGAGATACGCTCGAGACGTTCATCGAAGGTAAAGGCGACAAGTTTCGTCTATCCGAATTTCAATTCGACGCAACGATAAGGATGTTTCGGGATTTGCGGGAAGAGAGATCTCGTGGGTTTATCGTGACGGCCGGAACAGGTACGGGGAAGACGCTATCGTTTTATTTACCTGCACTTACATGGATTGCATCAAGGATTGACGCTGTACGCTGGATAAAGGCCGTCGCACTGTACCCCCGAAACGAACTGCTTAAGGACCAGTTTATGGATACGCTAATCGAAGTGCGACAACTGAACCGGATCCTGCCACTCGAACGCCCAATATCGATCGGGGTAGTATTCGGGGATACGCCGAATACGAAGGAAAGAGTCTCGGAAAGATGGAAAAAAGGGCCGTTCGGCTACGTCTGTCCTTTCCTGAAATGTCCAGAGTGCAAATCAGAGCTCGTCTGGTCGGGCGACGACCTGACTGTCGGCCGTGAACGTCTCGTCTGCGTCAAACGAGGGTGCGATACGGTGATCGAAGGTGACGTGATGCCGCTTACCCGCTCATCGATGCGGAAACAGCCGCCTGATATTATGTTTACGACGACAGAAATGATGAACCGGTATACTAGCGATCATAATTACGGCTCGTTAATCGGCTTACGGACAGAGCGTCCGCCTCGCATTGTGCTACTAGACGAGGTTCACACATACACCGGTACGCACGGCGCGCAAGTAGCGCTATTACTCCGAAGATGGCACCACGCATTGGGTAAGCCACCGCTTCATATGACCGGTCTATCAGCAACGCTGCGGGATGCCGGCGATTTTTTTAGTCAGTTGACCGGACTGCCACGCGGCGATGTAGCAGAAATTGATGCTGCGAACGGAAAGATGGAGTCGAAGGGGAAAGAGTATCATCTCATACTGCGCGGAGACCCCGCAGCGGGTACTTCCCTGCTTTCGACGACGATTCAGGCGTCGATGCTGCTACGGCGCATGCTCGATCCTGGCAGTGCCTTGGCGGAAGAGCAAGTGACCGCTTATGGTTCGAAGTTGTTTGTATTTACAGACGACCTCGATGTGACGAATCGGTTGTTCCACACATTGCTTGACGCGGAAGGTAGAAACAACAAGACGCTGGCCAAACTGCTTGATCGTGAACCGCTCGCCGCGCTGCGGAGCCATTTTACCGCTGGAGCCGCACAGCGTATGTTGCACGGGCAGTCATGGTTTTTCCCAGAAAGTATCGGTCACGATCTGCAGCAATCACTTCATATTGGACGGACGAGCTCGCAGGACGCCGGAGTCGATGTAAAAGCGGAAGTGATCGTCTCATCGCCGTCACTTGAAGTTGGATTTAATGACAAACGGGTTGGTGCAGTGATTCAGCATAAGGCACCTCGGGATCTTGCAGCGTTTTTACAGCGTAAAGGACGAGCGGGTCGCGACCCGATGATGCGGCCGTGGATGGTGACGATTCTATCAGATTACGGTCGGGACCGGTTTATGTATCAAAGTTACGATACGCTGTTTCAACCTGTGCTCGAACGGCAGGCGTTGCCAATTATGAATCGATACGTACTTCGTATCCAGGCGGTATTCGCTTTTATGGATTGGGCTTCCTATGAGTTGGGACAGCAGAGGGTCAATGCTGGAAGTTTGTGGTACATGTTCGCACAGCCTACCGGCGGGGATTCCACGCAGAAGGGGGAAGTCATCAGGCTGATCAAACGCATCCTGGAAGAGCAGTCAGTCCGTTTCCGGATGGAGAGTTATATCCGGCAGGCGTTAAATTGTTCGGTGGAAAACATGCACGCTCTTATGTGGGAGCCACCTCGGTCCTTGATTCTAGAAGTACTACCGACGCTGCTCCGGCGTCTTCAATCGGACTGGGGCACAATGGATGGCAGTGGTGGCTCGAAAGAAATGTACACGCCGAATCATCCGTTACCGGAATTTGTGCCTGCGAATCTGTTCAGCGATTTGAGTCTACCAGAAGTTAAAGTGGTGTTGCCGCCATTGCCGAACGCTACCCGTTTGGATGAAGCGATGGATATATTGCAGGCGCTAAACACGTTCGCACCGGGGCGGGTTTCACGGCGATTCGGTGTGTCGCACGGCGCGGAAAGCCATTGGATTGCGCCACCGTCGCTGCTGCCAGGCCTGGAACCGCAGGAGTTATTAATTTCGGAATTTTGCCAGTTTGATGAGTACCGTCATCTCGGCCGATTCCAGTATGTGGATAAAGGTACTATAATCGAATTGCCTGTTGTACGGCCTTGGAAAATCAGGCCGAAACAATCCGATCGGTCGGTTGATACGAAATCAAACGCCCGCCTTATATGGAAAAGCCAATTGTTCCCGGCTTCGGAGGCCGTGACGGGTTCGGAATATGGTTTGGAGGCTGACATTCCAAAAGGTTCCAGATGGGCGTCCGTCATCGGCGGAGTCCGTTTCTTCACCCACGACACGTATAGCGCGGTTATCGTAAGACGGTTCGCCATCGGTTCGGAGTCCTCGGTACGGCTCGTCAATCAAACGGATCCGGTTGAATTGTCCGTAAGGTTCGTACTTGAGCCCGGCCAATCTGCGGCATTAGGGTTTATTCAGCAGGTGGACGGCATCAGGTTTACTCTACATCAGATTCCGGTACGCATCCTATCGATTGACGACCCGAATGAAGCGAAGTTACGGTCCTTCCGATCGCTTTATTTTCAACAAATAGTCATGAAGGATGAGGCGTTGAGCGAGATCGGCAACTCATTTGTGCTTGAGCGGATGGCGGAAATTTATTTATCGGCGCTTCTCCATACTTCTCTGGTGAACGGATGTACACTTGAGGAAGCGTGCGAAACAATTCACGATCATTCGTTTCCTTCTGTCATGAACGACGTGATGAACGTTGTGTTTCAGGTTCTGACAAGCTCAGATGAGTCGGAAATAGAGGAGGAGGCACAGTATCAGCGGACACATCTTAAGTTAATCGGTTTATTTGAGACGCCTCTCGTTGCCGAACGTTTGCGGGCACTCGCGGCCGTGCTTTGGGAAGAGCCCGATGGACAGTGGCATGACTGGGCACGCGAACGCTGGGTGGCCACGCTCGGAGAAGCTCTATTGCAAGCATGTATTGAAATGGCGGGATCGCATCGCAACGGCGAACTTCTACTCGATATCGGGGGCGGCCCGCGGAAACAAGCGGACGGTACGTGTGCGGATGTGGCCGATGAAATATGGATCACTGAAACGATCGAGGGTGGAAGCGGAATTATTGAGGAAA
Organism: Paenibacillus sp. sgz302148; assembly: GCF_056120465.1. Classification (NCBI taxonomy): domain Bacteria; kingdom Bacillati; phylum Bacillota; class Bacilli; order Caryophanales; family Paenibacillaceae; genus Paenibacillus; species Paenibacillus sp. sgz302148. The sequence goes on from NZ_JBVYOJ010000008.1 coordinate 119,947, forward strand.
TCGCGAAAAGCTACCAGCAAGATCCCCGCCGGTTTTACCGACTCCTAGAGAGTGCTTTGGCGCCGTCCGACGCAGAAATCGTACACAGCGAGTTGTCCCGCATCCTGGAGCACATACAGGCCGATCCGTCGCTCCACGATGCGATCAATCGGTTCCGGAACTCAAGCGGATACCGGGAAACGAATGCAACGATCGAACGAGTCAAGGATCGGTTGAACGATCTCGGCATTCTCGCCACGTTGCCGGTTATGAACGGGTTGTTTAACCGCCTTCTACGTCCCGGCAGCAATCCTGATACCGATGGGTTTCTGTTTGATCTGTTTCAAACGTGGAAACGGGAAGAATCCCGACTTGGAATCGAAATGGACGCACGCGTGTTTGCTTACGTCTTCAGTGCGGACGTTCGCAAGTCTGCCAATTTTCAAGCTGCGCTTCAACACATTGATCCGCGGGCACTGGATGATTTGAATTGGCGGTTCAATGTCATTTACGGCATGATCTGGCCGCAGGGCTCTCAAATCCGACGCCGAGCACTGGAGTCGTACAATCCTTTTGCCAGTCGTGTGCCGACGGATCGAGAGCTTGTCCTTGGCGCCATGCAGTTACATCACCAGGTTTCGTATCCGGATTTAGGGTGGAAAGAACGCATGACGAGCATGCTCATTGACTATGGTTCTGTTCAACTCATAGTTCCAGAGGGAAAAAAATTAGAAATCAGCGATATCATTGTCAGTTTGACCGCGGAACCGCTCGATCTCGGCTATTTGCACGTTTATCCGCGGGTTGAGGGGATCACGAGAGAGCGCGGCTTTTACGCTCTAAACATAGAAATCCGGGAGGCGCTGCAATGACTCGTTACATTTACACAAACTCTGCTTCCCGGGAATTACCGGATCTGCTACAAAGTGTGTTGGCTGCCGAATTGATCCGGCCGAGCCGCCGCCTTTTTCTTGCCTCCCCTTGGGTGTCCGATATTTCGGTCATACGTAACCGTTCGAATGAGTTTTTGCTGCTTGAACCACAATGGGCGCGAAAAGACATTACGTTCTCCGATGTCATTGCCCATGTGATAGAACGGGGCACGGAATTTTTTCTGGAAACCCGGAGACTCGATCATAATGAAGAGTTTGTCAAATCTATCCAACAAAAGACGTCCAAGTCATTCGATGTGCGGTATAATGCGGTTCTTCACGGTAAAGGATTGCTCGGGGACTCCTATTTTATAAGTGGTTCGATGAATTTCACTTACAATGGAATAACGACATACGAAGAGTTTCTTCAGTATACAGCGGATCCCGCTGAAGTGGCTGAGAACCGGATCGTCTGGAGCAGATGGTGGGGAAAGGGGGATACGGAGTGATGACACCCGATGTAAGGTACTTCCTAGAACACTTCTTCGCAAGCCCTAACCTGATTACCTGGGATCGAATTGAATCAGGGGCGCTTGGCAAGGTTTACCCATATATATCTAGACTTGAAGGCAACCGGCCTTCCCCCACGGTGCTGCCATTCATGGAGCGCGACAAAACGTTTACCTGGTATGCCCTCGCGTTTGACGAAACATCGTTCATTCAACTGCGGGAGCAGATCCGATCATTTATCGGACCGACTTACAGTGACTTCGGCGGCTATCGTCTCAGCGGGGCACCTCATGCAGCGGACCTGATCGCCGAATCGTTTACTCAGGGACATTATTTTACCTTTCGCGGCGATGACAACATGATCGGCGAGAAAATTCAACTGATGTTCATGCTGTTGGAGGGGCGGCCGGAGCGTCGTGCTCGTATTCCCCAGGATCCGTTCCAATTGCTCCGCAGCTTTGAGCTAGCGCTGCAAGCGCGAGATATTGAAAGTGCCGAAACGCAAATCAGTTTATTGGAACGTTACCGCCTGGTAGATCCGCGGAATGTTTTGTTCATGCGCATAGACATGCTGGCTCGCTTTGAACGCTGGCACGATATTGTGACCCACCCGCAAATGGAAGATTTGCTTAAGGCATCTCGTCCTTCCCGCATTACGGAAGGGTTAATTCGCGCCGTTTATGCGGTTTACTTGAAAGAACACAGGCACGACCCGCTGGCGCTGAAAACCGCATTTTCACAAGCGGTATGGCCGCAATACCAGTCGCTTTACCGTGTACGCGGGTCGCTTTCGCACCCGGAGACACTGATCAGTTTCATGTTGCGCGCGGTCACCCCGGACACTCCGCAGCCAGAATTGCAAAGCGAATTGCTCGCTGCCGGTATAGGTACCGAAACGGAACAACTGTTAAGGTCACTTGCCGGTTCGGCGGGAGCATGTGGCGACTCAACTGGATCCGGACCTGCAGTGCATTCGCTGGAAGAGGCCAAAGCTCTCGCCGATCAAGGCCGGTTTGAAGATGCTTTCGCGATCGTTTCCGGGCTATCCGCTTCGAAAGAGCAATATCAGTTAATGCTATTGTGTGCGTTTGAAATTCAGGATCTGAAGATCGATAAGCAGGTTGCGGATTCGGTTTCGCACTTGAGCGAAAGCGAGTGGCGAACGATATTGACCAGCAGACAACTCCGCGTCTGCTACGAGTATTTGGTACCACATCTGCGTACCGGCCCCGGTAGGGACGTTTCCTCCTCAATGCCCGGCAACTGGAACGAATGGTTCAGTCGGCTTACCAGTCTGGATCCCTACGTTGCGATTGATCTGGCGAAACGCGGAGCCGACGAGTGGACACGCGACGGTTTTCTCAATAACGGTACGGAAATCGAACGGCTTCTCGTCCATCTACGGAATGATGATACGACAGTAGGAAGTGAAGTGCTGAATGTATCGCTGCCCTATTTACTTCGCTATTTCGTGGGTGATCCGAAGTGGCCACGTCCGGAGTTGAAGCCGGTGTATTTCGAACTCTACCAACTATTCTTATCTCATATGCACGGCATTCGCGATGAAATGAAGATTGCAGCTGACTGGTCCGATGTGCTGCTCGATTTGGGGCTCTCCCTGATTGAATACCGCCAGTTGTTTAGTGAACTCACGGAAGGGTGGCACAAATTTGCGTCAACGGAATTTTTGCAAGTGCTGTTTCCGTTTTTGCAGAAAGCCGGAGAAAGGCCTTGTCCGGATTTGCTCCCATGCCTGCGGTTGATTCACCGGATTCGTATGCGTCTGTCGGGACGGTCCGTTCTGGCGGATCCGATATGGCTCGACATCGAGAACCGGCTCATCCCGAAGGAGTGGGAAATATGGTATCGCATTCTGTTTGAAGCGGAAGAAGATTATCAGTTTCTGACGGACTGGCTGGACCGGCTCGAAGAGAGCTACGATAATTGGACACCGACGGCGATTCGGCACATTAACGAATGGCTGACGCAATGGGTAATAGAAGAACCGGAAGCCGCTAAAAAAGGTATGTTGGTACGATCGCTTTCTCCTTTTGTCCGGTATGTCACGCACGATCCGGACTTTCCGGAAGGAAGCGAAACGGAATTTTACGAAAATTTGGCCGACACCGTCCGGATGTTCGCCAGCAAAAACGAACATACGTTGCAGGACTTATTGAGGCTTCTCGACGGTTTGCTGAGGAAAAAGCCCGAGGCGACAGATACACAGTGGCGGAATACGAGGGACTGGATGACGTTTCAACCTATCCCCAATCTACTGTCTGTCGCGTTTGACTGTATGGAACTGTTTCACGATTATGGCGTGCCCGGCATGGAGATTAAACCCGTGTGGGACAAGTGGGTCGGCAAACTGTACGACAAGATGGATGAACATACGAATTGGCTGTTGCCGTTTCTGATCGAACTCGGTGAAGCGGTGACTGGCGACTACATGATCCTGCAGCAACTTAAGCGGCATATGAACCGCAGAGAGGAGGACTCCGACGATCCGCTTAAGAATCTTCCGCAAATGACGATAACGATTTTCTCATGCAGGGAGAAGGCCGCACGCCGTGCCGCCGAACAGATCATGCGCCGCAACGGGCGGCTGAAAACCCGCGTCTGTACACATGACCGAGCCACCGAACAGACGACGGCTTACGCGCGACAGTCGGACTTATCCATTGTCGTCACGGTGTGTATTTCTCATGCGCTGACGTACGGTATCCGGGATCAACTGCGTGCAGAGCCTATTTATCCGCGAAGTTCGGGGGAGGCTGGTATTCTCGAGCGGTTTGAGGCGTACGCCAAGGAGAAGATGTCTTCGTAACATGGAACTGTTCTTATTATGTTCCTATTTCCAATAGAGTGTATATATGGTATTATTCATTTAGGCCTTTGGGAGCACTCTGCCCAAAGGCCTTTTTCTTGGCCAAAATCCGAATATGTCCTGGAGGGATCGGATGCTCACTTTGTTTACGTATGAAAACCGTCTGCCGGACCGCGCAAAGATTGAACAGCTTATCATTAAAGGGCGTGAGTATACCTACATAACCGCGACTAAAGCACTATCTGCCGAACGGGAACGTAACGGATTAATAAAGGAAGAACAACGGTTCACGAACGATAAGGGCGAAGCAAAGAAGATGGCGTTGTTTGCTGACGTCATAAGGGCATGGACGAAGCAAGGATTTGCATTATCTTCCCGGGGAGAAGAGAAGACGATGTTGTACCGGGCGATGAATGAGATATCCAAAGGCGATCCTCATCTTCGCGATTTGCTGCGCCATGACTTTTCCTCGTGGATTCGCATCCTGTACAGTCTCGCTGCGGAAGGCATCGACCTTCGAAAAAAACCGCTCCCTCAGCCGAAACGGGATCTGCTTGTGAATCCAGTCATCGAAATGCACTTAAAGGCCATTCAGGCTTCGTTTTACGATAACTTGGAAAATGTAAAAAAACGGCTGTTCGAAGCCGCTGCGCACGATTACTTGGCAGTTCGTGCGGCACCGACTGAACTGGTCGTTATGGAAGGTTTCACTTATTTGACTGAACTACAGCGATGGTTTATAGAGCAGTGCGATAATCAAGGAAAGGAAGTCGTATTCCTCGTTCCTTATCGGGAACAGCAGCGGCAGGCGTACCAGGTTATTGAGGAAACGTACCGTTTTATAGGGAAACGTCGTTATTCCATCGACACGCCTCCAATCAGCGAAAAAGATGATATTGCGCATGTTCAGCGCCATATGCTGCAGTTCGGAAAACCTACGCTGTTTGCTGAACCAGTTGCAAACGTAACGCTGATGCAGTATCCGAATCGCGACCGCGAACTGCAAGGGTGTATCGTGCAGTTGAAACATTGGTTCGACAGCGGCGAATACGAGCCAAAAGACGTTGCAGTCGTCATGAGGCGTTCGAAAGAGTTCGTCGACCGTCTTCGGGATTACATGACGATGAATCCACTTACGTATGTGGATCGAACCAGCGGGCAGAAGAGAGAAGTGGAATTGGTTTCGAATCCGAGACTACTGCTGCTTACGCCTGTAGGACGGTTCATTCTCAACCTTTATCAAATTTGGCAGGACGATAAACTTTTTCTTCAAGCAGACTCTCTTGAGACGATATTGTCATCAGGATGGTTGGGCGCGGCCGTTCAGGACTCGACACCAGCGTTTCGCGCAATGAAATTCCAGTACTTCACGGCATGCCAGACCAGGGAAGACTGGATGGCTGTTTTGCGCCGGTTGGAGCGGAATTGCGAGGAAGAGACAGTGTTCCGACTTCCCGTGCAACTGGCGGACACGGAGACGATCCGCAAATGGACCGAAGTTGTCGCACTGCTAGATTCGGTATGCTCTCGTCTGTTCTGTCAAGGAGAGAGATCTGTTGCAAGACATATCCAGATATTGCAGGAAGAATTGAATAAAATGCTGCCGAACGACCTTCGCAAGGCGGAGCGGGAAGTGTTGGAGCTAATTCAGTCGGTATTTCGGGACTTGAGCGGGTATTTCTCGATTCCGCTCACGACGGAAGAGTTCGGTGACGCGATAAATGCTTTGACTCGGGTTCCGAACGAGAATGACGAAAGCGAAGAGGAAGTGGACGACGTTCAAGCAAACCCGGCTTTACTGCGTATCGTCACGCCGGAAACGATGGACGGCATGTCTTATAAAGCGGTTGTGTACGTCGGATGTGACAATGTGCATGTGCCGGTGCTTTATCCGGAACCGTGGCCATTCTATATCGATGGAAGGGAGAAACACTTAGCGACAGAGCGGTATATGTTTCTGACGGTCGTTCGTGCCTCAGAGGAAAGGCTGGTGCTCAGTTACGCGCAGAAGGACGGAGACCGCTCCTTCCAGCCCAGTTCATATATGCAGGAAGTTGAACTGTTGCTCGGTACGAAAAGAACAGTCCAAGGCATCTTGGACACGCTTGATTTAAGCCGGGCTCACGGCGGAGTGAAAGAAGTAAAAGTGCGGACCGCCAAACGAAAGTTTTATGACTTGAACGAATTGGCACATTACGGTCTATGTCCGCTCCGTTATAGGCTGGAACTTCTACACCCAGAGGCCAGGATGTATCGCAGCGAATGGCAGTTGGAGATATATGCTCAGGCCACCTGGCTAAACCGGATATACGGGCTGCTGGAATTGTCGGGAAGAACACCGCCGCAAACGAGCAGCGTGGAATTTTACCAACATATGCTCGGTCTCATGGAGACGTCTAAAGCTGATGTTCTCAATTTGTTTCCGGCTTTCAGCCCAATCACGTGGCACGCAATTGAACTGCAGGTCAAAGGTCAACTCGCATTTTTCAGCAAAGTGCGTTACCGGTATTTTCGTCATATCGTCAAAGGCGCTAGAGAGTCCTTCCGGGTGATGGTCGACGACGGACATGAAGAGCGAACGGTAAGAGTTAACATAGACGTTCCGTTTATGGTCAAAACCGCACTTTTCGATATTCCAGTTCTAGGGGATATTCAGACAGGAGAATGGCTCCTACCCGGTGAAAAGGAAAACGAGAATTTACCTGAAGCCGTTACGGAAGAGGTCGAGATTGACGGCGTCCGACTTTTCCGCAGCCAATATCAGGCCGTTTCGTGGTGGAGAAATTCAATAAACGCTTACTTCGCCGTGGAGAAAAAGCAGAAAGCGACCGACAACCGTTATACGAGCATGCTGGATAGGCATTTTGCGAGTATGCCGGAGCGAATCGGCCACTTCGTAAGGAGTATCGAGCAAAACAAATTTCCCAAACATGCCGGAGATCATTGCACGTCTTGTCCGGTTCGGTTGGAATGTTTGGGTATCACCGATCAACAGGGAGAGGTGTGACGGTATGAGAATTGAGCGCGGCGGGGTACGATTGTCACGCGAGCAAGCCGATATCGTTGACAGCGTTATGCAACCGGACTCGATCACGGTTGTTTCCGCAGGTGCAGGTTCTGGAAAAACACGTACCATGGTGGCGTCCGTCCTGCATCTGGTCAATGAGGAGAAAGTCAACATCGATGATTTCGCACTAATTACTTTTACAAATAAAGCAACCGATGAAATGCGGGAACGATTGGAGAGTGGGGTTCGTGAGCGGATTCGGGATGCGGAGCAAGCCGGCGACTGGGACCAGCGTGTTCGCTGGTTCGAACAGAAGGAGCGTATCGCCTCGACGTTTATAGGTACGATTCACCGCTTTTGTGCCATGCTGCTGCGCAATTTCGGATATACGGAACTTATCGCTCACGAATCCGAGATCTTGATGGCGCGCCATCATTTCTTGACTGCACTTAAAGTCACGATGAACGAAGCGTTGGACGACCCGCTGACTGCCGGGTTGTTTAACACGGAGCATGTCCTTTGGGCTCCCCACGTGATGGCTGAAAAGTTGGAGGGCTGGTATGAACATATCCGGAGGCGTGGACGTTCGATAACAGAAGTGGTTGCTGAAACATTGCGGCAAAATGAAAACGACGAAGACCAGGCTTACCGAAACGCCGTAGCATGCATGCTGGAAAAACTCGATCGGCATTATGGGAATCTGAAGCGCGAGAAAGGCGGCGTCGACACGAACGATCTGCTGCACAAATGTGCGGCGCTCGTCGAGCAATACAAGGATCAAATTGGCCCCTTGGTTGCATCGCGATTCCGTTATTTGTTTGTGGATGAATTCCAGGATACTGATGAACTTCAGATGAACATCATCCAGTCTTTGTCGCCCTGGCTTACACACGTGCTGGTGGTGGGCGACCGCAAACAGGCGATCTATGGGTTCCGCGGCGCCGATCATTCGGTTATACGCAAAATCTCGGAAAAGAACAATACAACTCCTCTTTCACTGAGCGCATCCCGTCGTCCGACTGAGCCTTTGCATTCGGTACAATCGGCTTTATTTGATGACATGGGGCGGCGATACGAGTTTTTGCAAGAAAAATTAACCAAAGCGGATGATGCGCATGTGCCGAATGATACTCTTGTCCCGTTCCATTATGAGCATATTGAGATTTACAAGGAGCGTGAACAACCCATTGCAGAGCGGACGATACATAAGATCCGAGAGTTTCTCGATCAACGGATCCATGACCGGCACCAGGGAATGCGCCCGGTAAAGTACCAAGACATTTGTGTTCTGTTCCGTTCCAATTACCAAATGCAAAGTTTTTACTCTCGGTTTCCATCCGATATTCCCGTCGTAACGGACACGGGTGGTGGCTTTTTTCGTAAACCGGAAATAGTGGCATGCTATCATATGCTACAGGCGATATTAAAGTATCCCGACGACGTGTCCCTCGATTTGGCGCTTGGTACCCCGTTCCTTCCGTTTATCACTCCAAGTTCAATATACCGGAGTGATGGGACAAATCTAGTTCTTAGGGATTGGTTCGAAGAGGAAGAGGATTGCTCGGAATGGTTAGAGGGAATTCGGAATGTACGCAAAAGGATGAAGGTTGATCTCGTACCACAGTTGCTGACCTATATGTACGAATTCACCAGGGCACGGGAATATTACGGGAAGCAGGGCAATTTACAGGCAGTGGCTAATCTGGAGAAGTTGGTGATGTGGTCCCGTGAATTGATGGATTCGGAAGCTCTGACGTTGCAACAGTTTTTCGATCGGTTCCAGTTGGCCTTGCTATCCGGAATGGAGATGGACGAAGCGGATACAGGAGACGAAGAAAGTAAGCCTAATGCGGTTCGATTCTCAACTGTTCATTCCGCCAAGGGTTTAGAGTACCCGATTGTTATCATTCCCGATATTGGTCGCAGATTGCTCAGTGACGACCAGATGCCTACCTTCTTCGAAATTCCCGGATGGGGACTCGATCTTGAACTGCCAGGAGGGCACGGTCGCTCCTCGAAATTTGATAATTGGACTGCTCAATATCGCCATAATTTACTCGAAGAAGAGGCTCGCACCTTTTATGTAGCCGTTACTCGCGCGGAACATGTCGTTTGTTTAATCGGGCATGGATCATACAAAGCGAACCCAATCGGAAGTGAGAACTGGTCGTGGAAAGATGAGGTATTGATGGCAAAGTCAACTCTACAAACACTTGGTAAGAAATTCGTATACTTTTCTTGAATATTAGGCAGATCCGATGGATCTGCCTAATAAAAATTCGCCTTACTTGCCCCTCATCGAACAATTTTCTGTTAATATCTGCCCCTATCCCCGCTTCTTCATCGTTTTCTCGACAAATAAAAACCCCTGTGAGTGCTTCTCAACAGGGGCTTGCCGATGCTTTCGGACAACTCTAAAATATCATAAAATTTGATATAAGGCAAGACATTTAAGTTATATACCATCCTCGCAAGAAAGTTAGATGCCGCAGGCATTATTTCTTAATGAGGGGGCGCAAGCAGATCACCTTTATGGAAAAAGCTTTGAGATGCAAGCTTAGCCAAACTGCGGTATAATGGTAAGATAATATACAAATCTGAAATCATCCGAGCGTAACAGCATGAATGGCTCCAGGAGAGGTTCTAGCGACACCCTCTATAAAAAACTAAGGGAACGATATCCTTAGGATATCGTTTTTTTCATGGTTCCTAAGAAGAGAGTTGTTCTTGAATCTCTATGCTCCGCTCGCGCCGGGTGCCGATATACAAGAGAGGGGATAATAGGATGAAGAAGGAAAAAGCCATCGTCGTTTTTAGCGGCGGTCAAGATAGCACCACCTGCCTGTTCTGGGCGTTGGAGCGCTTCAACGTAGTAGAGGTGGTTACGTTCAATTACGGCCAGCGTCACAAGTTAGAGCTCGAATGTGCGGCCAGTATTGCCAAGGAGCAGAACATTAAGCATCATGTGCTCGATATGTCACTACTGGGCCAGTTGGCTCCGAACGCGTTAACGAGGGATGAGATTGCCATTGAAGAGAAGGAAGGGCAACTGCCGACGACATTTGTGGACGGGCGTAACTTGCTATTTATATCCTTTGCTGCTGTTCTAGCGAAGCAGGTCGGCGCAAAACATATTGTAACCGGGGTATGCGAGACAGATTTCAGCGGCTATCCGGATTGCAGGGATATATTCATTAAGTCTTTGAATGTGACGTTGAATTTATCAATGGATTATCAGTTCGTTATCGATACGCCATTGATGTGGCTCACGAAGGCAGATACCTGGGAACTGGCCGATAAACTTGGGGCATTTGATTATGTGCGGAATAAATCACTTACTTGCTATAATGGTGTAATCGCCGACGGCTGCGGCGAGTGTCCGGCATGCCGCTTGCGAGCGAACGGATTGCAGGAGTATATGTCCAGGAAAAGTGGGGCGCAGTAATAATGATCCATCAAACCTATCCTACCGTTGCACACAACTTTCGGTTCGAATTGAACAAGGATTTCCAGTTCGCGGCAGCTCACTATATCCCGAGCGAAAGCGCTGGAAAATGCAGCCGAGTACATGGTCATACGTATTATGCCAACGTGACGATTGTCGGTGATGAACTGGATGGATCCGGCTTCTTGGTAAATTTTTCAACGATAAAGAAATTGATTAGTGACCGTTTCGACCATTCCTTGCTGAACGATCATAATGACTTTTTTAGTGATGAGAACGAAGCGCGTTTCCCGACGACTGAGGTTGTCGCCAGAACAATGTGCGAAATTATCCAAGCCTATTTGGATAAAACGCCGAATAAGCCGATATGTGCGCAAATTTTCTTGCGGGAGACGCCGACAAGCTACGTGGTGTACCGCCCGTTATCGGGAGGTAAACGATGAGAACAGCACGTATACCAGTGATGGAAGTATTCGGCCCGACAGTTCAAGGTGAGGGCATGGTCATCGGTCAAAAAACCATGTTCGTACGCACAGCAGGTTGCGATTACTCATGCTCCTGGTGTGATTCCGCCTTTACATGGGACGGGACCGGGAAGCAGGACATTCGTATGCTCACCGCCGAGGATATTGCAGCCGAGCTCTTGAGGCTTGGAGGGGAAGCCTTCTCCCATGTTACGATTTCGGGGGGCAATCCTGCACTAATCGGAGGTATGCACGAACTGATCGATCTGCTCCATGACAAGGGTATGAAGGTAGCCTTAGAGACACAGGGCAGCCGCTGGCAGGACTGGTTTCTGTCCATCGACGAGTTGACACTATCGCCGAAGCCACCAAGCTCGGGCATGAGCATGAACTGGGATGTGTTGGACAGCATCGTGGAGAAACTGACCGAAGCGGGGCGGAGCTTCAGCTTGAAAGTTGTCGTGTTCGATGAACTGGATTTGCAGTATGCAGGGAAGGTGCATCGGAAATACCCGGCGTGCGTGCTTTATGTACAAATAGGGAATGATAACCTAACAGAAAGTGACCCTACGGTATTGTTGAAACACCTTGTGAAGCGGTATGAATGGTTGGTTGACGCCGTAATGGAATCTACGGAGTTGAATGCCGTTCGAGTGCTTCCGCAGCTCCATACGTGGATCTGGGGGAATAAACGCGGGGTGTGATCGGAGAAAGAGATATTCGTGGTAGCATGAATGATACAGAGAGAATACTTACCAATAAAAAGATCATTATTCTTTTTTGATCCGATCCGGAATGTTCTAGTATCAAGATACTTTGATCGAAAGGGTCATGACCCTTTTTATAGCCAGACCGCACCTCTACTCAAGATTTTTTCGAACGATGCCAAATAACTTTAACATGTTCATGAATACGGTACATGTAAAGTAAAGTTTTTCGCTGGTCAGGAATAAATTATTCCATTATTGACCAATTCCCAAAAAGCTCCCGTTCACCCGGGAGCTTTCTTTTCTACATATAAAGCCTCGCCACATGAACCGAAGTGATTGTCTTCGCAATCTCCTCAACCAAACAATGACGTTGTCTCACAAAATCTCCCACAGGTACATTTCATTCGTGAAAAACCAGCCGCGTACTACGATATCATGATTTAATTCGGATCGCACCAGCCGTTTTGTTGGGCGTAGGCGACTTGCATCATGTCCCGCTCGGCTTGCTTGTTTGTTAATGATGTCTTCAGCTTTTGCCCAAAACCCCATTTACAAAACATTTTAACCCGGATAACAAAGCTCGAACATTTCGGATGTACATTGGAGATGTGAGAACGATCCCATCTGAGATCGATCCCACATTCAAGAGGAAAGGATACGATCGACGATGCTGATCGATAAGATGCAAACCTTATCGCCGCTCGATACGAGTACGCATATTAGCAGCAAGTTCGAGCTCTTGCGGCCGAAGTCCAAGCTGCACATTGAATTTTCGTATTCCCCGAAGCTGCTTGAGGACGGGGAGCTCACGAGGGAGTATGTGGCGGCCTGCATCGACCGTTACTTCGAACCTGAGCAAAGAACTGCGGCGCGGCGACATTTGGAGCGCGAGACGAAGCTTTCGAATTTATTGACCTTATCCGTGGATGCGCCGGACGGCTACCGAGGTGCATGCCATCGGCACGACCAGAACCAACTGCTATTCCTATCCGCAGAGGAAGCTTCACCAGGCCTGATGAAAGGGCCAATCGGAGCGGGTGAATGGACCGTTACGGTCAGCGTTCATTCCGTCGTGACGGAAAGCTGCACATACCGGCTCCGGGTGTGGGCGGACGAGGAGGATGCCGAATGAAATGGCTGGCTTGCGAGCTTCACACCCATACGATCCATAGTGACGGCAAACAAACGCTGCTCGAGCTTGCTGCGGCAGCGAAGCGGCTCGGCTTCGAATGTATCGCTTTGACCGACCATAACACGATGTCGGGCTTGCAGAGGAAAGAGGACATCGAGAGGGAAACGGGGATCGCCATACTTCCGGGGATGGAGTGGACGACCTTTTACGGACATATGGTCACCGTCGGCTTGGACGCGTTCGTCGATTGGCGGAAAGCGGAGCCGGATGCGATTCATGCCAATGTTACGGAGGTGCACAAACAAGGAGGCGTCGCCGGTTTGGCTCATCCGTTCCGGATCGGTACGCCCATCTGTACGGGATGCTTCTGGGAATTCAACATCCGCGACTGGAACGATTTCGATTATATCGAGGTGTGGTCGACGACCTTCGCGCCGGTGAAGCAGGATAACCTGCGGGCCTTCGCGTTATGGACGCATCTTCTGAACGATGGCGTGCGCATCGCGGCAACCTCCGGGCGAGATTGGCATCGTCAAGAGGAGACGGAGGACCCCTTGTCCGTCACCTATCTTGGGCTGAAGGAAGAGGATGCTTCCATACAGGAAGCGGCGGTGAACGCCTTGAGAGAGGGCCGGGTTGCCGTCACGATCGGCCCGCTCGTCACGATGAAGGTGCTCGGCGAAGCGAGCGGAGCAACTTACGAGCTTGGTGCCGCGGTTCCTGCAGGCCATCCCGATGACAATGAGCGCTATACTGCTCATGTGAACGTCTCGTTTTCCGCCCGGAAAGGATTGTGGCAGCTTCCAGACCAGTCATTCCGGCTCGTTGTTAACAGCAGCGAAGGATGCCTTGCCGAGTTGCACCTTGGAGCGGAGGACAAGCACTACGAAATCGGGCTTAGTTCAAGCGAGAAGCGCCCGGTTTGGATCAGAGCCGAGCTTTGGGGCATCGTACGCGGCGTACGCACGTTGATCGCTTTTACGAACGCCATTTATTTTGACCGGGAGGTAGCCATATGAATGAATTCCCGCTTATTACCGCGCATACGGGCTGCATGGGAACGCCCGATAATTCCATGGCGTCCGGACGCGCCGCGTTGGCGCTTGGCGTCGATATTATCGAAGACGATATACGGTCGACCCAAGACGGAATACTCGTCCTTAGCCATGACGACGAAATCCGAACGGCGAGCGGAGAGACGGCAAGCCTCTCCGGCATGACTTATCAGGAGCTGCGAGAGATTGCCGAAACGCCGGTTGTCGCTCTGGAGGAACTGTTGGCGCTTGTGAAAGGCTCCGATACGATGATCAATCTGGATATGAAAACGGACGATGCGCTCGAGCCGGTTTCCCGGCTGATTCAACGGACCGATATAGCGGATCGCGTATTTATGACCGGCTGCTTTTATGAGCGTGCACTCAAGGCGAAGAGCGTTGTGCCAGGAATGCGGAAGCTGCTCAACGTGAATGTTCAGCATTTTCGAACGATGGCGTACGAGGAAGCGGTGAGGGAGTCGTGCAAAGAAGCGCTCGATGCCGGGTGCTTCGGCCTGAATGTGCCGTACCAAGTTTTAAACGGCAGAATGATGGAAATCGCCGAAGACGCCGGGCTACCCGTGTATGTCTGGACTATCGATGAAGCGGAGGAAATGAGGCGCTGCGCGGAGCTTGGCGTACGTTCGATTACGACGCGGGCCGTCGATATGCTTCAGGTCGTGAAGGCAAATTGGAAATAGGGAGTTCAGTCGGTAAATGGGATATAACATCAACGAGATCGCGGCTCTGGCCGGCGTGTCCAGATCGACCGCATCACGCGTCATATCCGGGAACGGGTATGCAAGCCCCGAAGTTCGGGAGCGCGTCATGAAGATTATAGAACAATTGCAATACAAGCCTAGCGCCGTAGCGCGGGCAATGGTGTCGCAGCGAACCCATAACATCGGCGTCATCGTCTTTCGCGAGACGCTGCCGATCGTCTCTCATCCGCTGTACAGCAAGCTGATCGACGCCGTCCTCATGCAAGCCGAAGCGAAAGGCTACTCGATATTTCTAAAGACGGACCGCGAAATGTCGCTCCGTTCGACCGATTATTTGCTCGAGCAGCGGGTGGACGGTCTCATTCTGATCAGCCGCTTGCGCAAAAACGTCATCGATTACGTGAAAAAGTTTAACGTGCCGTACCTGATGGTCAACGGATCGACGGACGATCCGGAGGTCATTCATCTCGTCAGCGACGACGAGGAGGGAGGGGCGAAGGCGGCTTCCCATCTGTACGGGCTGGGCCACCGGCATTTTCTCGTGATCGCGGGACCTCAGGAGCATCGCAGCCATAACCTTCGCTTGGAAGGGTTCAAACGCGGTTTGGAGCAGCTTGGAGGAGCCGAGACGCTGGATATCGTCTCATCCCGGGATTCGACGTTCGAGCAGGGATACGCGCTGATGAAGGAGCATATCGACTGGTTTTCCGGAGAAAGAATCGGCGCTTTGGTGGCCACGAACGACATGCTGGCGCTTGGGGCGATGAAGGCGCTGCTGGAGCATGCGATTGCCGTTCCGGGACAAGCCTCCGTCTTGGGCTTCGACAATATCGATTACGCGGCGATGTACACGCCGGGGCTGACGTCGGTGCAAATCGATACGGCGAGCATGGGCAGGGACGCGGTCGATTTGCTCGATAGGCTGATCCGCAAGGAACAGGATGTGCCTAAGCTGAACATATACCCGAGCGAGCTGATCGTGAGGCAGTCTACGTATCGATCAACCTAAAACGGCTCGCCGTTGATGACGAAAGGAGAAACGAATCGTAATGTGGTATTTCCGTGCGGTCGGCATTCGCAGAATCGTCGAGTTTGTTTTATTGACCGTATTTGCCGTTTTTTTCGCCGGGCCGTTGCTGAATCTTGCCGTTCTGGCGTTTAGCGGCCAGTGGTCTTATCCCGATGCTTTGCCGCACCAATGGTCGCTGAAATGGTGGAGCTTCGTCCTGAGCAAAGAGGATATCGCCTCGTCCATCGGCCTGTCTTTTGTCATTGCCGCTTGCGTGACCGCCTTGTCGATCGTGCTTTGCATACCCGCGGCATACGCTTTTGCCCGAATCCGGTTTCCGTTCAAAAAAGTGTTCCTGTTTTCGTTTCTACTGACGCACGCTTTTCCCAAGATGGGGCTGTACGTCGCCATTGCCGTTCTGTTCTACCGGCTCGGTCTGATGAACACGCTGCTCGGCGTCGTGCTGATCCATATGATCAACGTTCTGATGTTCATGACCTGGATCCCGACGGCGGCTTTCCGCAACGTGCACGCCGCGCAGGAAGAATCCGCGAGAGACGTCGGCGCTTCACCGTTCCGCGTCTTCCGCAGCATTACGCTGCCGATGGCGATGCCAGGAATTCTCGTCGCCTCTGTCTTCACGTTCCTTAATTCGCTGGACGAGGCGCAAGGTACGTTCCTTGTCGGCATACCGGATTTCAAAACGATGCCGGTCGTCATGTATTCGATCGTTTCGGATTTTCCCGCCAGCGCGGGGGCCGTATTCTCGATTATTTTGACGCTGCCGACCCTGATTCTGCTTCTTGCGGCGCAGCGATTGGTGAGCGCGGATGTGCTCGCGAGCGGATTTCAAGTCAAGTAAACCGAATAAACCCGATCGGAGGTTAAAACAGAAGCATGCAACTTTCCATACGCAATCTTTCCAAACGATACAAAACGGGCGAAGGCGTAACCGGGATCAACCTGGATGTCGCCAAAGGCGAGCTTGTGACGCTGCTCGGCCCTTCGGGCTGCGGCAAAACGACGGTGCTGCGAAGCATCGGCGGATTTCTGGAACCGGACTCCGGAGATATCTTGATCGAAGGACAAAGCGTCGTAAAGCTTCCCCCGGAGAAACGGCCGACTTCGATGGTGTTTCAAAGCTACAATTTATGGCCGCATATGTCCGTCTATGACAATCTGGCATTCGGCCTTCACATACGCAAGATGCCCAAAGCGGAAATACGCGAGGCGGTAGCCGGCGCGCTTCGCTTGGTGAGGCTGCCCGGGGCGGAGAAGAAGCTTCCGACCCAGCTTTCGGGAGGACAGCAGCAGCGCGTTGCGCTTGCGCGGTCGCTCCTACTGAAGCCGGCGGTGCTGCTGCTCGACGAGCCGTTCTCCGCGCTCGACGCGAAGCTGAGGCATGAGATGCGGGAGGAGTTGCGAGAAATTCAGTCGCAGACAGGGCTAACGATGGTTTTCGTCACCCATGACCAGGAAGAAGCGCTTGCGCTGTCCGACCGGATCGTCGTCATGAACCACGGTCATATCGAGCAGGTCGGCAACCCGCGGTATATTTACGACGAGCCGGAAACGCTGTATGTGGCCGAATTTATCGGCAAAATGAATTTTATGGAGGGGGTGGCCGGGCAAAACGTCATTCGGGCGGGACAAGCCGATTTCCCGAATCCCAGAGGATTAACCGGCAAAGTCATGGTCGCGGCAAGACCCGAGGACGTATTGATCTTTTCCGAGCAGAAGAGCGGGAAAGGGCTGCAAGGAGTCATTAAGCACATGATGGTGCTTGGGCATTATGCGGAAGTTTCGATCGAACTGGAGGATGCCTTCACCGTCCGCAGCTTCCAACCGAAGGAAGCGGTCCGCGAATTGTCCGTCGGACAGCAAGTACGAGTCGACTATTCCAAAACGTTAGCTTATCCATGCGCTTGATCAAAAAAGAGATATTCGGGAGGAAGAGAACCATGAAAAAAATGATGACAATTGCTTGTGCAGTAACCGTTTCGTTGATGGCGTTGGCAGGTTGCGGGGCCAAAAGCGAAAACAAAACATCCGATTCGCCGGCCGCCACCGCCGCCACGGAACAGGTCTCATTCAGCTTCTATTTCTCCGGCTCGCAGAACGTCAAAGATTTGTGGGATACGCTAATCCCGATGTTCAAGAAGGAAAATCCGACGATCGACGTGCAGGCGGTTTACCTGCCTTCCGGCACGGGCGCGCAGCCGACGTACGACCGTATTCTGGCGGCGAAGCAAGCTGGGAAAGGCTCCGGCGACATCGATTTGTATGAGGATGGCATAAACGTCGTTAGCCAAGGCGGCAAAGACGACGTATGGGAGTCGCTTTCGACCGACGCGATCAAAAACTTGGCGAATGTCGACGCGAAGACGATGCAGGATGTGAACCAACTGGCGATTCCTTACCGTGCCTCCGCGGTCGTGCTTGCTTACAACAGCGAGAAGGTGGCCAACCCGCCGAAGACGCTGGACGAGCTGCTGGAGTGGATTCGCAATAACCCAGGCAAGTTCGCTTATAACGATCCGTCCACAGGGGGATCGGGTAGCTCGTTCGTGACGACGGTGCTGTACAACGGTTTGCCGGAAGAAGCGATCCATAACAGCGACCCGTCGATCATGGCCGAGTGGGACAAAGGCTTTAAAGTGCTGAAGGATCTGGGGAACTACGTGTACGGCAAAGGTATCTATCCGAAGAAAAATCAAGGCACGCTCGATTTGCTCCAAAACGGCGAGGTCGACATGATCCCGGCTTGGTCCGACATGGCACTTCAGCAATTAAACGAAAAGCTGCTGCCGGAAAGCGTGAAGCTGCAGCAAATTACGCCGGGCTTCAACGGCGGGCCGACTTACCTGATGGTGAACAAGCTGTCCGAGAAGAAAGAAGCGGTCTATCAATTCCTGAACTTCGTTCTTTCGCCTGAAGCGCAAGAGGTTATTGTTAACAAAATGAACGGATTCCCGGGCATCGAGCTTTCGCACATGTCCAAAGACGTTCAAGATAAGTTCAGCGGGGTAGCGGAAGGCTTCCGTGCGTTCAACCTTGGCGATCTGGGCAATGAAATCAACAAACGCTGGCAAAGCGATGTCGCTGCCCAATGAGTAAAAATGCGAAACAAGCGATATGGGGGCTGACGCTTGTCGGCCCCGCCTTCTTGCTTTTGCTCGTCATCGTTGTGTTGCCCATCGTACAGTCTTTTATCGCAAGCTTGCACAACAGTTCGGGCGGTTACGATTTCAGCCGATACCAAGCGCTGTTCACGGACACCGGGATGCGGGCGAACATCGTGTATACGCTCCAAATCACAATCATCTCCTGCGCAGTTGTCTTGGTAGTCAGCTATGCGTTGGCGCTGTATCTGCGATTCAGCTCGGGCTGGATCGCCAGATGGATCCGCAAAACCTACATGATTCCGATGTTCATTCCGGGCGTCATCGCGACTTACGGCCTTATGAATTTGCTCGGCAACCACGGCTGGCTGGCGCGTCTGCTGCTTCCGTTTGGGCTGGAGCTGCCCAGAATTATTTTTGATGCGAAAGGGCTTATTATTGCGAACCTGTGGTTCAACATTCCGTTCGCGACGATGCTGCTCAGCTCCGCGATCGCGGGCATTCCGAACTCGGTGATCGAAAGCGCCAAGGACGTCGGGGCAGGCCGGTTCAGCATCTTCTTCCGGTTTATTTTTCCCTTGTCTTACAAAACGTTTCTAGTCGCGTTTACGTTCGTGTTCATGGGCGTCATCGGATCGTTCACCGCGCCGTTCCTCATGGGCCAGAATTCGCCGCAAATGCTTGGCGTGGCGATGCAGCAAGTGTTCGGCGTGTTCGGCGAGCGCGAGCAAGCCTCCGCGATTGCGTTTTTTACGTTTTTGCTTTGCTCGGTGCCGGGTTATTTCTATATCCGCTCGATGGCGAAGGAAGAATCGGCCCGTATGTAGGGCTCCAGAGTAACCTTACTCTTCACCAGCTCTAACGCGATCTAAGTCCGGGCATCAAGTTAGATTAACTCGGTGCCCGGACTTCTTTTTACGCCTAATGAGAGCCTGTATATTCGTCGCTCTCCAATTTCGTCAGCTTCTCGCGGCCCATGAAGAAAGAGAAGACCAGCGCAAGTAGGGATGGAATAATCGCCCATGCGAAGGTATGCGAGATGGAGGACGAGAGCGCTGTCGTAATCTTCTCGAGCACCTGCTGCGGAATGGCTTCCCTCGTTTCCGACGATAGAATGGCGCTCGGATCGCTGAGATTGATGCCTGCTGGAATCTGGCTTTGACCGCCGCCCCCCGAGAACAATGCCGTCGGCTTGTTGTTCATGGTATGGCTTTGAATAATCCCGAATACCGTGATTCCAATCGTCATCCCTAGCGAACGCAGGAAGTTCAGAGTGGCGCTGGCTGCGCCACGTTCCCTAGGCGTGAATGAGAAGATCGCGGCATTGCTCAGAACGGAGAAGGTCGTCCCGATACCCAGACCAATCAGAATCATGAAGATGATAATCATGAATTTAGGTGATTCAATGCCAAGCGTTGTAAGCAAAATATTGCCGATCGCAAGCAAAGCAAGAGTTGGCACCATAAGCAAACGGAACGTCGTCTTGGTAATCAGGAAGCCGCTAATGGTTGACGACACGACGGACCCCAGCATCATCGGCAGGAGCACGAGACCGGAGTTCGTCGCTTTTCCTCCCAGAACGCCCTGGACGAAGATCGGGATGTAGACCGATGCCGTGATGAATGCTGCGCCGCTGAATATGGAAATGACGTTGCTGGTCCAGTATAGACGTTTGCGAAACATGCCGAACGATATGATGGGCTCTTGAACGGTTCGTTCGATGAAGATAAATGCAACCAGAAGCGCGGCAAATCCGGCAAACAAGCTGATAATTAAGCCGGAATCCCAAGCATACTGTTTGCCTCCGAGCTCGAGCGCGAACATGAGGCATACCACGCTGCCGACGAACGCAGCCGCTCCACCCCAGTCGATTCGCTGCTTTGTATGCTGAACGGACTCTTTATAGAAGAAAGCGATCATGATAAAGGCAATCAGACCCAGCGGCAGGTTAATGTAGAAAATCCATTCCCACTTGATATAGTCGGTAATGTAAGCACCAAGTAATGGTCCGAAAATACTCGATATGCCGAACACAGCTCCGAATAATCCGCCTAGTTTGCCGCGGCTTTCAGCCGGAACGGCATCAAACATGATCGTAAAAGCAATTGGAATTAGCGCTCCCCCGCCGATTCCTTGAATAGCGCGATAAATGCTCAACTCTACGATGGAATGCGCCGTACCGCACAGGATGGAACCCAACATGAACATCAAAAGCCCGAAAATATAAAACCGCTTGCGCCCATACATATCGGACAGCTTGCCGAAGATCGGCATGCCCGCCATCTCGGCGACCATGTAAGCCGACGTGACCCAGACAAATTTGTCCATCCCGCTGAGCTCGCCGACGATCGTTCCCATCGCCGTCGTGACAATCGTGTTGTCCATGGATGCCATCAGAATCCCAAGTAGTAAGCTGGAGACGATAACACCCACATTGTTACGTGGTGCAATCATTGTTGTTTGTCTTCCTTCCCATTTCATCTTCATCATATTATTGGGAAACTTGCTCTAAGAGCCAATTATAGAGCAAAGGGTCAGCATAGGTTTCTGTCAAATCGTGACCCGCATTGGGATAAACGGTTAATTTTACATTCCCATTATGTCGTTTTATAGCTTCTACCATATTCATTGTTTCCTGCAATGGAATAACATCATCCTTCTCGCCGTGAAACGCCCATATCGGGATATTCTTCAAGACCTCTGCTTTTTCAGGATCCCCACCACCGCACATGGGGGCGAGTGCAGCAAATCGCTGTGGATATTTAATGGCTAAATCCCATACGCCATAGCCACCCATACTGATTCCTGTTAGATAGATTCTCTTGTGATCCACAGGGTATTCTGCAACGATCTCATCAAGAAGAGCTATGATGAAGTCTGTTTCCATATTCCAAGAGGATTGGTCAGGACATTGTGGGGTAACGACGATAAATGGGATGTCTGACCTTTTCTCGAGTTGCTGTGGAAGGAAATCTAATCTTAATAGATCCAAATCATTTCCCCGCTGTGATACGCCATGGAGATAAAGGAGCAGGGGCAATCGCTGAGAAGACTTTATTCGATTCGGTAAATGAAGCAAATAATTTAGACTCGCACCGTCTTTTCGCAATTTTTCGTCTATTTGAATCATAAAAATTCCACCTTAAGTTAATTTTGTTTTTACTGTTCCAATCATTCTTTAATTGCATCCATAGTCAGATCGTTTATCACTCACTAATTCATTCCGATCTTTCCCCCCTTTTAAATCATTCACTAACATGGAAGTGGAATTGAAACCATATTAGTGCAATAATGAATATTAGGGAAGAACCCACTTATTAGTGATATACTAACCCGAAAGTAATAATTGTGAAGGAAGTGGGATTTATGGCTATGACTTTTTGCTATGATAAGCTCGAAATTTGCATTAGAGTGATCGGCGGTAAATGGAAGGGACTTATTCTATATCATTTGCATTTTGGTCCGAAACGAACATCTGAGCTGCAGAAGCTCGTGGTAAATATTACGCAAAAAATGTTGATACAATCCTTAAGAGAGCTGGAGGAGGATGGTATTGTAGAAAGAACGATATATAACCAAGTGCCTCCCAAAGTAGAGTACTCTTTAACCGAGCTCGGATTGTCACTTCATCCGATACTGGTGACTCTTATGGATTGGGGCGGAATGTATCAAGAACATTTTCGGAAAGAATCGGAGAAGAACTCAGTATAAATGCTTAGGATGATTTGATGAGGGGGACGTTTGTGAGGGCAACACAAGTAGGGCCACCTGCCTTAACATGCGGTGACCCTTTTTCCATAGTATCATGCCGAAGCTATTTTACATCGTCAGTTATTATGTCCATGTCCTGCGACGAACGGTTATACATGGAATCCGCGGCGAATGCCCGGAGTATGTATGGAGTTTGTGGCGATAAACCAGTGACTTGATATTGCCTGTACTCATCGAATGGCTTGTCTAGCGGCAACGAAAGGCTGTTGAACGATTGGTCCACTTCCCCGGTGAGCTTGTTGATCAGCTGAATATTATATTCCAACACGTGCACATTGTCATTTGCTTGCTTTATTGTAAAAGTAACTTCGTTGCCATTGATGGAGTTGACCATAATTCCCTCATCAAACTGCGGAGCAATGAGTTCTCTTGTATCGCTCCTGCTGTATGTGAAGGCATCTTGGCCTTCGCCGACGTTTACCACACGAGGTATGCCTACAAACTGATCTGTACTTAAATTGTACTGTTTGATAATTATTTTGGTACCATAAACCTCTAAGAAGTTCGCAATACGAGGTGCGGTATTGTAATTGACATACGCGCCTTCGATATAGTCTCCGTACGGACCGCTATCCATATAACTGGAATATGTCGACGCGCCGCATTCGAGATACGTAGCCGCACCTTGATAGAGAGAACGTTCGTCGGTCGGGTCGTAGTGCGTGTGACCAGATAGATATACCACCTGCGATAAATTGTTGTCGGCAATATATTTACCTACCTGATTGCTTGCCTCGCTGCTCCATCTCTCTGACCACACGGTACCGCTTATAGGGAAGTGAGAAGATACAAAGATCGGTTTTGTTGGATCGTAATCCTCTTCTTCGGTAATTTGGTTGAGGAAATCAATGGTTTTTCCCACCGTATTGTCGTTGTTGTAATTTCCATCAAAACATACAAGATTATATCCTTTTACCTTTACCCGATAAGCATCGTTAAAGAAATTGTTATCGTACGAATTCGTAGATTCGTTCCAAGCGCCTGCCGAACCGACAGGTATGAATTCTTCGGCGCCACCCATATCATGGTTGCCTCTTATGATATAAAATGCCGTATTATCAAATAAACCCTCATTTTTAAGTTTATCGTATACGCTAGTCATCTCTTTCATCCACAAATATTCTATAGCATTGTTGCCGCCGGTAACATCGCCGGGAATAAACAAGACGTCGGCCTGCGGGATTATGCTCAGTTCTTTTCTGAAACCTTCTTCCACGCGCGCGATGGCAGCGGGATTACTGCTGATTTCCGGGTCGCTGTCCACAATCATATTAAAATCGGCGGGAGTTAATGATTTATTGCTTTTTTGATAGATGAAAATGGCGTTGTTTAGTTCACGGTTGTAATAATTGATCGTTTCCTGTGTATAAAATTTTACTTTTTGCGTTGTTGCAACCGCAGTTGCCGCATTCAAAACCTTGTTCAAATCACCAAAATCGGTTTCGCTGAAGCCATTGCCGAGACCGCCTGCTATGACTGCATTTGCTTCTGATATGGTGTCGTTAAGTGCTTTCATATTTACTTTATTTATAGCGTAACTAAGATAATTCGCTTGAACTGCATCTCTGCTAAGTGCACCTTTCCAAATCATCAGATCAGCGATATCGAATGAATTGCCGCCGAAGTTGCCCGACCCGTCGCAACCAATATGTAATGGGTTCGATGTATCTAAACTTCCGGGACCTAGCGTAGTTTCAGCCATCTCGTAGCCATCAATATACAACGACGCCAGCATTTTATTTCGGTCTACAACATAGGTCACATAACGCCAATCGGAAGCATTAAACGTGTTGCGCCCAAAGGAAATATTGTTTACGGATGCGTTCGGGAATCCGAAATTCATTTCGACCGAATGTACCGATGTGTAAATCGCCCAGCCTGCGCTCAAGCCATCACTAAAATCCTTGTTAGAACATATGACTTGATTATTGTTCGTGTCGCCTTTATACCAGAAGGATACGGTAAAACTGTCCTTGCCAAAATTCAAGCTATTCGTCGTACTGACATAATTGCCATTTCCGCTTTCTAAATGCAGCGCTTTGGTCCCTGGTAATACACCGTCTACAAAACTATAAATTCCATTTGCTTCGAGCAAATGCTCTGGATTCGCATCGTCTTTTAAGTGATTATCGAATGTAATCGATGCAATAAGGGGAAATGTCATGACAAAACCTCCACATGTCTGAATTTCTTAGTCCATTATACTTTTAGTGGACTTGTTTTCCAATCAACCCTTCTGTTCATGCAGCTGCATCATAGGTTATACTGGTTATGCTATTTTAAAAAATAAACAGCTGCCTATGAACAACATCAGGGGGAACACAAATGGGACAACAAGAGGGTACGTTACAGAAAAAATTAAAACCCAGACACATCAGTTTAATGGCCATGGGCGGTGTCATCGGAACGGGGATTTTTAAAGGGAGCGGCGAAACGATCGGACTGGCGGGGCCGGGTGTTGTTTTATCTTATATTATCGCCGGTCTGCTGCTATTGGTTGTTATGGCTGCCATGGCGGAAATGGCGACCGTCTATCCGAATCGGAACATGAAGGATTTTATCCGGGAAGCTTTTGGGGTCAAGGTCTCTTTTGTAATGGGTTGGCTGTATTGTTTTTTATGGTTAACCGTATGCGTCATTGAGATCATTGCTGCCGGCAGCTTTTTACAATATTGGTTCTTAGACGTTCCGTTGTGGGTACTCAGTCTGGCCTGCGCTGCCTTTATTATATTGATTAATTTGCTCAGCGTAGGCGTGCTCGGGGAATTTGAATTTTGGCTGGCCGGGATCAAGATTGTGATGATCATCGTTTTTATTGTGCTCGGTGCAGGTTTGATTTTCGGGATTATTCCAAGTGAACATACGCCATACCTGGAGAATTTTAAAGGTTCCGGGGGCTTCTTGCCGAATGGGTGGGCTTCTATTTTTTCAGCCATGCTTGTTGTGATGTTCTCTTATGGCGGGTCGGAGCTCATTGGCTTAACGCTGACGGAAACGGAAAATGCGGCCGGCATACTGCCCAAAATGGTCGGCAACTTTATTCTGCGAATCGTGATGTTCTTCACTTTGCCGATCCTTGTCATCTGCGGATTGATCCCGTGGAATGAAATAGGGCCGGAGAGCAGTCCGTTTGTTCAGGTTCTATCGTCAACCGGGCTTTCCGGGACGGCACATATTATGAACTTTATTCTCGTTACGGCCGTTCTGTCCGCAGCCAATTCGGGGATATACGGCGCATCTCGGATGCTGTTTTCTATGGCGGCAGCGGGAGAAGCTCCCAAGGCTTTTGCCAAAACGAATCGCAAAGGAAGTCCGGTGAACGCCCTATTGCTGTGCGCGGCTGTCCTGCTGGTCGGGGCCATGCTCGGATTTTTCGCACAAGACCAGCTATTCCGGGTGTTAATGGCGGTACCGGGTTTTGTGGTGCTCTTGGTATGGATTTGCATTGCTTTGGCACAGCTCAAGCTGCGAGCCCATTATCCGGTGAAACCAAGTTTCAAGGTGTGGGGATTTCCTTATGTAACGGGAGCCGTGGTTTTGTGTCTGGCCATTATTGCGTTTATGTTTGTGCTGGATCCGGCGAACCGGCTTAGCATCGGGGTATGCTTCTTCGTGCTGCTGCTGCTCATCCTGTGGTCTTTTGCTAAATTCCGTTCGGATCGGCCGCGATGATCATCAATTTTAGAGGTTAGTTTTGACGACTTGAGAAGTCCGTTCGATTGCGAGCGGACTTCTTTTCATGCAAGGTTTGGCCAATTTTTTCAAAAATATAACCCCGCCACATAAACCGCAGTGATCGTCCTCGCGATCTCTTCAACTGATCCGTGATGCTCGTCCCGCACGATTTCCCACAAGTACATTTCGTTCGTGAAAAACCAGCCGCGGGCGACGATCTCATGATTTAACTCGGAGCGGGCGAGTCCGTTTTGCTGGGCGTAGGCAACGTCCTGAGAAATGCGCTGAATAAATTTTTCCCGAATCGCTTTCCATTTATCCGCAACCAAGGAAGAAACCCCAATCGCCTGGGCAAACACCTGCATCATGGCCCGCTCGGCCTCCGCCATCGTCAAAAAAGCATTCGCCTGCTTGTTAATGATCTCCTCGGCTTCTTGCTTCGATTTCGGCACGAAGGAGATCTCGGCGATTTCAAAAAATCGCTCCATGACGTCTTCCATCAAGACGATGAGCAAATCTTCTTTGCCCTCAAAATGAACATACGCCGTCCCGTATCCGATGCCGGCATGCTTAATCATTTGCGTGATCGTTGCTTTCTGAAAGCCTTCCTGAAGAAAAATTTCCTTCGCGGCTTCCAATAATTTCTGCCGTGTTTTCTGCGATCGTAAATGGCGCTTGTCCTCTACATTCCGGTTATTCATTCCGTTTCCTCCGTCCGATGCTCAATATCTTAAGGATATATGG
This sequence comes from Paenibacillus sp. sgz302148, assembly GCF_056120465.1. NCBI lineage: Bacteria > Bacillati > Bacillota > Bacilli > Caryophanales > Paenibacillaceae > Paenibacillus > Paenibacillus sp. sgz302148. The sequence continues at coordinate 146,970 of NZ_JBVYOJ010000008.1, forward strand.
ATTTTTGCGAAAAGGAAAGAGATGTCCTAGGTTAATCGGATGTCAACAATTGGCTGCGAAATATTATTGACATCATGTCATATTCAGCGTGATAATGTTATTGACACGATGTCACATTTATTCAAGAAAGCGCTTCATTACTGCTTTGTAAAGGGGAGTTTCTCGATGCTGTTGAAGAACTTTGAAACCACGTTGGAATATGCGAAACAAATGGATCAGGTCGATCCGCTGAAGCATTTTCGGGAAGAGTTTTATTTGAAGCCGGGATCGATTTATATGGACGGGAACTCGCTTGGCCTGCTTTCGAGAAGAGCGGAGAAGACGCTCCTGGAATCGCTTGAGGATTGGAAAGAGCACGGAATCGACGGCTGGACGCAGGGGAACCACCCTTGGTTCTTCATGGCGGAGGAGCTCGGGAAGAAGCTTGCTCCGTTGGTAGGCGGTTCGGCGGAGGAAGTCATCGTGACGGGTTCGACGACGGTCAATTTGCATCAGCTTGTGTCGACGTTTTATGAGCCGAAGGACAATCGCACGAAAATTTTGGCGGATGAACTGACGTTTCCATCGGATATTTATGCTTTGCAAAGCCAGCTGCGGATTCACGGTTATGATCCCGATGCGCATCTGATTCGGGTGAAAAGCCGCGATGGCCGCTTCCTGGAGGAAGACGATATTATCGAAGCGATGGATGAGACCGTCGCATTGATCGTATTGCCGACTGTGCTTTACCGCAGCGGTCAAATTTTGGATATGAAACGATTGACTGAAGAAGCTCACCGCAGAGGGATTGTGATCGGCTTCGACGCGTGCCATTCCGCGGGTTCGATTCCGCATTCTTTTGGCGAGTGGGGTGTAGACTTTGCGTTTTGGTGCAATTATAAACATTTGAACGGCGGACCTGGCGGCGTTGGAGGTTTGTTCGTCAACCGTAAGCATTTTGGAAGAATGCCTGGTCTTGCCGGATGGTTCAGCTCCGCGAAAGAGAAGCAATTCGACATGGAGCATACGTTAACTCCCGCTTACTCCGCTGGAGCTTTTCAAATCGGAACGCCTCATGTGCTGAGCGTGGCTCCTTTGATCGGATCACTCGAAATTTTTGCGGAAGCGGGCATTGAACGTATTCGTGAAAAATCGCTTCAAATCAATCAATATTTGATGGACTTAATCGACAGTGAACTGGCGGGTATGGGATTCGTCATCGGTACGCCAAGAGAGGATGCGCGCCGCGGCGGGCATGTGAGTCTCGAGCATAATGAAGCCGCACGGATTTGCAAGTCGTTGAAGGAAAACGGCATCATTCCGGATTTTCGGGCGCCGAACATCATTCGTCTTGCGCCTGTCGCCCTGTATACGTCGTACGAGGAAGTTTGGCAGGTCGTTCGAATTTTGAAAACGATCATGACGGACAAACAATACGAAAAGTTCAAAAACGAACGCGAAGTCGTTGCTTAATGATATGGCGAAATGAGAGGGCGAAATGAGGGGGTTCGCTCTCTCGCATGGATTCAGGTCATCAAAGGACAAAGCCTAATGGAATGGTTCGAGAAGGGGATGAAAAGAGATGGAGAATAAGCATAACGGCGGGGAGTTAAAACGGGAGGTCACGACAGGCCAGCTCTCGATGATCGCCATGGGGATGGCCATTGGAACGGGGTTGTTTTTGGGTAGCGGACTTGCGATCGGCACTGCGGGACCTAGCGTATTGCTCAGCTATTCGATCGGTGCGGTTGTCGTTTTGTTATTGATGGGGTGCTTGGCGGAAATGACGGTTGCCCATCCGACCTCAGGGTCTTTCGGCACGATTGCCGACAAATATCTTCATCCTATGGTAGGCTTTCTTGTCCGCTACTCCTATTGGATCGCGCAGGTTCTCGCCATTGGGGTTGAAATCAGCGCAATTGCCGTCTATATGAAATATTGGTTTCCGGGTGTCCCCGGCATCATTTGGATCGTTTTGTTTACCGCGGTGCTCATTTATGTAAACGCTACCAGTGTGAATGCTTTTGCAAAATTTGAGTATTGGTTTTCCATGATCAAGGTTGGCGCGATTGTGGCGTTTATCCTTCTTGGCGCGTACGTTCTGTTTGGAACTTCCGGATATGAACATGTAGGAGCTCATAATCTGGCGGATCAAGGCGGCTTCATGCCGTTTGGGTTCAAAGGGATGTGGATTGCCGTATTTATTTCGTTATTTAGCTATATTGGCACGGAGTTGGTCGCGGTTACTGCGGGTGAAGCCAAAGATCCGGATGTAGCGGTGCCGAAAGCTTTGAAAGCGACGGTTTTCCGGTTGTCCGTGTTTTATGTGCTGACTTTGGCGATTATGCTGATGATCGTTCCATGGCAATCGGCAGGCATTGAAGAAAGTCCTTTTGTGAAAGTCATGGAAATCCTGAATATCCCCGGTGCCTCCGGGATCATGAATTTTATCGTGCTCACAGCCGCTTTATCCTCCATGAACGGGCAGCTGTATGCTTCCTCGCGGACGATGTTTTCGTTATCCAAAGAAAAGTTCGCACCGGCCGTGTTTGGTAAGCTCAATAAAAAAGGCGCTCCAACGACCGCGCTTTTCGTTTCCACCTTCGGCATTATTCTTGCCGCGGTTGTTAGTGCGCTGCTGCCTGAATCTTCGTACTCTTTTATGATGGGCATCTCCATGTTCGGTTCGCTGTTTACTTGGCTGATCATTTTCATCTCTCATTTGTCTTTCCGCAAGAAGTGGGAGAAGTCAGGTGGGCGCAAATTGCCGGTCAAAATGATGGGGTTTCCTTATTTGACGATACTGGGCGGACTTCTGCTGCTCAGCTTGATGATCACCGCATGGTTTACGGATTTTAAGATTATGCTCCAGTTTGGGGTTCCTTGGCTGCTGTTTTTGTGTGTGGTTTATTGGGTGATGAGGAGAAGGAAGGGGTAATAAGGGATATGGAACAAGGGCAGGAGCGACGGCTTCCTGTCCTTTTTTCGTGTTGGAGAGACCAACTCTCAAACGATGTCGATATTTCATGAAAAAGGCGAGATTTTCGCGAGAATCTGTCGATATAATAGATATATTGATGAAAACTAGCATGTGGGAAGAGGCGGATTTATGGGTAAACGGAAGCGTTTTAAAGTCATCCAACAAAGCAGTCGTCGTTTGCAGACTTCTTTGCTTGCCGGAGTTTTGTTGGCTGGTTCTATTCCAGGACTGGCCTATGCAGCCGAACCGTCAGCACAAGACCAGGTTAAGTCTACCGATCGTCTGGTTCTAGAGGCTGCCGGTGCAAACAACACACCGCTAACGGACCAAGCTTCGGCGGGCGGTTTTTCCGACTTGAACGGAATGTCATCGTCCGCGGAGGAAGCCATTCAGCAGGCGAAGAAGCTGGGGTTGCTGGAAGGGGATCCTACAGGACATTTTCGTCCTGCCGAAATTTTGACTCGCCAGGAGCTTGCGGCTTTGATGGCGAGGGCGCTTCGTTTGTCTTTGCCGGATACGCGGACTTCGTCGTTTGCCGACGTGTCGGAATCGAGCTGGAGCGCTGCCTCCATAGAGGCGGTTTATCGCGCCGGTTTGATGACGGGAGGAGGAGCGGATTCCTTCCGCCCGCAAGATCCCGTTACCCGGGAAGAGCTGGCCGCGGTGTTCGTGCGGGCCGTGAACGGGACGAATGCGCGCGGAGGTCAGAAGCCGCCGGTACAGGACCAGCAGCAGATTTCTACGTGGGCGGCCGGTTTCGTGGATACGGCCTTGCGTTTAGGACTCATCGACACGCCAAATGAGCGATTGAATCCGCGCGGCTCCGTTGTACGCGGAGATATTGCGGCTTTTTTGGTCAATATTTTTCAAGCGGAAGAACAAACGGCGACAATCACCCAAGTGGATGGAGACATGATTTTTATTAACGGGAAGCCGTATTTGGCGGATGACAAGCTGAAGCAGTTGCTCGGCGAACAAAACGGGGAAGCGTTGAAAGGGGCCGTATTGAAGTTTAAGTCGGCCAACCGCAACGTTAACGGCCTTTCCGATTTGGAAATCGTCAAAGACGGCGTTGATCTTAACGCGGGCAGCTTCGCATTTGCAGGAAACTTGAAGATTAGCGGGAACGGTGTCACTGCGAGCGGCGACTCTTTTGGTCAAGTGACTTTAGCGCGAGGGGTTTCGAGCGTAGAATTGAATGCCAAGATCAAAACGTTGGCGGTGGACGGCGGACAAGCTATTCAGTTAAAAGGAAATGTACAAATCGAAACCCTGCAGGTAACGGATCCGAAAACGAAGTTGACGCTAGGCAGCGGCGTGGAAATTGGCGAAATTGTATTGGCCGAGGGCGTCAAGCTGTCGCAGGTGATTGAAAATATAGATAAAGTGAGCGGTCGGATCAAGCGTGTCCAAATCGGCATCGATGATCGAAATATTCCAAGCCCGACACCGCCTACGACAACAATTCCATCTCCGTCTCCAACGCCTGCTCCTGCTCCGTCCAACCATGCGCCGACCGTGAAAAGTGCGATTTCACCCGTGACGGCCCAAGTGATGGACAGCATTCAGACAGTGAGCCTCGCGAATAGATTTGCCGATGCGGATAATGACGCATTGACTTATTCGGCGGTTTCGTCGAACACGGGCGTCGCCACGGTGTCTGTGGCTGGGTCGGACTTGACCGTCACGCCGATTGGTGTCGGCACGGCCACGATTACCGTGACGGCGAATGACGGTAAGGGCGGAACGGTGCAAACGCAGTTCGGCGTAACGATCACGTCCGCCCCGGTGAACCATGCTCCGACAGTGAAGCAGACGATTTCTCCGGTCATGACGAATGCAGGTGATCCGGGCACCAACTTCTCGCTTGGCGGAACGTTCGAGGACGAAGATTACGATGCGTTGACCTATTCTGCGATCTCCTCGGATACCAGCGTTACTGAAGTTGCCGTGACGGGAGATCAGTTATCGATCGTTCCCAAAAAAGCCGGCAAGGCCACGATCACCGTAACTGCCATAGACCGCAAAGGCGGCGAAAAGAGCACCAATTTCTTAGTCACTGTCAATGGACCGCCTGCGGTATCGTCGACGCCATCCGACCAATCGCTCACTGTCGGAAATGCCGACTACACCCTGGATTTATCGACGGTGTTCAGCGATCCGGACCAAGACGCGTTGACCTATGATGCGAAATCGCAGGATTCAAGTATCGCAACGGTCGCGATTAACGGAACGCAGGTGACGGTGCACTCTCTGGCATCTGGCCAGACAACGATTGAACTCACAGCCAAAGACGGTAATGGCGGCGAAACGAGAATCAGCTTCAAGGTCACAGTCAATGAACCGCTTTTGATATCACCGCTGCCAGCTCAAACGCTTCAAGTCGGCACGCCGACCGTCTTGGATCTAGATCCGTATCTCTCCGATCCGGAGCAGAACACATTGACCGTCACGGCAACTTCGGCAGCTGCAGGCATCGCGACCGTCTCGGTCTGGGGACATCAAGTGACGCTGACGCCGGTTGCAGAGGGTTTTACGACCGTAACGATCACAGTTATGGATAACCGCGGCGGGATGGCAACGTCGTCCTTTGTGGTGGAGGTTCAAGCCGCTTCGGTGGGGCCGAACCATGCGCCGCAAGTTTTTGGCACCATCTATGAACAAGTGCTGACTGCAGGCGTGACGAATGCCCGGTCGTTCAGCCTCACCCAACTGTTTAAAGATTCGGATGGCGATACGCTGACCTTTACCGCCGTTCCGCAAGTTTCCGGCATCGTGGCCGCAACGGTTTCGGGGAATATCCTCACGCTAACGCCGGACTCAACCGCGGGCAAAACGATTGTGCAAATTACCGCGGACGACGGCAAGGGAGGCACGGCGACCTACGATGTCAATGTGCGCAACGCGCCTCTTGCTCCGAACGGAAAGGTGGAGATTCGGACGAAGCAGGGAGTGAACGATCCCGTCACCTACGACCTGTCGGGTATCTTCCCGAATCAGACCACTTTCCAAATCTACCAGGGCACTCCGGATTTAACACGAACCGGAACGACGCAGATGAACGGAAGGATTTGGACGTGGGATGGCAATGCCGGACCATTGGTGTGGGTGATCGATGAAAATGGTACGGCGGTTGTTCTGAATATCACCGTAGCTCCTCAAGGGGCCGAGGATCTGTACTTCTCGCAGTACATGGACTTGGGCAGCGGGCGAACGGCGATTCAGCTGTTCCACAATCTTGACGGAGACAATTCGCAGGTGTCCGGTTATGAGCTTGAAGTCTATCGATATAATACCCAGGACGGACAGACGATCCCCAATACACAATCTTTGTTCTCGTTTGGGAAGGGTACGCCGTATATTTTCATCGACGATTCGTTCACAAATTTTATGGATATTACCACTGCCAAATATTTCAACGGTCAATTACCGTTGTACGATCCGAATGGCAAAATAGTAACCACGGGGATTGTCCTGAAGAAAAACGGTGTCGTGATCGACGTGCTTGGCAATCCGAGTTCGCAGACGCAGTTCATGCCAAGCGGCGGCACGATCATCCGCAAGAAGGGCATCCAAGCCGGCTCAATTGCGTTCAATCAGTACGGGGAATGGAATAGTTTCCCTACAGGCACTTCCCAGTACATTGCATCGCACACCCCGTAATCGTGTAAGCTCTAAATCTAAATAACGGAAAAGATGTTGTGAAGCCTACAGAATGGTGAGATGAATGAACCAAATCAAGGATCTTCAGAAACTCATTAAGCTCACAGGTGAGCGAGAGAAAGTGAAAATAAAAAAGAACATATGAAGTTTGAATAAACCCCTCAAAAAGGCGATACTCGGCACTTCATGTGCGAGTATCGCCTTTTTCCTCATTCCGCCAGCCGATTGCTAATTCTGCATTTCCACCACACCGTCTTTGCCGAAATGGGTTTTGATGACGTAACCGTTCGTATCCATTAGCATCCATCGATCGCTGCGATCTTCGTTGAAGTAATGGGTCATGTTTACGGTAATGCCGTTTTCCGTTTCCGGATCCTCCACCGCTTTGCAGTATGCCGTACCGTTATATTTTTTCATGCCTACGATTTTCGCGTATACCGGCTCCTTCATTTTCACGTCTCCGGTGACGGTCCATAGCTCTCCCGGCGTGCACCAGGCGGTTGCGGGTACCTCCTCGGGGGATTCGCCTTCGGGCGAGCTGCCATCAGACGATTCATTTTGAGATGAGACGCTTTGGGATGTTTGACCGCCGCCATTCTCCGCCTGAGAATCCACATCCACATTCTGAATTGCGCGATCCGGGGACGTTCCCCCGGCACTGCAGCCGCCTGCGGCGAACAAGCCGATGATGAACATCCATGCAATGGTTGTTTTGAACACGGGATCCTCTCCTTTGATGCTACATTAAGAGAAAATGACTTCCACTCACAATACCATTTCACTGCCACAATCGGGAATATCGGATCGGCTAGAGCGTCTTTCATTATTCTTTTATTCCGCAGTAGTAAACTTGTCTTATCCTGAATCATTCAAGTCTGCGATTCTCTTGACGAATGACATTCCGCTCCCATCTGCCAGATGATATGATAATGCTAGGGAATTTTGTCGAACTGGGTCGCGGGATTTCGGCTCGGTCGTTATTCGTCACAAGGGAGCCGCATTCGTGGATATTAAACAGTGGATGTCGATCTTACTTTTCATCGCGACGGCGATGATGCTGTTCATCTCTTGGTTATCTTACCGGAAACGCCATCTACCCGTTGCGAATACGATGATTTTCATGATGTTGGCAGCGGCTTTTTACGCGTTTGGCTATGCGTTCGAGGTGCTCAGCCGAAGCTTGAACGATTTCAAGCTGTCGCTTCAAATCGAATATGTGGGCATTCCTTTTGTTTCGACGCTTTGGCTCTTGCTGGTCATTCAATTCACGGGAACCGCCTCGCGCTACAGAAAGCGGCTCACGGCGGCGTTATTCGTCATTCCCGTGCTTGTTTTCGGATTCCATTTGACCAACGATTGGCACCACCTCGTATACGAGCAATATATTTTGAACACGGATACGCCGGTTCCTTTGTACACCACAATCAAAGGATTCTGGTATAAAGTACATTCCGTCTACAATTATGGCGTTATGCTGTGCGGGATGTTGCTGTTTATCCCGATGTATTGGCGGTCTTCGCCCATCGTGCGCAAGCAAATTCTGATTCTCGTCCTGGGCGCCGCCGCTCCGATGCTCCTCAATATGTGCTTTTGGCTCGGCATACGCCTCGACTTGACGCCGTTCGGGTTCGCCGTATCGGGGATCTTCTACATGTGGGGGATTTATCGTTTTAATCTGCTGCGGTTAACGCCGCTTGCCCATGCCAAAGTGTTCGATACGATTCGGGACGGGGTCGTCCTGCTCGATTACGAGGATCAAATCGTCAGCTACAATCGCGCTGCCGAAGCGATGCTCCCCGAACTCGGTTTGACGCTCCATTACCCCGCCGATGTCGGCAAGGTATTGTCCGATCATCCCGAATTGTTGGAAAGCATTCATGCCGCAAACTCCGGCGATGAGCGATTCCCATTCCACCGATTTCATGAGAATCGGCACCGGTATTATAACTGTAGCTTGACCTACATCTACGATGCAGGCAAAACGCCGATCGGCAAAATGTTAATGTTTAACGATATTACGGAGCTGAAGGAGAACGAATCGCGGCTGCGTGAAAACGCGCGTCAGCTATCCGAACTGAATGCGTTCAAGGACAAGCTGTTTACCGTCATGGCGCACGATATCCGTGATCCGATTGCGCTCCTTGTGAGCTTGACCGAGCTTTTGGGCGAGGAGTTGACCGCCGCCGATCGGGAGCATGCCGAGCTGTTTCATGCATTGCAAGGACAAGTGCACGGTACGTTTCAGCTTGTCGAGAATTTGCTGGACTGGTATCGCAGCCAAAAGGGAACAGTCATGTTCCGCCCGCAAGGCTGGAATTTGCAGCAGGTCGTCCGGCAAGCCTTGTCGCTTGCCGGGGCGAAGGCGGGCATCAAGCAAATTCGGATGACGGAACGGATCGACGAGCAGCTTGCGGTAAGCGCGGATAAAGAAATGCTGGATCTGATCTTGCGGAATTTGCTCTCAAATGCGATAAAATTTACGGGGATCGGCGGCTCGATCGAAATTAGCGCGGCCGTGGAAGGCGAACTGGTCGTCATCGCCGTCCGTGACAACGGAGCGGGAATGGATGTGCAAACCTCGGAACTGCTTCGGCTCGAGGAACCTTTCTTCAAGGCGCCGGCCGACGGGGACGATGCAGGGAATACAAGGTTCGGACTCGTTCTTGTGCGGGAATTCGTTCGGATCCACGGCGGCAGCCTCTGGTTTGACAGCGAGCCGGGAGTGGGGACGAGTTTTTATTTCTCGTTGCCCGGCTCCGCCAGTGGGCGAGAGGCTTTCGTCGACGGGGAAATGGAGGAATGGAGCGAATGAAAGTCATTTTGGTGGACGATGAGCCGGCGATGAGTTTGATTTTACGCAAAATGTTGGTCAAGCTGCCCGAAGTACAAGTGGCGGGTACTTTCACGGATACGAAGTCCGCGGCGGCATTTTTAACTGAAAACAAGGACATCGGTCTCGCTTTTGTCGATATCTCGATGGCGGGAGAGAACGGTTTGGCGTTTGCGGCCAGGATGGATGCTTCGGGCTCCCCGGTACAAATCGTATTCGTCACTTCGCATAAGGAATATGCCTTGGATGCGTATGATTTGTCCGTGCTGGATTATTTGGTCAAGCCCGTTGCCCAGGAGCGGCTGCAGCGGACGGTTCGTCGCGCGCTGGCCATCGAACGTGCTTCCCTTTTGGCGGATCAGCCTTCTTCGGTTATCCGGGACGCAGGCAAGGTGGTCGTCACCGTGCTCGGCGACGTCGTTGTGAGCAACGAAGCGGGGCGCGTCAAGTGGATCTCGCGGAAATGCGCGGAGTTGTTCGCCTATTTATTGCTCCATCAGAGCAAACGGATTCCACGCTCCAGATTGATTGCCGATATTTTCGGGGGCATGGAGCAAGAACAAGCGGAGAAGTATTTGAATACGACCGTCTATCAACTGCGCAAATCTTTGGAACCGCTGGGCATGCGCGATGTTGTGCGTTCGGAGAACGATGGCTACGCGATCGATTTAAAGGATGCCTCGATCGATTATGCGGAGTTCGAAAAACAAGCGAAGCGGCTGCAAACCATTGAGGCCGAGGATGTGGAGCTCGCCAAGCAAATCGAACGATCGTATACCGGCGATCTGTTCGGAGACAAGGCGTACGTGTGGGCCATTCATGAAACGGAGCACTACGCCGAATTGTACGCTTCGCTCGCCAAAAGGCTTGCCGAAGCCCTGATTGCCTTGCAAGACACGTCCGCTGCTTCGAAGCTTCTCGCGAAGCTCAACCAGCGCAATCCTTTGGATGAATCGGTGATCCGTTTATTGATGTCGTTACGCGAGCAGATGGGGGACAAAAAAGGATTGACTGCGCTATATAACGATTACGTTAGGCTTCTCGATCGGGAGCTTGGCATTCGCCCGTCCGGCGACCTGGTTCGCTGTTACGAATTGTTGATTGACAAATTCGAGGCTGAAAATAAATAGAGTGAATGACAAAAACCGCGAAGACTTGATGCTGCGCGGTTTTTGCTTTTGTTCTTGTGCGAACTTTCACGCCGGCTCTTTCATTATTCTTTTATTGCGATGAAGTAGACTTGCAATTGAGGAGTCTAGCAAATTGAATAAGAGGAGCGGGAGAGTCGCGATGTTCAGATTAAAATTATCAGGTACTGCGCGAGTGCTGCGTGGGTTTGCAATTCGTTTGATGGTGGGGTGCATGCTGTTGGCCATGTTTTCGCCTTCGCTGGGATGGAACGTATCGGCTGATGGCGGTAACGTTGGACCGGACGGCAGTCCCGGCTGGACCTATTGTGCGGATGAGGGAGCGGCTTGCGTTTTCATGGGAACGAAGGAAGTACGGTACTGGGGATATGACGAGGATAACCGGGTAACTGTTGGCTATCGAACGAGCGTCGCCGCGTTCAGCATCGAGTGCACGACGCCTGCGTTCGGCGGCAGCGATCCCGCGCCTGGCATCGTCAAAAGGTGTTATTATCGCGACGCGCAATTGGATAGCGGGGGGATCACGGCAGTGGTTAGCGGACAGCGCAAGATCGTAACGGTGACCTTCGGCGTGTATGCCCGGCAAACGGGAACAAACGAGGATTTGAAGAGCAAGATCTCCGTGAGAAGGACGGGCGGTAGTTTCGAGCCGTTAGGCCAAGCCGATGCTGTGGCGAACATAGCTTCCACACCAATGTCGAGTACGCTCGAAATCCATTTCGAACAGCCGCTAACGGGTTCGGAAAACGCGATTCGCATCGATAGCGATGCGTTCGGAGACAACGCGGGTGTTCTGTACGCTCAGCCAGTCGAGATTTCCCCGATTCGATATACCCCGCCCGTTCTGGCTGCGGACACGACGGATAACGATACCAAGCATGACATCGAAGTCGCGTTCGCGGACGATCCCGATTGGCGCGGCGCGATCACCGCGGTATGGGATGGCGGAACCATGTTAACGAAGGGAACGCAATATACGGTTGAAGCCGGAATCGTCAGAATCAAAGCAGGCGTACTCGCGAAAGGCGTCCATTCGGTGAGGATCGAGGCAACCGGGTATTTAGAAGCGTCGGTCACTCAAGCCGTCATCAAGATATACGCCAGCCCGAAATCGGGTTTGGGAACGGAAGCCGACCCTTTTCTCATTGCGACGCCGGAGCAGTTGGATGGGGTTCGCATGAACATGAATAACGGCACGTATTACAGGTTGGATGCCGATATCGATTTGAGCGAATACCCGAACTGGGAGCCGATCGGATCTTACTACACTCCCTTCGGAGGGCATATGGATGGCAGAGGGTACGCGATAACGGGACTGAAGATACAAAGCGGAGGCAAGATCGGGTTATTCGGGGCGGTCGTGCAGGGGGATCTCCGAAATATGCGATTGATCGACGTATCGATAAAAGGGAGCGACAATGTAGGCGGTTTAGCCGGCGAGAGCGCGTTGGCCAACATCGAGAATAGCTCCGTCACGGGAACCGTGAGCGGAACCAATAACGTCGGCGGCATGGTAGGCGCTGTCTACGGGGGGACGGTACGTTCCGTTTATTCCTCGGCGGATGTGAGCGGATTAAACTATATTGGCGGAGTGGCGGGTTTCTCGAACGGAATGTTGAGCTATAGCTACGCCACGGGGAACGTGAGCGGCAAAGATGCAGGCGGTTTGGTCGGCATCAACAGCTACGGCGAGATTGTCCACAGCTTCGCCACGGGGAATGTGACGGGCATCGACAGCTCGGGGATCGGTGGTTTGGTTGGGCTTAACCGCCAAGGAAAAATCGGTTACAGCTACGCTTCAGGGAGTACTTTCGGAAGCGGGGATGTCGGCGGTTTGGTGGGCCACAATGATTTCGGAGAGATTCGCGACAGCTACGCGTCGTCCGAAGCGAGCGGATATTATAGCGTTGGCGGGTTGATCGGCTTTAACGACAACACGCTCGGCGGAACGGTCAGCAACAGCTACGCTACTGGCGCCGTGAGCGGAAGAGATACGTATAGCTGGGATCTAGGCGGCTTCATCGGTCTGGATAGCTCCGGATCCGTCGTGAATAGCTTCTATGACACGGTGAAGTCCCGACAAAACGTATCCGCCGGAGGAACAGGCAAGGAAACCGAAGCGATGAAGGATCGAGGCACTTTTGAGGAAGACAGTGCGAACGCTTGGGATTTCACGAGTATATGGGGCATCGATGCTTCGCTTAACGGCGGGTATCCTTATTTGCGCGACATCCAAGCCTTCTTGGTCTATGACGGGAATGGGAACGCCAGCGGGACGGTTCCGGCCGGAGGCTCCTTCATGCCGGGAACAAAGATACGCATCGATGCGGGAACATTGGATTTGAGGAAAAAAGGGCACTTGTTCGGCGGATGGAACACGCGAGCGGACGGCCGCGGGGATGGCTACATGCCGGGGGACAACTATACCGTGTCTTCCAATGCAACCCTTTATGCGAAATGGAATCCGGCCAGTGCGACAGCCACCCTGACCTCGACGATCGGGACCGTTAGCGCGGGAGGAACGGCGAACGAAACGATCAAGAACGTTCCGTACGGAACAACGTTAGCCGCATTCGAGGCGGCGATTACACCGGCAACGGGCGCCACGTTCGAGGTTTACGATGCGGACGGCACGACCGTGGCGACGACGCTCGCGACGGGCACGAAGGTGATCGTCACCGCCCAGGATCGGATCACGACGGTCACGTATACGGTGACGGTGAGCGCACTGAGCCATGCGGCAACGCTGACTTCGACAATCGGGACCGTTAGCGCGGGCGGAACGGCGAACGAAACGATCACGAACGTTCCGTACGGAACGACGTTAGCCGCATTCAAGGCGACGATTACGCCGGCAGCGGGTGCTACGTTCGAGGTTTACGATGCGGACGGCACGACCGTGGCGACAACGCTTGCAACGGGCAAGAAAGTCATCGTCACCGCGCAGGACGGGACGACGAAGGTGACCTATACGATAACGGTGAATCCAGCAGCGCCGAGCGGTAACGGAAGTGGTGACGGAAGCGGCAACGGGAACGGAGGCGGAGCCGTAGGCGGCGGTGGGAGCGGTGGTACCCTACCAGCTGCGGACCCAATCATTAGGTCGTCGAATGGCAGACTGACGCTTCCGGCCGGCAAAGCGGGCGAAGTGAGCTTAGGCGATCAATCGATCGTCATCTCGATCCCGGCGGGCGCCACCAACCAACAATTAAAAATCTCGATCGACAATGTGACGGATCCGCAGAAGCTTCTCACGAATAATGACGTTTTGGCGAGTGCGGTTTACGAGGTTTTGAAGAACTTCCCGGAAAAGTTCACTCATCCGGTTACGATCACGATAACGTTTGATTCCGCGAAATTGAAGGGTAATCAAACGGCGGCTATCTACTACTATGACGAAGTGAAGAAAAGCTGGGTCGAGGTGAGCGGCGGCAAAACAGACGGAAATCGGATCACCGTGTCGGTCGACCATTTCACGAAGTTCGCGGTACTCGCCGTTGGCGGGTCCGGCGATGGGCCGGCGGCAGACCCCAAACCGGCGATCGGCTTCTCCGACATTGCCGGACACTGGGCGGAAGGTGCTATCCTTCAGGCGGCGAACAGCGGAATCGTTGCCGGTTATCCGGATGGAAGCTTCAAGCCGAATTACACGGTGACGCGCGCAGAATTCGCGGTGATGCTGGTGCAAACGCTAAAGCCTCAAGGGACGGGAGCGGCACTTGCTTTCGCCGACGCGGCGAAGATCGGAGCTTGGGCGAAGAACGAAGTGGCGCTGGCGATGAAGGCCGGCTATCTGAAAGGCTATGCCGACGGAACGTTCCGTCCGGATGCAGCCATGACCCGCGCCGAGATGGCGATGATGGTGGCCAATGCCGCCGGTCTAGCTTCGGATACGAATACCTCCACCGGCTTCGCGGATGACAAGGACATTCCGCAGTGGGCGAAAGGCGCGGTCGCAGCCGCTAAGCAGCTTGGCTACATGGGAGGCAAGGGTGCAGGCAAGTTCGATCCCCAGGCCAAGACGACAAGGGCGGAGGCTGTGACCGTTCTTCTGAAACTGTTGGCACAACAGAGCAAGTAAAGTACATCAACAAGGGGCTGCTACATAAAATGACACCTGAGGCTGGAATCCGGGTGTCATTTTTTTTGTACGCCCAGCATGGGCATCATCTCTAGGGTGAAAGTTCCGAACGGGGGCGACGAGCGCCTACCGTAAGATGTCGTTCTTATCAGGGGAGGCCTGCGGAAAACGCGAAGTGTTTTCGTAACGGGGCTGAAAAGTTTGCTTAACTCGTTACTTTTTTCTTGGGTAAGTATGCTAGTTCAACGGTCATTTTGCATACATCCACTTCTCGCGCTCCGTCTTAGGCAGTCCTTTGACGACCAATCGATATGAATGTTCGATCATTTCGTTAATTTCCTCAAGTGGGATCGAGCCGTTAACATCAACCGTGTTCCAGTGTTTCTTATTCATATGGTACCCCGGCCGCACGTCATCATATTGTTCGCGCAAATTTTCCGCAATAACCGGATCGCATTTGAGAGATATGCTGCTGTCGGAAATCAGCGCAAACATTTTGCCTCCGACTTTCATGACCAACGGTTCGGGCCCAAACGGATAATCGCGTACCGCCCCCCTTTGATTTTCGCAGTAACGAATTACTTCTTCTATCATGGAAACCTCCTAATACATTCGTTTTTGGAATATTATAACACAGGCGCAGATGAGACCGACAGCTTCGATGGAAAGAACCGGGGACGATTATGACTCAGCTTGAAGCGCTTTTGAAACGCTTCATTTTGTATGATGGACTGGGGATTTTTTAACAAGATAGAATTTATAAGTTTTCTGCAGATAACGCAGTGAACCAAATTCTATTTGTCAAGAAAAGCTTCCTCTTACGCAGGGTCATTCATCGTGGAAAGGGCTTCGAATAGGAGCTTTTCTTATTTTTTTAAAAGGAAAGGATCTGATCCACATGCTGCCAAGCCGTTGGAAATCTAAGGCGGTTGTCATCCCGGCCCTGACCGCCTTATTCGTTTCGGGCATATTCCTCGTTCCGGAGTCCGTGAAGGGGGCCCCCAAAATCATCAAACCGATAGACCCCAAACTCAAAGTCACCGACCCAAATCTCAAGCTCATCCCAAATCTAAACCTCAAAATCCCAGGCTCCATCATCAAACCGACCGATCCGATCAAACCGCTCGATCGATTCATTGACCGAATTTGGATCTCCCCGATTTGGAAAAACGATCCGCCCAAAATTACGGTCCGATGGGAGTTGCCATTAAACAGGGCCTGGGTCGATTCGCCTCTTGCGGTTGGAGAGGACGGCACGCTCTATTTTACGACTGACACCTGGGGTTTATATGCAATCGACCCCGACAGAACGCAGAAGTGGGGGCTGACTATAGGCGAATCGAAGAGCATTCCTGCATTCGGCTCGGATGGTACCGTCTATGTGAATGCTTACATCAGCGATAATGATCAACGATTGCTGGCCATCGCTCCGGATGGTAGCGTCAAATGGAAATTCATTCGAGTAAGCTCCAGCAGCAGCATCAGAAATTCAGAAACGTCTTCGCCGGCAGTAGCAGCGGACGGAACGATCTATACCGGAGGATCTCGCGATTACAAGCTGTACGCAGTCAATCCGGATGACGGCACGAAAAAATGGGAATACAAGGCGGGAGCTGTTGTCAATACGCCCGTTGTCGGCCCGGACGGAACGATTTATTTCGAGTCGTATAAAAACCTGTACGCGATCCGACCGAACGGTACGAAAAAATGGACCTTGCCTATCCAACCGGCGCTTACAGACAATGTTATTCCGGCGATCGGCCCTGACGGAACCATCTATGTGTCTTCCGCTTACAATTCCAAATTGTATGCTGTGAACCCGGACGGCACAATCAAATGGAGTAAAGATTATCAGGTGGAAACATCGCCGGCCGTTGGAGCGGACGGCACGATCTATGTCGGGGCTAACAAGAAGCTGCTGGCCGTAGGCCCGGATGGGAAACTCAAATGGGAACTCGCCGGCGGAGAGGGGCGGTATACGACGCCGCGGATCGGGGACGACGGTACCGTCTATTTTGCGAACCAGGGAGTTTGTTATGCGGTAGATCCTTCTTCCGGGAAAGTGAAGTGGACGTTTGACGGCGTCGACGATGGTCACGATCTTGCTATTGGTACCTACGGAACGATCTATGTAGCGGGCTACGGGAGAAGCAACGTGTTCGCGCTTGGGAAAGTCGCCGACAGCATACTGATTGACAAGAGCACGATCACTTTGCAAGTCGGGGCGGGCGAGGCGCTGGTCGCGACAGTGGTCCCCGAAGATGCGCCGAACAAAAAGGTTAAATGGAGCAGCACCAACGGCGCGGTCGCCGCGGTGGACGATACGGGTCAAGTGAAAGGCATCGCGCCGGGCAAGGCGAAAATCATCGCGACCGCCGAGGACGGAGGCTTTACCGCCATATGCACCGTAACGGTGACGGAATCGGCGAATCCGTAGGCAACGGTAATGGTGCCGTATCTTTTCAATGACGCGAAGGATTATGGATCATTGCGGCCTATACAATCAACGCCCTTGGTCTCGGTTGGAGAGATCAAGGGCTATTTTGCGACAATTTAAAGACATTGTCCTCACGTACTGATTATTGTACAATCTATCCGAAAAACGCCAATGCCCGATCATACATACTTTTCCAATAGAAGTGCTTTTTCACCCCCGGCTTTATAACCCCACAGAAAGAATCCTCAGCACTTCATGTTTCCGCAACCGATCGTCAGTTCCCAAAGTGTTCAACTATATTTACATAAATCGCATGCTTTAGAAAATCAAATGTGATCTGAGAAAGGCAATGGCGCTGCTATGTAGGTTGAACAGACGCAAAACTCGCAGAAGGGAGAGTGAACGGAAGAACATTCGGACAACCGTAAAGGCTATTGAAACTCGGCACGATCTGAATCCCTTATTCCCGTTGAGGAGGCGAATTCATGACGAACCTGAAGACCCCTAACAGCATGTTGAAAACATTCATCTTTGTTACGTTAAGCGCAATCTTATTTTTATCCGGATTTATGGATGCGACTGCGTCGGCCAAAGCGATAGCGGCGCCGGAAAGTGACCATGAACGACTTGCTCAGAAAATCGATGAATGTTCCCAGAATGGCCAATTAGGCCATCCGCTGGCGCAGCAGTTGCGCAACAGCTTGAAGCAGGCCGTCAAGTTCCACGAGGAAGGTAATGTAGAGAAGTCTTCCGAGTTTTTGCAAAAAATGCTGGACCAAATGAATCATAAGGGCATGCAAAAGAACATTACCTCGGAAGCGAAGCAAATTTTGTCAAGCGAAGTGCAAGCTTTAATCACGCTGTGGACGTCGCCGCCAGACTGTGATGAATTGGAAGGAAGCGACAAATGCGAGATCACCAATGTAGCTTTGCATAAGCCGTATACCGTTTCTTTCCCGGCCTCCGATGCTTATCCGGACGCGGACGGCAAACAATTAACGGATGGAACGTATGGTTCAACCGATTTCATGGATTCCGCATGGGTTGGCCATAACGCGAACATTGACCGTGAATTCGTGATCGATCTGCAAGATGGGAAATCCATTTCATCGATTAAACTGAATGCGCTGAATGACTCCGGCGTAGGAATCAGTCTGCCTGAGGTCGTTAAGATGTACGTATCGGAAAATGGCGTAGATTGGGCACAGCTCATTACGATCCCTAAGCTGCCCTCCCAAGGAAGCGTTTTCACCGCTTCGTATGAGTGGGACGGGAAAACAAACGGCCTGCCTGCGAATCAGCCGCAGGGGACGATGGTGTACGCCCGTTATGTCAAAATTAACGCGATGGTCGACTTTTGGCTGTTCGTGGATGAAATTGAAGTATGGGGCGTGGACGGCAAGCTGAAAAAAGCGGTGAAGCCGATCCCCGATCCTTATGTTGCGCCGAATTATTTGCAAGCAGGTGAAAAAACCGGGAATATCAATGACCTCGTCCTGTTCTACAACGGTCAATATTCCGGAGATGTCGGAAATTGGACTTCATCTTATTTTAAGCCGTATGTCACGTATATGGATACGAATGGACAACCGACCGATTGGATGTTTGATGCGGGATTGTTCTTAGGGACTGCCGCAAACTCGGGCCGCGTCTTTTCGGAGGGAGCTAATCCTTCGAACAAAGCGGATTGGGAATGGTATGCCGACAAAACGCTGGCAGGTCCCAATGCCGACGCCGCGCAGCTGAACGAAGCGGTGAAGCAGGCCGCCCAAGCATTAAACGATCCGAACCATAAAATGAAGGTCGTCATCATGGTTCCGTACCCCGCAAGCAACCAAACCAACTTCGGAGACGTTGACGGAGACGGAATATCGGAAAACTTCAGCGTGCAAGGTGACAAGCAAAAAGCGTTGAATTGGTATGTTGACCTCGTGCTTCAAAAATGGAGTGCCGGCAATTTCACCAATTTGGAGCTGACGGGATTTTATTGGATGAGCGAGACGGTTTCCGATCAAGCGGCCATGAAATATACGGCTGATCTCGTTCATGGCAAAGGATACAAATATTATTGGATCCCTTATTACGAGGCTTCGCTGTATTGGAAATGGGAGCAATTCGGCTTTGATGCGATGGCGTATCAGCCTAACCATTATTTTGCCAATACGAATGCAGACCGAATTAAGGAAGCTGCTGATCGAGCCAAACGGATCGGGTCCGGCCTTGAGATTGAATTTGACGACGGCGTTTTCCTCGATGGGCGGCGCCAAAAGCTGATCGATTATTTGCAAGGGGCGCTGGATTACGGGTATGACGGCAACACCTTCCGCGCTTATTACCAGGACTTGCATACGTTATACAAAGCGGCTAACAGCACAAAGAAAAGGGATCGCCAAGTCTATGATTGGATGTATTCGTTAATCAAAGGTAATCCGCTTGATTTCAACGAGCCTGATCCAGGACCGACTGTCTCTTTAAATAAAGGCCAATACAAGACAGGGGATCCGATTACCGTATCGTATACGGGTACGTCCGGCAAAGATTGGATCGGTATTTACCATAAAGACGGAGTTCCGGGTTCGGGAAACCCGTCGCTTGTTTGGAAGTATACAAGCGAAGGCGGCCAGCCGAACGGAACGTTGACATTCGATACGTCAGCACTAAGCCAGCTTGGCTTCTATGATGTTGTTCTTCTTGCTGACGACGGATATCGAGAGTTGGCTCGCGCAACGTTCGAGTTGACGGAAACGCCAACCCCCGATTTTGTCAACCTGGCGCTGCATAAGCCTTATACGGTATCAAATCCTGCCGAACCGCAATACCCGGACCAAGACGGGAAGGAATTGACCGACGGCTTGTATGGTTCGACTTCCTTCTGGGATCCGGAATGGCAGGGACATGCCTATAACTTCGACCGTAATATCATTGTTGATTTGGGAGAGCCCAAATCAATTGCCAGCATAGCTGCGAACTTCCTGCAGGACAGCGACCCGGGCATCAACGCGCCTGATGATATGAAAATTGCCGTTTCAATGGACGGTCAGCATTGGGCAAGGGTAGCGGCGGTTCCTAAGCCGGGATCATCGGAAAGCGGCGCCCATACGTTGAAGTATGCATGGGACGGGGCGGTCGACGGATTGCCGGCTCATCAACCGCAAGGGGAAATGGTTTATGCCAGGTATGTCAGAATCAACTTCGTGCTTAATGTATGGGGCTTTATCGACGAAATTGAAGTGCTCGGCACAGACGGGCGTGCAGCGGGGGCAGTTGAATTGACGCCGGAAGAATCCGAGAATCCGGATGGAGCCTATTTGAGGGCCGGCGAAGCAACCGCTGGAATTAACAATTTGATGTTATTTTATAACGGACAATACAGCGAAAATCGCGGCGACTGGAAAACGGAACAGTTTATCCCTTATGTAGCCGAAATCGATGCCAATCATCAACCGGTCGACTGGCTGTTCGACGGCGGATTGTTCCTGGGCCTTAACGCCCCGTCCGGCCGATCGTTTGTCGAAACAGGCTGGTCCGAGTCATCGAAGAAAGAAGATTGGGAATGGTACTTGAATAAAACGTTTGCCGCGCAAACGGGAGATGCCGCTCAGCTGAATGAAGCGGTCAAAGAAGTAGGTAACGCGTTAAACGATCCGAATCATAAAATGAAGGTTGTTGTGATGATTCCGCTCCCTTCAACGACGCAAAGCGATTTCGGCGATGTGGACGGAGACGGAGTGTCCGAAAATTTCAGTGATCCGACTAACGGTCTCGCCAATAAGAAAAAAGCTGTCGAGTGGTACTTGAACCAATTGATGGCGAAGTGGAATGCGGCTAACTTCTCCAATCTGGAGCTGGCCGGATTTTACTGGATGCACGAAGCGGCGGGGGCGGACGATCAAGCGGTAATCCGGTACGCTTCGGACCGAATTCATAACCTGAACTATAAGTTTTTCTGGATTCCATATTATAACGCCACCGCCTATTACAATTGGAAGTCGTTTGGATTTGATGCGATGGCCTATCAGCCGAATCATTTCTTCAACAATACCGACCCTGTGCAAATCAAAAACGCAGCAGATGCGGCGAAGAAAGTAGGTTCCGGGGTTGAAATCGAACTGGACGATCGGGCATTCGACAACGGCGCATTCCGCCAAAGATATGTAGATTACTTGAACGGAGCCGTCGATTACGGATACGGCGGGGACGTATTCCGCGCCTATTATCAAGATATTCGCACCTTGTATAATGCGGCATATAGCAGCACCGCGGCCAACCGCGATATTTACGATTGGACCGTGCAGATGATTCGAGGCACCTATGTGAAACAATAACAATTATGCCCATTAAAAAGGCGATACCGGCGCTTCTTGCGTTCGAGTATCGCCTTTTTATGCTACAATATTGGAGAATGACTTCCACTTTGGAGGAACAAGCATGAGTGTTGTAGCAATTGCATCCGCGATCATCTTAATCCTAAACCTGTTATTTTCGATCGCATTGATATTTTTTGAAAGAAGAAATCCTTCAACGACATGGGCTTGGTTATTGATTTTTATGGTTATACCGGTTGTTGGATTTGTCGTTTACGTATTGTTCGGAAGGAACATGAGCAGGCAAAAGCTTTTTGACAAAAAAATTATTAAGGACGAAACGAAAAAGAGATATTTGGAGCATGCGCGGGAAAGCCACCATGACATGTCTTCCTATGAACATCGAGATTTGATCATGATGAATTACAGGCATTCAGGGGCCATATTTACGCAAAATAACGATTTAGCTTTGTTTACTAAAGGGAAAGATAAATTCGACTCCCTTATTCAAGCTCTAGAAGGTGCGACAAAATACATTCATATCGAATATTATATTTTTCGCCCGGACGATATAGGGAAACGGCTATTGCAGATTTTGATGCATAAAGCGAAGGAAGGCGTAGAGGTTAAGTTTTTATTTGACGCCATGGGGTCCTATACGTTAAATCGCAAGAAATACTTGAATGAATTGAAAGCCGCGGGAGTTGAATATGCGGCGTTTTTTCCGGGGATAATGCCGTATGTAAACCGAAGAATCAATTATAGAAACCATAGAAAAATTGTCGTCGTCGACGGAGAAATCGGTTTTGTCGGCGGGTTCAATGTGGGTGACGAGTATTTAGGCAAGGACAAGCATATCGGTTACTGGCGAGATACCCACGTGAAAATTGAAGGCGATGCCGTCTATTCGCTAGAGGAAAGGTTTTTGCTCGACTGGAGCTATGCTACCGATTGCGAGATCGGAGATGTGTGGAGATATTTTCCGAAGCATAAGAACGTAGATGATCGCAAGCAAATCGGAATGCAAATCGTCACAAGCGGACCGGATCATAAGGAACAGTATATTCGAAACGGTTATATCAAAATCATCAACAGCGCCAAAGAAAATTTATACTTGCAATCTCCGTATTTTGTGCCGGACGATACGATGATTGAAGCTTTGAAGCTTTCCGCGTTATCCGGCGTCGACGTGCGAATTATGATACCGGGAAAACCGGATCATAAGTTTATGGCTTGGGCTGCGAATTCTTATATTTTGGAATTGTTAGATGTAAATATAAAAGTTTATTATTATGAAAAAGGATTCATCCACGCCAAAACGATCATGGCGGATGGCTCCGTGTGCAGCATCGGTACAGCGAATATGGACATTCGAAGCTTCCAATTAAACTTTGAGGTGAATAGTTTTATTTACAATCGTGAATTTACGAAAGCCTTGGAAGGCAGCTTTAAAGAGGATATGAAGTACTGCAAAGCAATCACGAAAGAAGAGTTTATGAACAGGCCGCTCTTCGACAAAATGATGGAGTCCGTGGTTAGGCTGATTTCGCCGATATTATAGGACGTGCGACTACTTAAGGTTAGGCGGGAACGTATGGAACTGAAGATGTTTGGTTTGATTGAAGAAGTTATCGAAGACTTGGAAAGAATAAACGGCCAATTGCAACAGGAAGCGAAGGATGTAGAGCAATATTTTCAAGCTTTATTGGAAAATAATCATGATGGGGACATCAAGGTAAGCTCAAGAGTGAAGTCTTCGTCCAGTTTGCGGGAAAAAATAATCAGAAATAATTATTATATCAAGTATAGGACGAGCGAGGATATCCTTCACAATCTGTCCGATTTGATCGGCGTTCGAATCGAATGCAGATTTATTGAAGACGAATCGCAAGTGTATCGTTTGCTTCAAACCTTTTTTAACCAAAGAAATGACGAAGACGGATACTATTATCATGCTACCAATGAAAAGATTCGACTGGAGCTAACCGGTCAGCAGCCGCAGGAGCAGAAGAACGGGTTCGAAATCTTTCGAATCGACGGCGTTTATGAAACAAACCGCGGAAAGATGAAATTTGAGCTTCAAATCAAGTCGCTGGTCAATATTTTTTGGGGCGAGCTTGAGCATAAAATCATTTATAAAAGCAACAATTATCGGATCGCGGACGGCTTTCTGAAGGAACTGATGGGATCCGTCAAGAAAAACCTTGAAATGATCGATAACCAGCTGCTCATGATTTACAATCAGTTCAATAATAAAAATAGTATCGATCCCATGATGCGGAAGACTCAGTTGGAACTCGTTCTTTCGAAAATCATTTATGAGATCTATTCCGCAAAGATGCAGAATAGTATCGGTTTTGGGGTTAACTTTCGAAAATCTTGCGATACGATCATGAAATATATTTTCCGAACGAGAAATGCCGAAAATTTGGACGATTATACGAATACCATGATCAAAACGATGGACCGATTAAATACGATTAGCAAAAATGAGGTGGATTTTAATCGTGAAATCCGATTTGAGAGGGAGATCTATTTCGAAGACGATTTTTCGGGCAAAATCGGAAATGTCATTTTAAACGCCATCAATCATGATTTTCAATGGAATTTGTTCTTTAGAATCCTATTCGAAATCGAGCTTGGCAACAATGCCGATGATTTTGAAACGTTCATCCTGTTTATAAGAAACAGATTTTATGAAAATCATAGCTTGTTTAGGCTAAAATCGATTTTTAACAGGGCGGAGTATATCAGCGTAAGAAACGATATGATGCTGACCATAGCGGGTAGTTTTGAAGCTGTTGGCTCTGTAGAGTTTATTTATGATCATAAAATCGAGGAAATGAATGAAGCGGTAACGGCTTTGGTCGATTTCATATGCGGAAATGTAAAGACGTATGAGGAATGGGAAAACGTTCGCGATGCCCAGCTGGATCGATTGTATGCGAAGGTTTTAGCAGGGTTTGAGTAAGTCCTGGTCGACAGAACAGGCTTTCTATGATATGGTACTACGAAGAAGACATTTCGTTCCGTTTGGAACGGGGTGTCTTTCTCGCATATTTATGCGATTTTACATTAAATGTATAAGGTTGGTGATGTCATGGTGCTCATGCTTCCCCTGCTACGGGGGGCGAAATCCGTAGTCGTGCAGACGGTTGATTTTGAGAGCATAAAAAACCAATTGTAAAGAGGAGTGTTGACATGATGAGAACATGTTTTCAAGTTGAGCAGCGTGAACCCATGAATCGAACGGGCTTGAAGCGTCTGAGGAATTCAGGACGGCTTCCGGCTGTTGTGAACGGTTCGGATACGGACAATGCCATGATCCACCTTTCGGCCAAAGAGTTTGGACGTTGGATGAGAAGCGGCAGCGGCGGCATTGTGGAGCTGAATCTTGAAAATGATGACTCGATTCCGGTTCTCCTGGAAGCGGTGCAGCGTGATGTGGTAACCCGGGAGTACATTCATGCAGATTTTCGTCGGGTGAAGTAGGACGGATCCGTACGAACAAGCGACAATATCGAGCAAGTCGGTATCGCCAAGGTTTCTGACCCATTCCTGCTTCGATTCGCATTGACATAAGTGATTTTGACATTGGACCATCAGAAAACGCATAGGTGTAAACCGACGAAGGCTCCCGAAACAAATTTCGGGGGTCTTTATATTTGGAAATCTTGATATACTGTGGTTAACGAAACATGAACGAGGAGGCATGACGTGGAGACGATATTAAAAGTCGGCGGAGAAGGCGGAAGCCTCTACCAGCTGGCGGAATGGATCGCCTCGTCCCGCTTTACAATCGTACTCACCGGAGCGGGGATGAGCACGGAATCGGGGTTGCCCGACTTCCGTTCCAAGGACGGCTGGTGGCGGCGCATCGACCCACATCAGGTTGCGAATGTGGATGCACTGGAACGGAACTATGAGTTGTTCCGGGATTTTTATACGTACCGTATCGAAACGGTGGAGCAATATGCTCCTCATGAGGGGCATCAAATATTAGCCAAATGGGAAAAAGAAGGACTGCTGCAGGGCATCGCCACGCAAAATGTAGACGGATACCACGCCGCGGCGGGCAGCGAGAAAGTCGCCGAGCTTCATGGCAATATCCGCTCGGTCCGATGCCATCGGTGCGGCCGGTCCGCGGACGTATCGGACTTCTTGTCACGGCTCCATTGCTCGGCCTGCCAAGGGCCATTGCGCCCGAATGTCGTCCTCTTTGGGGAGATGCTCCCGGAAAAGGCTTGGAGTCAAGCCTTGGCCTGGTTTGGCGCGGCGGACCTTGTTATCGTCATCGGCACCAGCCTGCAAGTGGCGCCGGTCAGCCAACTGCCGCAATATACAAGCGGGCGAACCGCTTATTTGAACATGGAAATGCCGCAAGGCTCGCAGCGATTCGATCTCGCGATCCAAGGCAGAGCTCGGACCATGCTGCAACAGTTGGATGAAATGCTGGAATATATTCGCGACGGAAACGCGGGAACGATGTGAAGAAAAAACTCAATCCACCTTCGCGCCATAGGAGCGCAAGAAAACAACGGCTTGGGCGGCGTCCATTCGGGCGCCCTTGACGTCAAACGATTTAAAATCGACGCCGTCCATGACGGCTCCGCGCAAATCGGCCCCTTGCAGCTTCGTTTTCGCCAAGTTGGCCCTGGTTAAGTCGCTGCCTCGCAGATCGGATTTTTCCAGATTGGTCTCGTATAGATCCGCCTCGTAAAAACGGATGTTTCGTAAATCCTGTTTGGCAAGCCCCATTTGACGAAGGTTCGTATAAGACCAATCGCCTCGAGTTAGCGTGATGCCGTCCATTTTTGTTTTGGTAAAATCGGATCCCATCATTTTGCAGTCGATGAATTTGGCTACGAAAAGATTGGCTTCGAGGAAATTGCAGTTTTCAAAAGCGGAGCCCGTATGAATTGAAGCATTCATCGTCACGCCATGAAAGTTGCACTGCACGAACCGGCAGCCGACTGTCGTAATTTCCTCCATGGAAGCATGGGAGAATGTGCATCGCTCAAACGTACAGCGCACGAGCTCCCCTTCCCGTAAATCCCGCCCGCTGAAATTCACGGATTCAAAATGCTGATCGATATGCTGGTACATCCATATACGCCTCCCTAGAAACTATTTCATAATCAAGCCCATGAGTCCGACGAACGATGAAGCTTGCCGCCGTGATATGATACAACCGTTCAAATCCGCGATTTCAACGATCAATCCGTCGAATTCGCATTCGCTCAGATCGATCCCTTCCAGCTTGCAGCCCGACATCGTGGCCTGATCAAGGTGGCACGCGGTAAACATCGTTTTCTGCAAGGTGGCATGATAATAGTCGGCACTGACCAATGAGCAGTCCTCAAAAGCGACCTGTTTACAAGCTGCAAACCGAAACGCAGCGTAATCGCCAACGCAATTGACGAATCGAACGTTCTGAAATCGGCTTCTTGTAAAATCCGTCCCGATCAGCTTGCAATGTCTGAACTCAGTACGGTGCAAGAACGAATCGGTAAGGCAAACGTTCGAAAGATCGCATTTGTCAAAAATAACGTCCGTCAGCTCGATCCCGACGAGCGAGGATTCCATAATGGTGACGTTTTTGAATATGACCTTCTCAAAAGAAACCTTGCTCGCCTCTTGATTATCGATGAAAGTATCGCTGACCGATGCAAGCCGAAATTCATCCTTCGTTCGCAGCGAATTGACTTCATGAGATAATACCGACAAGTCGTCCGGAATTCTCGGTGCGTCAATTTTTATGTTCGCCTGATCGGATCCTTCCATCGTTGTCCGCCTCCAGCCATTGGGTTAAAGTTTGTTTCTCCATGTTTGCATGTTTCCATTCCGAACATCTAGTTGGTGTCATCATATCAAACGTATGTTCGTTTGTCTAGCGCGATGAAGCGAGATGGGGAACCCCGTCGGCATCCTCGTTATCTGCGATCGTCCCCTGCGATCGTCTCCAATAAACTTGAAAACGACATCGATGTCGTTTATAATAAAAACATCCTAAAACGACATCGATGTCGTTTTTTTGAAGCGGGTGAAAAAAGATGTCTCCAAGAGTAAGCGAAGACTACAAAAGGCAGAAGAAGCTGAGCTTAATGCAAGCGGCTAGACGGGTATTCATCGCCAAAGGTTATACCCAAGCGACGATGCAGGACATTATGGACGAAGCGGGGGTGTCGAGAGGCGCTTTATACGCCTACTTCGATAACATCGAGCATGTTTATGTCGAGCTGCTTCAACATGAGGATCAGCAGGACGTGCATTATTTTCGTACCGATGGAACGGAAGCGTTCTGGCAGCAGATCAGCGGGTGGGTATCGAAGCAGCGGAAGGAGATCGAGCAGATCGATCAGACGCTGGTACGGGCGAATTCGGAGTTTTTCTCGTCCGCCAACTACCGAAGCAACAAAACAAGTTACCCGTATATTACGGCCCGATATGAACGGATTATTGAAGCGTTGGCCGATTTTTTCCGGAAGGGAACCGATCTGGGGGAGTTCCTCCCGTGCCTTCCCGCCGAATCCATTGCGCGGTACGTCGTATCGTTCGTAGACGGACTCATGATGAATACAGCCCATCTAGGCACGGAGCAAACGAAGGTGAACGGGCAGATGGACGTGCTGCTGTTCACACTGGAACAACTGCTTCGACCGGCCACAAGTAATGACAAGGAGAGTGGTTTCAAATGAAAATGCTATTCGAATCTTCAAGAGTATACCTTCGCAAAATGACGGTGGACGATGCGGAGATTTACCATCAATGGCGAAACGACATGGACGTCATGCGTACAACCAATCCAGCGATGGACCGGTACACCCTGGAGGAAACCGAGCAGTTCGTGAAGCATGTGATTCTCGGATCGAGCCAATCCAAGAGCTATATGATTATCGCCAAGGAAACCGGGACGCCAATCGGCGTCACCGCCTTAATTGGCATCGATCTGAAAAACCGCAACGGCGAATGTATTATCGATATCGGCGAGAAGTCATACTGGGGCCAGGGATACGGTACCGAAGCGCTGAAGCTGCTGCTCGATTACGCTTTTTTGGAGATGAATTTGCACCGGGTAGCTTTGCGGGTTTTTGCTTTTAACGATCGTGCCATTTGTGTATACGAGAAGCTTGGCTTCAAGCAGGAGGGAGTGTCGCGCCAATGCATTTTCCGAGAAGGACAGTGGCACGACATCATTCACATGGGGATACTTCAGCAGGAATACGATTAAATTCCTGATCCAGAAGTTCATCCGTACGAACACATCGATATCCCTTGAGCCGCACCTCTTGCAGAACCGCCTTCAGTCCTTCCAGCATTTGCTCCGGCGCATCTTCGTCGGCACCCGCCGTGTCGCCGCTATCATGCAAAAGAACAATGGAACCGGGCTTTATTTTATGCAATAATCGTTGTTTTAATGGATCGGCATTCGCCTGGCGCTTCCAATCCCATCCCATGACGGACCAAAGCACGATCCGATACGACTTTCGGAGAAAGAGCAAATCCGCCGCATTCATAATCCCCCATGGCGGACGATACAAGTGGGGCCGCTCACCGGTTATCCGCTCTACAATTTCAGCCGTTTGCTCGACATGATGCTGTCTGATAAACCACGGCGTCATGAGCCAATTGGGGAGATGATGCGTATAATTGTGAATCCCGATCTGATGTCCCTCGCGGTGGATGCGTCGGATTAACTCCGGAAATTTTTCGGCTTTGCTGCCCAGAACGAAGAAGGTGGCCTGTATGCCCTGTTCTCGCAACAAATCGAGCAGCCTGGGCGTATATTCGGGGTCGGGTCCGTCATCAAAAGTAAAGGCAATTTGATCTGCGCGTCTTCCTCTGCTGCAAACACCGAAGCCGCATATTCTCGTCATGACAAAGGGGACCAGCATATATGCGAATACAAATACAACGAATAGAATCAAGATTTGCTGCATCATACGATCACTTCTTTCCGATAAAGACGAAATAGAGTTGGTTTGGACATCATCAACATCATCGGGACGAGCTTCCGGGTGCGCTGCTTGATGCGTTGTTTGCCCGACGGATGCAATACCCTAAGCAATATACGAAGGTAATACGTTGAGAACCTCCGAAACCATTTGGATTCGAGCGGATGCAGCTCAAAGCCTAAGCCATGAATAATCCCCCGATGGAGCAATGTAATGCCGGTTAGCGCTTGGATGTCGGCAAGCTCTGGTTCGCTTTCTATAGCTTGGCTGATTTGCCTCAGCGAATCGTGCAGCATTCGAGCCGTCGTCAATGCCGCGCGATCGGATCCGACGGTGCGCGACAGCATCAGCACTTGTCGATTATCCAGATGCAGCTCGCCCACCCAACCCCCCCGATGTACCCAGAGGCCATCGTGACATTTTACGCTTTTGCCGCGATGCCGCTTGACAACCAATTTACATATTCCATATTTCAGTGTGGATGCGCTCCGCAATCTAGTCATCCTGTCAAACATGCTCTCCCAGGTCATCCAAAGAGATTGCAAAACTATTTTTGATGTTGATGCCAATGCGTTCATGATGATCACTTCTTTCCCTAATTCAGCTATTTTGTAAGCTCTAATGCTTATATTCGCAGTATAGGGAATGAAATTTTCTTTTCTCTTACTCTATTCTTACGAATTTCTTAAGCGCCTATATGACATATGTCATATAGGCTATTGACGTTTATAACTATGCCGAAGAGGCCCAGTTCCCTATACTTAGGTTAAACTATGGGCCGCGTATCGTTTCGGCATCACTGCCGCGCGTCAATTGGAGGAAACAACCTATGGACCATCACAATCACCACCATAATCATCACCATCACCATCCAAGCATCTCGCATCTGAAAAAGAACGTCGCCCCCTTCGAAAAAATCGATGAAAAAGCAAGCATTCGGCAGCTTTTTAATACATTATTGCCACTCGCGGTACTTTGGTACGGCGCATATTTGAGCCTGTCCGTGTCGTATTGGCTTACCCTTCCGATCGTCATCGTTGCCGCGGGCTTTATGGTGAGGGCTTTTATCCTTTTCCATGACTGCTGCCACCAATCGTTCTTCAAGAGCCGTACGGCCAATGATATTCTCGGCACGATTCTTGGAGTTGTTACCCTTGTACCGTATCAGCAATGGAAGCATTCGCATTCGATCCATCATTCCACGAGCGGCAACCTCGATAAACGGGGGATCGGCGATTTGCGGATCATGACGGTCGAGGAATACAAGGCTTCTTCGTTATGGAGCCGTCTCGGTTACCGATTGTACCGAAATCCGCTTGTCATGTTCGGGCTCGGACCGATCGGCGTGTTTCTCATTGAATATCGTTTCAACCGCAGAGGCGCTAGGCGGAAAGAACGGATGAATACGTATATCACCAACGTCCTAATTGCCGGCTTGTACGCTTTGCTCATCTGGGCAATCGGCTGGCAGGCGTTTCTGATGATTCAAGGGCCGATTTTTTTCTTATCCGGAAGCCTTGGCATTTGGCTGTTTTATGTGCAGCATCAATTTGAGGATTCCTACTTCGAGCATGAGGAAGAGTGGAGTTACGTGCAGGCCGCCGTTGAAGGGAGCTCCTACTACAAGCTGCCAAGACCGCTGCAATGGATCACCGGCAATATCGGATTTCACCACGTGCATCATCTGAGCCCGAAAGTTCCAAACTACAATTTGGAAAAGGCGCATGACGCCTCGATTCCGCTTCAGAAAGCAACGACAATCACGATTGGTGAGAGCCTGAAGTCGCTCCGTTTTCGATTGTGGGACGAGCGCAGCAAAACGTTTATCAACTTCAAGGATTTGAAGCTGATGGCGAATAAGCCGGCTTCGGACGCCGAACATCAAGCCGATTCGGATATAAGCCCTTTGAAAGCGAGGGAACGCGCAAGCTAAAGCGCAAATCTGCTATAATAGAACAATCATAGAAGAGTGCAAGAGGGGGGCGACCATGAAGAAGTGGCATCATATTTTTCACAAAAGCACGGGACTTAGCCCTTACGTATGGGTCGTCTTTCTCATCCTCCCTTTTTATTTCATATTTCGGGCATCCTCCACGTACGAAGTTATCAGCGGCATTGTGATGATTTTGGCGTTTTTTCTTTGTTATGTGCTTTCTTTTGTTTCCAAAGGGTGGCTCGTTTATTTTTGGACAGGCGTGCAAATTCTTATCTCGATTACGATGACGATGTTGTTCGGGTACGTTTATTTCGCGTTATTTTTGGCGTTTTTTATCGGCAATATCCAGAATCGGATCGGGTTCGCTACACTGTATACCGTTCATCTGGTCACAACGATCGTCGGGATCAACTTCGGTTTGGTGAACCGGGATCCGATGTTCATTACCCAGCTGCCTTTCGTCTTGGTCAGTCTGATCGGCGTTATCCTGCTTCCCGTCACGACCTATACCCGGAACAAACGGGAGAAGCTTCAGGATCAACTGGAGGATGCGAACAAAAGAATTTCCGAGCTTGTTAAGCTGGAGGAACGCCAGCGGATTGCGCGCGATCTCCACGATACGCTTGGGCAGAAGCTGACGTTAATCGGTTTGAAAAGCGACTTGGCGGGCAAATTAATCGGCAAAAACCCAGCCCAGGCCCAGGAAGAGATCAATGATGTCCGTCATACGGCAAGGATCGTGTTAAAGGAAGTCCGGGACTTGGTGAAGGAAATGCGCGGCACCCGGCTGGAGGACGAGATGTTTCGGATCAGGCAAATATTAAAAGCAGCCGAAATCGAGCTCGTCTTGGAGGGCGAACCTAATATAACGGGCATTTCTTTGATGGCCGAAAACGTGCTGAGCATGTGCTTGAAAGAAGCCGTGACGAATATCGTAAAGCATAGCAGCGCGACAACCTGCTGGATCTGGATCGAGCCGTCGCCAACCGAGCTTGTCATCAAGGTCAAAGACAATGGCGTCGGCATTGCGGAAGGAACGGCATGCTTCAAAGGAAGCGGACTGAGCGGAATTAAAGAACGGCTTGAGTTTGTGAACGGCGTGATGGACATTGTGCGCGAAGCAGGGACGATGATCGTGTTCCGAGTGCCGATCGTGTCCAAGCAACCCGAGAAGGAGGTAGGGATATGATTCGCATCGTGATCGCAGAGGACCAGCGCATGCTGCTTGGCGCGCTAGCTTCCGTGCTTGATCTGGAAGAAGATATGCAGGTCGTCGGTAAAGCGATGAACGGCGAAGAAGCCGTGCGGCTGGTTCACCTTCACAAGCCGGACGTGTGCATCATGGACATCGAAATGCCGGGGATGAACGGGCTGGAAGCAGCCGAGCAGCTAAGGGGATCGGGCTGCAAGGTGATGATTTTGACTACGTTTGCCCGAGCCGGCTATTTTGAACGGGCGATCAAGTCGGGCGCAAGCGGTTATTTGCTCAAGGACAGCCCCAGCGAGGAGCTGGCGGACTCGATTCGCAGCGTTATGGCCGGCCGCCGCATCTACGCAGCCGAGCTGGTTGATGAAGCTTACGGGCATGAGAGTCCGCTGACCGAACGGGAGAAGGAAGTGCTGTTCCTGATCGCCGACGGGAAGAACACGAAGGATATCGCGAGCGAGCTGCATTTGACGAACGGGACCGTGCGGAACTATATCTCGATCATCCTCGATAAGCTCGGCGTCAGCAACCGGGTGGAAGCCATTACGCGGTTTAAGGAGAAGGGCTGGTTTAAGTAATTTCAAAGCCGGAACTAATGGAGTGATATGATGAGCAAAGCTAAAGGCAAAGGCGGGACTGGCCGCGGAACGGACAAAAAAGGCTGGAACCGTTGGCAGGCGAGCGCCAACCGAATCAAAAACGCTCCGAAACCTTATAAAAGCAAAGGCACTAAAAATAAGGATGGCGCAACCGCTTCCGGTAAAGATACAGCGAAGACTGACACATAAACGGCAGAGATGCCGTTTTTTTTTATCTGGATTTCTCTCCCGGTACTCAATAACCGTTGAACTTGGAAATAGAGGAGAAATTGCTCCATGAGGCGAATGTATACCGTAAATTTGTCCGCCGATAATTGCAAATATATTGCCATACGGAAGGAGAAGCTATATGAATATGAACATGAAAGAAGCGTTCGAGGTTCTGGAGCGTACGCCGCAAACGTTAGAGTATTTTTTGTCCGGGTTATCTGCCGGATGGCTGCAATGCAACGAAGGCGAAGGAACGTGGAACGTCTCGGAAGTGATCGAGCACCTCATCGAGGGAGAGAAGACGAACTGGATCCCGAGGTTGGAGCATATCATCCGGGAAGCCGAGAGCAAACCTTTCCCGCCATTTGACCGTTTTGCTCATTTGAACGAAAGCGCAGAACGATCGCTCGAGCAGAAATTCCAAGAATTCAAAACGATTCGAGCGCAAAATATTACGAAACTAAAGGAGCTTGTCGAACCGGAGTCGCATTTTGAATTGACGGGTTCGCACCCAGCGTTTGGTGTCGTGAAGTTAAGAGAATTGCTGTCTACGTGGGTCGTCCACGATTTGACGCACATGGCTCAGATCGTACGCGTCATGGCTGAGAGGTACAGGGAGGACGTTGGGCCTTGGACGGCCTATTTGGGCATTTTGAAGAAGTAATGGTAGCATGAAATAAGGAATGGAAGCCAAACCCGTGAAAGGAGATTTGCCCTATGAAAGAAAATAAAGTTACCTATGGGTCGATCGACGAGTATATTTCAACATTTACTCCCGAGGTTCAGGACATTCTTCAAACGTTAAGGCAAGTCATCCGTGAGGAGGCGCTGGCCGCGAAGGAAAAGATCAGCTACCAGATGCCGACATTCGAACTCCATGGAAACCTCGTCCATTTTGCGGCTTTCAAAAATCATATCGGCTTTTACCCGGCCCCAAGCGGGATCGAGGAGTTCAAAGAGGAATTAAGGAATACCATAAGTCGAAAGGGACACTGCAATTCCCTCTCGATAAGCCGTTACCTTATGATATAATTCGTAAAATCGTGAGATACCGGGTAGCCGGCAACATGGAAAAAGCGGCAGCCAAATCGAAAAAGAAGAAATGATCGTTGATCGTAAGAGGGAGGCTGTTCATTGGCCTTCTTTTTTTTCGTTCATTTCAAGAATAAGAGAATTGTTGTTGAACTATAGGAGATTATGGCGTACGATCAATAGTGCAGACTTTGGCGGTATTTTCCTCCCAGCAGCATCTTGATGGGGAATATTTTCAGAGATCCGATGCATATACGTCGAAATATGCGATGCAACAGCAAACCAATGGAGAGGTGAAACGACATGAGCAATAATACGTTAAAGGTTGGGATTATCGGTCAAGGAAGAAGCGGACGTTACATCCATAGCGCGCAGCTCGCCCAAATGCCCGGTTTTTATGAAATCGCTGCCATTGCCGACGGTATGGCGGATCGCCGCGAGCGAGCGGCCGCCGAATTCGGGTGCCGCGTAAATGAAACGTACACGGAGATGGCGGAGCAGGAACAGCTTGATCTTGTGGTAAATGCGTCGCCGAGCGAGCTTCATTTTCCGATTACGCTGGATTTGTTGAACAAGGGAATCAACGTGCTGTGCGAGAA
The DNA here is from genome assembly GCF_056120465.1 of Paenibacillus sp. sgz302148. Lineage (NCBI taxonomy): Bacteria > Bacillati > Bacillota > Bacilli > Caryophanales > Paenibacillaceae > Paenibacillus > Paenibacillus sp. sgz302148. The sequence continues at coordinate 181,930 of NZ_JBVYOJ010000008.1, forward strand.
ACCGCTGGCCAAGTCGGTCCAGGAAGTGGATCAGCTGATCGCCGCGGCGGAGCGATCGGGGAGCGTACTGGCTGTCTTTCAGCAATCGCGCTATATGCCCGCCTTTGCGAAAATTCGCGAAATCATCGACTCCGGCGTGCTGGGCCGCATCGTGCAAATCGACATTACGAACAACAATTTCGCGAGAAGATGGGATTGGCAGACGCTGCAGCGGATGAACGGCGGCAATCTTCTGAACACCGGACCGCATCCGGTCGATCAAGCCCTGCAATTGTTCGGCTTTGATGCCATGCCGCAAATTACTTGCGTGATGGATCGGGCCAATACGTTCGGCGATGCCGAAGATTACGTCAAAGTGCTTATGCGAGGCCCCGGCAGGCCTACGATCGATCTGGAGATCTCTTCTTGTTCCGTGTTTCCGCGGGATAAATTCATCGTGCAAGGAACGAATGGCGGCTTGCGCGGCAATAACGACCGGCTGGAATGGAAGTATTTCAAGCCGGAGGAAGCGCCGCCGCAGCAGCTGACGGATAAGCCGCTGGTCGATCAGCACGGCAACCCCGCGTATTGCTCGGAAACGCTCGTATGGTATGAGGACAGCTGGAGCCGCGAGCTGCCCGAAGGAACAAACGAGTTTGCACATATGACGGAGCAATTGTACCTGATGCTCCATCGGACGTTAACAACGGGAGTCCCGCTTGAGGTCACTCCGCAGCAGGTGCGGCGACAGATGGAAGTCATGGAAGAGTGCCGTGCGCAGAATCCGCATATTTACCAAAATTAACGAATTGCCTCATGGACTTATTGCAGGAATTGCATCCTGCGATGTTGTATTTGTAAATGTAAAGATTACCAATTTAACGAATAAGGGAGAGGAATACGAATGACTTTGATTGAAGATCAAGCGGTCGTGCTTTTTCAAGGCGACAGCATTACGGATTGTGGGCGCAACCGGGACGGCCATGATCTCGGCAACGGTTATGCGTTGATGGCCGCGGCATTGTTCGGCAGCAAATATCCGGAGAAACAAGTGAAGTTCATCAACCGCGGGATCAGCGGCAACCGGGTCGTCGATTTGCAACAGCGCTGGCAGGAAGACTGCCTCGATTTGCGCCCGACATGGGTTTCGATTTATATCGGCATCAACGATACGTGGCGACGCTACGATTCCAATAACCCGACTTCGGCGGAGGATTATGCGCGAGGGTACCGCGATTTGATCGTGCAAACGAAAGAGAAGCTGGATGCCAAGCTGATCCTGATCGAGCCGTTCGTGCTACCGATTCCGGATGACCGCAAGGGCTGGAGAGAAGACCTCGATCCGAAAATCACCGCGGTGCGGGATCTCGCACGGGAATTCGGGGCGCTGTATGTCCCGCTGGACGGGTTGTTTGCGCAAGCGAGCACGCTAGCGCCATCGGCTTATTGGGCGCCGGACGGGGTTCACCCGTCGCCGGCCGGTCACGCGTTAATCGCCAAGGCTTGGCTGGATGCGGTCAAGGCTTAGGGGAGTATGAGCGGGTATAATTTTGCAAGCTAAGATTTGAATATTGACACCTAAGGCTAACAACCTTGTTCCTGTAACAATAGGAGTAGGTCGTTAGCTTTTTGCTGTTCTCCGCCGGTTATTGAACGTTTTAGCGCATATAAACTGTGATATAATGGGGATATCGATTTTAGTTCGGGTGGTGGAATATGATGAATCTCAATCCTATCGATCGGTTAAAGCAAGAGCTTGATCAATTACGGCCTTTGCCGGCAGCGGCTGTTCGAAATTTGGACGAAGTGTATCGAGTCGAATGGACGTATAACTCCAATGCAATTGAAGGGAATACGTTAACTCTCCTGGAGACCAAGCTGGTGCTGGAAGAAGGATTAACCATCGGCGGCAAAAAGCTGCGGGAACACTTTGAGGTCGTCAACCATGCGGAAGCGATCGAATATGTTCGCGATGTGGTGAATCGGGATACGGAACTGACGGAATATATACTGAAATCCATTCACCAACTCGTTTTAAAAAACATTGATGATGATAAGGCAGGCAAGTATCGGTCGATTAATGTCAGAATACCCGGTTCTCAGCACGTGCCCCCGCACTATATGTTGGTTCCCGAGAAGTTGGAACAATTATTGCAATGGTACCATGATCAGCAAGTCAACGGCATCCTATCGTGTTAGCCGCAGAGTTTCATTTCAGATTTGTTTATATTCATCCATTCTCGGATGATAATGGCCGCACCGCTCGTTTATTGATGAATCTCATTTTAATGAAGCACGGATATCCCCCGGCGATCGTCAAAGCTGCGGATGCGAACCGGCTGCAATATTATGAAGCATTGGAGCGAGCAAGCGTGCAAGACGACTTGGCGCCATTTATTCAGTTGATCGCTCAATGCGTCCAAGACAGCCTGCAGAGATACATTGACGCGGTGAAATAATCGTTCTGCGCGGCAATTGGTATTTTCTTCATCCGGCAGGGCATAAATAAAGGGAAATCTTTTACGAGGAGCGCCCTTATGGACCCAACGAGAAAAATGCCCATTGCCCTGCACGGATTCAATAACTTGACCAAAACGCTCAGCTTTAATATGTACGATATTTGCTACACGAAAACCAGCGAAGAGCGCAAAGCTTATCTCGCTTATATCGACGAGCAGTACAACGCGGAACGATTGACCGGCATTTTAACGGCGGTTGCCGATATTATCGGAGCCCACGTCTTGAACATTGCCAAGCAGGACTACGAGCCGCAAGGCTCCAGCGTTACGATGCTGGTGTCGGAGGGGCCGATCGAGCAGGCGCCGGATTCCTCGTTCGAGGAGTCGCCGGGCCCGTTGCCCGATCATGTCGTCATGCATTTGGACAAAAGCCACATCACCGTGCACACGTACCCCGAGTACCATCCCGACGAAGGCATCAGCACGTTTCGGGCCGACATCGACGTCTCCACATGCGGGGAAATTTCTCCGCTCAAGGCGCTCAACTATTTGATTCACTCCTTCGATGCCGATATCATGACGATCGATTACCGCGTACGCGGCTTTACCCGCGATAAAAGTGGCTACAAGCTGTTTATCGACCATGAAATTAACTCCATCCAGAACTATACCCCCGATGAAGTAAAGGCGCGCTATCAGATGATCGACGTTAACGTGTATCAAGAGCATATCTTCCATACGAAGTGCAAGCTGCGGGAATTCGACATCAACAACTACTTGTTCGGCTACACCCAAGAGGAGCTGAGTCCGGAGGAACGCAAGGAAATCACGGTTAGCGTTCAATGGGAGATGGATGAAATCTTCTACGGGAAAAATATCGAGTCGTTCGGGAACCGATAAGCGGTGCCAAGCCAATTTCCAAACGAGTCCTTCGAACCACGCTCTTCGATCCAATCTATCTAACCAAACCCTTCGAAAAGAAGGGTTTTTTGTCATGGTTAATGAGTCTTTAGTTTCGTTCAACCCCCTATATTTTCATATTTTGCAAATATTCATGTCGAATAAAGGTTTTATATGTCATCCCGTGGAATAAGACTAAGGAATCCCCTCATGAGGAGCGATTTCTTGAGACGGTATCACAAGCAGTGAGGTGTTCAGCGTGAAGTCTTATTTTCGGCTCAAATTATCCATCGCCATGATTGTGTTTGCTTTGCTTATCTCATTCACTTTGGCTACGTTCGATCACCTTCGGCTGAAAGACCAAGCCCAGGCCAACCATCTGGCGCAAATTCAACAAAATGAAGACATGGTCGCTTATGCGCTGAAAACGATCGAGAAGGCTTATTACTTGTTCGGCGAAAATTTGGCGGACCGGATGCGGAGAATCTCCCGGGAACTGGCCGATCGTTACGATCGCGAACCGTCGTTCGAAGACTGGGATTTCGCCTCGTTGAAGAAACGGTTTGGCATGGACGTATATATCATCGATAGGAACAATGTCATTACGCATAGCAGCTATGCGGCGGATATCGGAATGGATTTTAAGAAATGCTGCAGGAAGCTCGCGCAAGTATTGGATACGAGGCGTGAAGCCGGCCAGTTCTTTGATGACGGCATCGACATCGAGCAAAATACGGGGAGAATCAAAAAATATAGCTACATGGCGACAGGCGACAAGCAATATTTGATTCAGCTCGGTTATTCGCTGGAAAACGGACTTATTTTTAAACAATTCAACTTCCTAAGCGCCGTACAGGAGCTTGTCCAAAAATATGACGCGATCGATGAAATCAATATCCTGAATGTCGGTGGGTACTCGCTTGGGACGCCGGTCGAAGCTGGCAAGCTGCCCCCGGACCGAAGGCAATCATTCGAGCGGACGCTGAAGACGAAGGAAACGACCGAAATCCGAGGCCGTTGGAACGGGCGGCCCGCGACGTACCGTTACGTCCCCTATAGCTCTGAATACGATTCGGGAGCGACGAAGGACAAGGTTCTTGAAATCGTCTACAACGACAAGGAGCTGCAAGCCGTAAACAGCGCGAACCAGAGGACGTTCGTCATCCAGCTTGGCATCGTGTTATTCATTACGATTGTATTGTCTTTTATCATTTCGCGCAGGGCGGCGCGGCTGATGTATCTTGCCTTCCACGACAGCTTGACCGGGCTCCAGAACCGTGCCGCCTTCGAGGAGAGACTGAAGACCACGATCGCGGAAAACAAAAGTACGGCTGCGCTGCTCTTGTTCGATCTGGATAATTTCAAATTCGTAAACGACAATCTCGGCCATGATAAAGGGGATCGATTGCTGCAAGCGGTAGCGCAGCGCATTCGATCGGTTGCCCGCAAGCAGGATGTTCCGTTCCGGCTGGGCGGAGACGAATTCGTCATGGTTATGCCGGAAACGAGCAAGGAAGAAGCGGGGAAAGCCGCGGCCGACATCATTGCCGCCGTCAAGCAAACCTGCGAGAGCGAGCTAGGTTTTCAAGAAGAGACGATTACGGTCAGTATCGGAATTTCTCTTGTGCCGGAGCATGGCGTTGACCTGGAAACGTTATGCAAGAAGGCGGACATCGCCTTGTATGCTTCGAAGGAGCAGGGGAAGAACCGGTATCGGTTTTATGCGGAAGATCCGGTTAACGGTGAGGGAGTTCTTTGACGAAGCACTCCTGCGATGATATCATCTTTAAGGATTACCAAAGTGTTCACTCATCGATTCAGTCAGGAGCATAATCAATGAAACCTGAATTATCTTTCTTTTTGCTATTAGCGGATGCGGTGATCATCACCGACGTTAACCATAAGATCATAGCCGTCAATCCGAAATACGAAGAGTTGACCGGATATAGCCGGGACAATATTATCGGTTTACGGGCGGGCATTTTGAAATCGGGTTATACCCCTCAGGATACATACGACGAAATGAAGCAGGCGCTGGAGCAATCGCAGCCTTGGTCCGGCATCTTTATTAATCGCAGGCGGGACAAGCACATCTGGAATTCGTTCATTACGATTACGCCGGTTGTCGTGGATAACGAAACGTATTTCATCGGCGTGTTCCGCGACCTAGGAGATATCTCGTACGGCGTTTACGTGTCGGAGAACCGCAAAGAGAAAATTCAAAATGAAATTTTACGCGTTCTCGCGTTATCGTGCGAAATTCGCGACCCGTCGATCGAGGATCACCTGTTCCGGGTTCAAAGCCTAACCGAACGATTGATCCATGCCCATAACGAAAGGCTGGAGCTGCAATTTTCCGAGGAATACATGCAGCAGGTCGTTCATGCGAGCATCATGCACGATATCGGCAAATCGGGCATTCCGGAAGGAATCCTGTACAAGCCGGGCAAGCTGACCTATTATGAGCGTCATATTATCGAAACGCATCCTCTGATCGGCGTCGATATCCTGAACCGGATTTCGAATGAGCTGGACGACGAAATTTTCAAACAGGAATTAAAAATCGCCAAGTCCATCGTTGAACACCATCATGAAAAATGGGACGGGACCGGTTACCCGCATCAGCTGAAGGAGGAGCAAATTCCGCTGGAAGCGCAAGTCGTCTCCATCGTTGACGTGTATGACGCTTTAACAAGCAGAAGAGCTTATAAGGAAGCATGGTCCCATGCCATAGCGATGGACTACATCGTGCGGCAGCGGGGCATCTCGTTCGACCCGAGGTTAGTGGACACCTTCTCGCAAATGGCGTTCGAGACCGCGGAAAATCCATAAAAATATGAAACTCAAAGGAGCATGCTTATGTCCGGAAATGAAGGCACCAAAGAAAACCCATGGCAGCTGAAAACGCCGCCGCTTACGTCGGAATACGAAATGTACAAGGACGAGAAGGACGGCAAAGCGATACTCGTCTGCACCGTCGGCAAAACCGTCCTGCATTATGACTACCGCTGCATCGAAGATTTGCACGCCATGCTGAAACAGCATGGCGACTGGATGGAGCTCGGCAGCGCGGATGAGCAGAAGCCGGCCAAGGACGGCACAGTGGAGGCTTGGGGACGTTCGCCGGAAAATCCGGCAGGCGGCTGGTACGGGCTGAAGAAAGGGCTGCGCGGCCGGTTCGGCATGTACATCCCGCCGCTGATGGAGAAGCTCGGGCTGGCGGAAGTGGAGCACAATGCCCGGAACAACCGGATGCGGGCGATCTAGCGGAAGCAAATGAAAACTCCTATAAGACGTTTGCCGAAAGCAAGCGATCTTATAGGAGTTTTTTGACGTTAAATTAAAGCGAAACAAGATCTCTGGACAGCTTGTTCAGCCGCTCGCAGCCATTCTCCGTAACGAGCACCATATCCTCGATCATGATCGAACCGACACCGTAGCCGTAATAAGGCGTCTCCAAACAAATCACCATGCCAGGCCGAAAGACGGCGGCCTCGGACGGACTGATGAACGGAGGTTCTTCCGCCGCAAGGCTCAAACCCGCGCTATGCCCCAAATGACCTCTGTTGTAATTGTCCAATCCGGAGCGGCGGATGAGATCCATGACCTCGTTAAAGACGTTCTTCATCGGCATCCCCGGCTCGATCATCTGCAAGAGACGGTCGTGCCCGACTCGGAGTGCATGGTATACTCGTTTCATATAATCCGAAGGAGATCCAAGCACAAAGGTACGGGCAATGTCGGAGCCGTATCCCGCGACCTCAACGCCCACGTCGAATTTGATCAAATCTCCCGGTTCCCCCGGACGAGTGTCAAACCGATACGCAGGAGCGAAGTTAGCCCCGACCGAAATCATATGGAATCGGGCGACGGAGCCATCCGCATGGTTCATCAAGGCTAACCGGAACGCCCCGGCGATATCCGCGGCAGAGCTGCCGACCCCGATCCCGCGGACCGTTTCGGCAATACCGGTTTCGGCATAAGCGCATGCTTTGCGCAGCTGCTCGATCTCCCAATCCGTTTTGACGGCGCGCAGCTCGCTAAAAATGGCGCTAGCGTCAAACAACTGAAGCGATCCGGCCATTCGGTGCAATGCCGTTGCGGCAGGATAGCGCATCGAATTCAGCTCGACGGCTGCTCTGCCGCTCGAAATGCCGTGTTCGGCGAGCACCTGGATCAGCATTCCGAACATTTCTTCCGCTTGGGGCGAAACCGGCCGTTTGCCCTGAAATTTGTCGCCTCTAAGGCCGAACGGATCGTCCACGTCAACCCATGTCGGATAAGTTCTAATCTCGCATTGAGACGCCAAATCCGCCGGAACGCCGGCGGCCTCGAACTCATTCATGATCAAGACCGTTTTCCGGTTCGGATCGCGGAACATTACGGCCAGCGCGACTTCATTCATGCGCAGCGTATACATGAAAGCGCTGGGGTAACCGGAAAGGTAATAGAAGTTCTCGCAACTCGACGCCACGAGGGCATCTAGGTTTTCCCTCTCCATAATCAATCCGGCACGTTCTGCAATACTCGCTGCATGAGCTTTTTCTAGATGATTCACGATCTCAACTCCTTCAAGCTTTCCGAGTGGCTGTCAGTCGGGCTGATTGGCCAATTGGCGCAGAAATTTGCGAGCACGTTCCGTTTGCGGCTGAACGAAAAACCGCTCCGGTGCCCCTTCCTCCTGAATCGCTCCATCACTCATAAAGATGACCCGGTTCGCGACTTCTTGGGCGAATTTCATTTCATGAGTGACAACGATCATCGTCATGCCTTCTGCGGCAAGCTGCTTCATTACCGACAACACTTCACCTGTTAATTCCGGGTCCAAGGCCGACGTCGGTTCATCAAACAACATAATTTGCGGCTGCATGGCAAGTGCACGGGCAATCGCAACCCGCTGCTGTTGGCCGCCGGAAAGCCGCGAAGGGTACTCGTCTTTTTTTCCCAGCAAGCCCACTTTGGCTAATAAGGACTCGCCTAGACGGACGGCTTCATCCATCGGCATCTTTTTAACGGTGGTAGGTGCCATAATCACGTTTTGTAATGCGGTCATATGCGGAAATAAATGAAACGATTGAAAAACCATGCCGGTCATTTCACGAATTTCCCGGATGGCTTGTTTTTTCGCTTTTGTATTCATTGCAGGCTCCCACCTCGCGTCACCTACACGAAGTGTTCCTTCGGTGGGCGTCTCGAGGCCGTTCAAGCAGCGCAGCAGCGTGCTTTTACCGGAACCGCTCGGTCCGATCAAGACGACGATTTCTTTGGGACGAACATGGAGATTTATATTTTGGAATACGACCAAATCGTCAAAACGTTTGCCGAGATGATTTACCTCAATCATGCTTACACACGTCCTTAATAAGCCTTTGATAATTTTCTTTCGATGCGGTTAAGGATGCCCGAGAATACCATGCTCATGATCCAATACATGAGGGCAATCGCAATAAAAAAAGGCATGGCAACATAATACTGCGCAACGAGCAGCTGGGCCGAACGAAGCAATTCGGTCACCGTAACGATCGAAACGAGCGAAGTTTCTTTCAGCATCCCGATAAAAGTATTGCCCATCGGCGGAATCGCTACCCTGGCCGCTTGCGGAAGAACGACTTTCAGCATCGTTTGCCATGGCGACAAGCCCAGCGATAAAGCCGCTTCCGTCTGCCCCTTGTGCACCGAAAGAATCGCGCCGCGAAACGTTTCGGACAAATAAGCGCCAATATTGATGCTAAGGGAAATATAGGCCGCTGTGAGCGGCCCAAGCGTAATTCCGAAATCAGGCAAACCGTAATACACGATAAAAATTTGAACAAGAATCGGGGTTCCGCGAATGATGGAAACATACCCTTTGGCCAGATTGCCGACCAGCCAATTTCCTTTCAGACGGGCGATTGCCACGATCAGTCCGATAAGGAGCCCAAAAAACATCGAAACGATCGTAATGAGCAATGTGTAGTACGCGCCCTTGAGCAGGAAGTCCAAGTTGTCAAATACGAGTTCCATTCATGCATCCTCCCAGTTCATGCCCTTAAATATTAGGATCGACTCCGAACCATTTTTGAAAAATTTCCTTGAACGTTCCGTCGGTTTTCATTTCGTCCAAAGCTTTGTTCAGTGCCTCAACCAGCTCCGGATTGTTTTTGCGAACCGCGATTCCGGCAACGTCTTCTTTAATCGGTTCTCCTACCGGTTTAATATCCAAATGATTTTTTTCAAGCAGAGGCTTGATGGCAAATATGTTGTTAATCGTCGCGTCGATTCTTCCGACATTCAAATCCGATAGGGAAGTGATGACATCGTTGTATGTGGCGATTTCAAAGTTGCCGACTTTCGGAAGAACAACGTCCCGCAAATATTTTTCGTCGTTTGTTCCGAGTCCAACGCCAATCTTCTTGTCTTTAAAGTCGTCAACCGATTTGATCGTCGTATTGTCGCTTTTCACAATGACATTTACTGCATTTTTAATGTACGGCTCTGAAAAATCCATCGTTTTTTTGCGATCGTCGGTAATGGTCACTTGAGTCACCAACGCGTCGTATTTATCTTTTTGCAATCCTTCGATCAATCCGGAAAATTCTCCCGTAATGAATTCCACTTCCACGCCCAATCGCTTCGCGACTTGTTTCGCGACGTCGGCATCGAAGCCGTCTACTTCATGCTTATCGTTCAAGAAGTTGTAAGGCGCGTAAGTTCCCATTAAGCCGATTCTAATTTTTCCGGCGCTCTTGATTTTTTCCAGCAAATTCGATGGAGCGGCCGTATCGGTTGTTTTATTCTCCGATTTTCCGGCGCACCCTGCAAGTACGATCATAATCAAGCTCAGCAGCGAAATGGCTGTAATCAGTTGTTTTACTTTTGTTGACATATATGTTCCTCCTAGATGTATCTATCTTCCTTGATTATCCCAACAATCCGCGGAATTCGAATTTTGCCGTTTCCTCGGCCATTTCCGAAGCGGAGCGGGGCGATTGAAAATTAACGTCATGCATAGGTCCGAACAGCCATTTGGACAACACGCCTGTAATTAAACAGACGAGGATGTTGACCCGAAGAGACAAATCTTCCGTACTCGGCAGCATCCCGAGTTCGGTTGCGCGCTGGACATTGTTTTTGAAAGCTTCCTCGAACGCAATCCAGGTTTGGGAAACGGCTTCTTGTATCGGCGGGTCTGCGCCTTGGCCCTTGATTAGCAATAGCGCCATCAAATATCGGTTCCGATCGGCGAATTCGAACAAATCCGTCAAAAGCCGTGCGGACGATTTCACCATATCCTCCACCGTACCGGCATGCTTGCGATAACCTTGCTGAATGACTTCGGTCAGCTTTTGTTCGCCGCCTGCGATTAATTCCAGAGCGAGCTGTTCTTTGCTTTGAAAATACCAATAAAACGTTCCTTGCGTGACCCCCGCGGACTTGACCACATCGGAAACTTTCGTATTGTGATATCCTTTTCGCGCAAATAACTCAAGAGCGAACCCCATCAGCTGCTGGCGGCGGTCCTGATCTTGATCCGGTAATGTAGGCAGTGCAAACGCTCCTCTCCATTAACTGACGAGTCAGTTAGTCTAATTCCGATAGGCTTACTATAGATTGATTGTTCTTTGTTGTCAAGCTCAAATCTACCTGCGCGAAAGGGTCTCTTCTTCAAACGATTATTATCATTTGCAGAATGAGAAAATCTATCCAAATCGGAGGGTTTGAGGAAACTCCTTATGATGCCAAAAACACCCGCAGCTCGATGAGCGACGGGTGTTCCGTTTTGGGTATATTTTGCAGTCATCCACGTGAATGCTAAGCTTGTACGCTTTCTCTTTCCATTGTATCCGCAGTACGAACAGCAGGGCGTGTGCCGGCCGGCGCACGACGCAGCGCGGGGATTTTGCCGACGACGAATTTGCCGAGCGGCAGCTTGTTCAGGATAAACGTAACAAGCATCGGTCCGAGTATGCCGATCACGAACAATCCAAGCACAAAAATGCCCATGTTGATTCGCGGCAGCTTCGGATAAACCAGATGAATCACTTTTTGAAACAGCGGATGCAGCAAATAAATGCCGAATGAAAAATTGCTGATAATCATGACGAAACGCGGCACTTTTTTGAAAAAGGACGCCAAATAAAATAAAGAAAACATGACCAGAATGGTGTAAGCCAACAAATCGACTCGAGTCGAGGCGATGTTCGTGAGCGTGCCTGTCCGCCTCATGAGATGGACAACGATCAAGCTTGCGATGCATCCTGCAAATATAAGCAAGCGGTATTTCCGCACAAATTGCCGGAACGAGGCAAGGTTGCGTCCGCAATAATAGGCGACCGTAAAGTAGAAAATCCAAGCCAGGAACGGGATTTTCGAAAAGTCGTACCAGTAATAAAATGCGTCCTTGAAATGGAATGGCGGCACGAAATTGAAAAAGCCCAAATAAGCCGCATTGATGACAAATGCGCCGGCTATGACCCATTTCATCGGTAAACCGCTTACAAATTTATGGAAGATAAGTTGTAATAAATAGAATTGCACGATAATCAATACAAAATAGCCATGCCATTGGCCCATTACCAGTTTATTGTACAGAATGTCGCCGAAAGGAAGCGGTTTGGACGTATAATAAAAATCGTAAGCCGTATACACGGTGCCCATAATTAAGTAAGGGACGACGATGTACAGAAATCGTTTGACAAGGAAGCCTTTCGGCATATGATCCTTGTATGCGTGCGAAAGTACGAGAGCCGAGATAAGGACGAACATCGGCGTTGCGAACATGACGGTCATCTGGATGGAACGAAACAGATCGATTGTCGATCTCGGCAAAGAATACGTGTAAATGGTCGTCGTCAGGGCGTGAATAAGAACAATGCTAATACAGGCAATGGCGCGCAGAAAAAATATTTCATTGACCAATTCTTTTTCTTTATTCATTATAACCTCCGATCGTTTAAGTTTATCACGCTAGCAGTGATAGAACGACTCTCAAAATCTACCTTTGGTATAACAATAACACAGCAGAGTATATTTACCAAGGAAATGATTTTCAATTTTCGACGGAATTCGGCTGTCTCAATTAGTTCGTGATATAATACGCTACATGGAGTACAATACATGGGATGTATTGTGCTTGATAAACTCGGAGGATTCGTGAAATGGACAAAAGAAATTCGCGCCAGAGGCCCAAACCTGCGCCGAAGCCTGCCTTCAAGGCGGTATCCAAACATAAACGCGCACCGCGCGAACCTAAACATATACCGGACAAACAATATGAAGTCAAAGAGCCGGAGGAGCTGCTTTCGTTCCTGCTTAAGAGCATCACCAACCAAAGCCGCAATTCCATTAAGTCGATGCTCGGGCGCGGCCAGGTGAGCGTGAACGGCAAGCGGGAAACCGCGTATAATGCTCCGCTGCAGCCGGGTCAGACCGTAACGGTATCGATGGAACGGGTCGTGGAACAAGTGCCTTTCGTCGGACTTGCGATATTGCACGAAGATGAAGATATTATTGTCATCAAAAAAGATGCCGGATTGCTGTCGATCGCCGCTTCGCCGGAAGATAACGAGCTCACCGCGTATCGTCAGCTTACCGCGCATGTCAGGGCAAGCCATCCGGACAACCGGATTTTTGTCGTCCATCGGCTAGACCGGGATACGTCCGGCGTGATGATGTTCGCGAAAAGCAAGGACGTGCAGCAAACGCTGCAGAACAACTGGCAGGACATCGTGAAGGAAAGAAGTTATGTCGCGCTCGTCGAAGGAAAAGTGAAGAAGCCCGAAGGCACGGTCTCGTCCTGGCTTAAGGAAAGCAAAACGCTGAAAATGTACTCCAGCCCGTACCCGAACGACGGACAGCATGCGGTCACGCATTATAAAGTGCTGCAGTCGAACGCGAACTTCTCGCTGCTGGACGTTCATTTGGAAACCGGCCGCAAAAATCAGATTCGCGTCCATATGGAAGAGATCGGCCATCCGATCGTCGGTGACAAAAAATACGGCGCCAGGTCGAAGGCAATCGGGCGGCTCGGGCTGCATGCGCGCATCTTGGCTTTCGAACACCCGACGACGGGCAAGCTGATGCGTTTTGAAACCGACATTCCGAAGCTGTTTCTGAACCCGTTCAAGGAAGGCTTTTCGGCAAAATAAAGGGTAAAGGGAGAGGAGGAGCGCGTTGTGAAAACATTCAAGAAGGTATATGTCGAAATTACGAGCGTGTGCAACCTAGCCTGCAGCTTCTGCCCGGAAACGAGCCGGAAGGCGAATTTCATCAAGCTGGACACGTTCAACAACATATTGGATCAGATCAAACCGCATACGAATCATATTTATCTTCATGTCAAAGGGGAGCCGCTGCTTCATCCGAAGCTGGACGAACTGCTGGACGCAAGTCACGCCAAAGGCTTCAAGGTCAATATTACGACGAACGGCACGCTGATCCGCAAATCGAAGCATAAGCTGCTCGGCAAGCCGGCGCTGCGGCAAATGAATTTTTCGCTGCACAGCTTTGACGGGCATGAAGGTTCGGAGGATCGGGAAGGGTATTTGCGGGAAATTTTTGCTTTCGTGCGGGAAGCTTCGGAACAAGGCGTTATTTTTTCGTTCCGTCTGTGGAACTTGACGCAGGACAATATGACCAATATACAGAGAAGCCGGAATCGGGAAACGCTCGCGATGATCGAGCGGGAGTTCGGCTTGGACTACCGTATCGAGGAGAAGGTCATCCCGGGCAGCGGCGTACGGATTGCCGACCGGGTATATTTGAACCAGGACCATGAATTCCAATGGCCGAGCCTACAAGCGCCCGAAGATGACGGCAAAGGGTTCTGCCACGCGTTGCGCAGCCAAGCGGCGGTGCTTGTCGACGGTACGGTCGTGCCGTGCTGTCTCGACGGGGAAGGCGTCATCAACTTGGGCAACATTCACGAGAAGCCGTTTTCCGAAATCGTCGAAGGGGAGCGGGCGAACAATCTTTTTTATGGATTTTCGCGGCGCGAAGCAGTCGAGGAATTGTGCAGAAGGTGCGGGTATCGGCAACGGTTCGGGACGTGAGAAGGGCACGGTACGCGTTTTTCGCCCGGCGTTTTGTCGCGGCGAATAAACTCGGGATTGAAAGAATGAGGAACCTGACGGGAGCGAATCGCTTCTTGTCAGGTTTTTTTTTTGCGCTGCATTGAAAATGGTGTTGTATGTTCCAGGCAAATTGAATCTCCTTCACAGCAGATTCACAGGGTCTTCACGTCGTATTCACAGGATTTTTGATATGCTAAAAAAGAAAGCGCTTACCTTCGAGGGGAGGAGGAATTGCTTACGTTTCGATGAAAAGCGGGTCGTACGGAGAAAGAAGCATTCGAAAGGAGGAATGAAAGAAATGATTCGCAGAGGAAACGGCAAGAAGTGGTTGTCCCTTATTTTTGCAGCAAGTTTGTTGTTTACGGCAGTACCTGCTTCACAAGTCGCCCAGGCTGATAATGGACAGCTCGAGGTTTGGGTGGAAAATCCGCTAAAGACGGTTTACCGAAGCACGGTTTTGCCTCAGCACCCGGTGCGGAGCATATCGCTCGTCTCGGCGAAAAACGAATATGAAAGTGCGCAAATCGCATTGCGCAGCGAGGAGACGGCTTTTACGATTGCAGGGGTCGAATTTTCGGATTTGAGTTCGCCAGCAACGGAAAGCCGTATTGATGGCAATCAATTAAAATACCGCTTTGTTGAATATGGGTTAACGGATACCGTACAGCCGAACGCTTTTTTTCCGGAGCGCGTAGGGCAGCCGATTTATCCGACGTCCGAGCTGCCGGATCCGTTATCGAACGAGGCATCCATGCAAGTGGAGGCACGGTCGACGCAGCCGATTTTCATTACGGCTTATGTGCCGCCGGGGACGATGCCGGGAGAATACGACGGCACGGTAACGGTAAAAACGACTTTGGGCGATTACCATGTACCAATTCATATCGAGGTTGGCAGCGCGGAAATTCCGCGAACGAACGAGTCCCGCTTTGTCAATTACCAATGGGCGATGACCAACGGGTTTACATGGGACGGCTTTTCTTGGGACGGATACCCCGAGGCGATGTATGACGTCGGCAAAAATTACTACGGAATCGATACATACAGTGATGCTTGGTTTGAGTTGATGGACCGGTTCGCCGGCGTCATGGCCGAATACCGTCAGAACATGATATGGGTTCGTACGGATTTGCTGCTTCAAGCCGGTGGAACGTATTTGTCCGCGTTTAAGGAAGGCATCCCCGAGCATATCGACTGGTCCGTATTCGACCGGTATGTCCAAACTTTTATCGACCGGGGCATCACCCATTTCGCCAACGTTCCCCTGATCCACGCGCTGAACTACATGCCGGAGGGCGAAAAACCGAGCGCCGACATCTGGAACGGGCAACAATTGCCCGATACGCTGCCGGTAACGGACGAATTTCTGAACAATTACATGACCGCGCTGCGCGATCATCTGAAGGACAAGGGTTGGATCGGCGAAGAAGGCTTCACTTGGTATCAGCATATTCGGGATGAGCCAACAAGCGGCAAAGACCGGAACTACTGGACCTATATCGCCCGGAAACTCAAGCAGGTCACGCCTGAGATCAAGACGATGGACGCCGATCCGAACGGCGTGCTGATGGACGATAGCACCAAGCCGTATGTGGACGTTTGGGTTCCGTTGACCCCCGCGTTCCAGGAGAAAAAAGCGCTCTACCAGGCGGAGCAGGCGGCGGGCAAAGAGATGTGGGTGTATACTTGCGATGTCAATCAGCCGCCTTGGCTGAACCGGTTCTGGACGCAGCCGACGTTGACCGGAAGGCTGCTGTTCTGGAATTTGAGCCAGGACAATGTAACCGGCCATCTGCATTGGGGCTGGAATGCCTGGTACGTGGGAAGTTATTACGGCGACTCCACGATTGTCTACCCGGACAAGGAGCATAAGACGGTGAAAAGCTCGCTCCGCTACGAAGCGCAGCGGGACGGACTGGAAGATTACGAGCTGCTTGAAATCGTCAAACGGACCCATCCGCAGCTCGCGAAACAAATTGCGGACAGCGCCGTCAGCCCGGCAGATCCGCGCAAATACACGCTCGATCCGGGCTATGTCAAGACGCTGCACGATTACCTGGTTCGCGCTGCTTCCGGAACGCAGACCGGCGATGTCCCGCTGCCGGTCAATCCGTATGCCGGGCAAGAAATACCGGACACTTATATGGCAGACAGCACGAGCGGCGATATTCGTTTCGAGGGCGGCTGGACGAACAAAAACCGCCAATTCGCTTATTTGGGCAGCGTGAAAGCGACAACGTCGGCCGGGGATTATGCGGAGCTTGATTTTAACGGCATCGGCATTGACGTCGTCATCGAGAAGAACGATGGGGCCGGCAAAATCGCAATTTCCGTGGACGGAGCGGAGCCGGTCATCGTCGATGCCTACGAGAAGGTGCAGCATGACTATTATACGATCTACAGCGTTCAGGGGCTTGAGCGAGGAAAGCATACGATCAAAGTTGTCAATGCGTCGGCCGGAAACTTGTATCTGGACGGCTTCCGCATCCATATGTACGAGGGACAGCAGCTATATGACGCATCGCTGGAAAGCTTGCAGATCGACGGTGTACCTTCCTTCTCGTTCAACAGCGGCATAACCGAATACCAGGCCATCATTCCGGAAGACATCGGTTCGATCCGCGTTGCGGCAGTTCCCGTCGACAAGTCGGGGACGATGGCAATCGGCGGCAAGCGTGTCGACAACGGCACGTCTTATACAGTGGATATCCCGAACGGCAAAAGCAAGCTTGTCATTCAAAGTACGGCAAGCGACGGCGAAACCCGGAAGCGGTATACGCTGAATTTCTTGAAAGGCAACAAGAATGAACCGGGTATGAATATAGCGAGAGATTACGCCGATATTACCGCCTCAGCTACCCGCCCTGGAGACGGAGGAGTCAACTACGGTCCGCAGAAAATGGTCGACGGCAGCTATTGGTCGATGTACGCCAGCTGGCAAGAATATATGAACACGCACCCGTTCCCGCATGAGATTGTCCTTAGCTGGAACGAGCCGAAAACATTCAATACGGTGGTGCTGGCCACATCGTCAGGCCTTCTTCAGGGCATTACGGATCTCGATGTTCAAATATCCAAGGACGGGACCCATTGGGAAAATGTAGCGCAAAAAGTTCCGTTCGGCTGGAAAAGCGACAAGGACGACGGCGTGATGGAGTTTTCCTTTGCGGGCCTCCCGGAGGTTAGCGGCGCATTGAAGCTGAGATTGCAAATCAACGAAGCCAATTACAAGTGGTGGAACATGTATGCCTTATATGAAATGGAGCTGTACAATCTTCCGAACAACGGCGAGCTTGGAGTTAAAGAACCGCAGGTCGATCCGCCGGTATGGTCGAACGGAACGCTGGAAGCATCGCACATAACGGCAACGGGAGCGACGTTGACCTGGTCCGGGGCTTCCGATCCGGTCGGCGTGACCGGGTATCGCATTTACATGGAAGGACAATTAACAGCAACGATTGAGGACGGCAATGTGAGCAGCTACGTGGTAACCGGACTGTCGCCGAATACACAGTATACCTTTAAAGTGGAGGCAGGGAATGCCGCGGGAAAATGGAGCTCCGACGGTCCGAGCTTAACCGTTGCCACCTTGGGCAAGCCGGACACGGCGAAGCCTGTTTGGCCGAAAGGCAGCAAGCTGACTGTCTCGGACGTAATGTCGTCCAGCGTGAAGCTGACTTGGCCGAAAGCGGCGGATAATGTCGCTGTAGCGGGATACCGGGTTTACGTCGACGGCAAGGAATACGGGGCGGTAACGGAAGGATACACGTATAGGGTCACGGGTCTGAAGGCGAAAACGAAGTATACCTTTGATGTAAAGGCATATGACGCGGCGGGGAATGAAAGTGAGGGATTAAGTAAATCCGCGAAAACATCGAAGAAGTAATCGGCACATCCCGCCTCGTCCTGGCTGGCCCGCACCGGAACAAGCCGTAATCATTCGGATTCGCGGATGAGGAGATGAGGACGGCATTCGGCGGATTCGGCGCGAATAGCGAGCAGCAGATGCAGTATGGGGAATGCACGGTCCCCAAGCTGCATCTGCTTTTTTAAAGAGAAAATATATTACGTGAAATTCAAACCGGTTTCGAGCTTGTCAAACCCTTCGATAAGCGTGTCGCTAAAGCTGGCGTCCGGATTTTCCGCGCAATGAAGCATCACCGAAACGGTCATACCCATGATCGTGCCGGCGAATAAACGAATGTCCAGATCGTTTGCGGGTTTGCCGACGCGTCCCGCCACCAGTTCCGTAATCATTTCCATCGTTTGCGTTAAATTGTTGATCGTCGCCGCCCGGAGCTCCGGCACCGTCATAATCAATTGATTACGCTCGAATACAGCATCCAGCTCTTCGGCCGACATGCCCGCAAGACCGGCAAGCATCGCGTTGCGCACAGCCTGCAGCGGGGTTAGCTCAGGCGGCTGCTTTTCGAATTCGGCGATCAGGACCGGGTCGTAGTTGTCCATGATCACGACGTCTTCCTTGGTTGCGAAGTAGCGGAAAAACGTGCTTGGGGATATTTCAGCAGCTTCTGCAATTTGTTCCACGGTTGTTGCATTATAGCCATGCTCCCGGAATAGCCGCAGGGCGTGCATTTGGATCGAAGCCATCGTTTTGGCTTTTTTCCGCTCGCGCAATCCGAGAACCGGTTGATTCGTAGTCAATGGGTTCACTCCCCGATTTGAATTTGCCGTACCTCCGTTCCTTTTGTCTCGGAAGTCGAAGGCCGCAAGAAGACAAGTGATAATATAAATCCAACGACGGCGAAGCCTCCGCATATAAGAAGCATCGCGTTCATTCCGTGCACAAAAGCGGAACGCACCGATTCCAGCAAAGTTTCCGAATTCATCTTTTGTGCCGCAGCGGCACCGGCGGATACGCTTCGTCGCACCAATTCTACGACATCGCCGGGCAAGCCGTCCACATTCAGTTTATCACGATATGTCGTGCTAAGCACACTGCCGAGCAGGGCAACCCCCATCGTCCCCCCGACATTGCGCATCGCCATAATAAGCGCCGAGCCAACGCCGCTGCTCTCACCGCTCAGCGCGGACATGGCAACGTCCATGCAAGCCGGCATCGCGAAGCCGATCCCAAGTCCGACCAAAGTAATCCAGACCGAAGCGAAGCCGTAACCGCTGTCCGCCGCCGTATTGGCGCCTACGAATAATCCTGCCGCGATAAGCAAGAAACCGAACGCGATCGTAAGTTTGATCCCGAATCGCGGTTGTATTCTTTCGCTAACTTTGGATCCGACCAGTAGACCGCCGATCAGCGGCAGAAGCCGAATCCCTGCCCCTAAAGCGTCGACGCCTTCGACCCCTTGGAATAATTGCGGTGCCGCAAACAATATGCCGAACATGGCGAAAGATACGGCGGTTGCCAATATCGATCCCCAGGTGAATCCGGCGGAGCGGAATAGCTTGGTATCGACAAGCGGATGGGCCGCCCGGCGCTGCCATAAAGCAAATCCGGCGAGAAGAAGCAGTCCGGCCATGATCGCGATTAGCGCCGCCAGGTCGTCCCAACCTTTCTCCCCGGCCTCGATGACGCCATAAGTGAGAGCGACCAATCCCAGGCTTGAGGTAAGGACACCGAAATAATCGACCTTGGTTTTCTGTTCGCTGCGCATGGAGGGCAGCAGCACGGCAACCGCAATCAATGCGATCGCGACTAGCGGGATATTGATCAAAAATACGGAGCCCCAAGCGAATTCATTCAGCAGCCATCCGCCGATAATCGGTCCAAGCGGAATGCCGAGCGCGTTGGACATCACCCATATCCCGATCGCTTTGGGACGTTCTTCTTCCGTGAACATAACCGGAATAATGGACATGGACAGCGGAATGAGCAGCGCCGCACCGAGTCCTAGAACAGCGCGTCCGGCCATGAGCGTTCCCGAGGAATCGGCATAAGCGCAAGCGATGGATGCCGCGCCGAAGATCAATAGTCCAACGATGAGCATTTTCTTGCGTCCCAGCCGGTCGCCGAGCAAGCCGGCGGGCAGCAGCGCCGCGGCGAAAACTAAATTGTACGCATCCGCGAACCATTGAAGCTCACTATTCGTCGCGTGCAAGTCCGTTGCCAAAGTCGGCAAAGCCAAATTCAGAATCGTCAAATCGAGTCCAACCGCCAGTAGCCCGATCGCGAGTGCGCCGAGCACCCACCATTTGCGGTTTTCTAAAGTTAACATGAAAGTTACCACCTTTCGAGTGTTTATTTAAAATGACATTAACTATCATTTGATAGTATATGTCTTTAATTCATTATTGTCTACAGAAATATTGTTCGATATTTCGGTTCTCTTTTTCGCGGCCGAATCACGGTTGGCGGAGCCGATAAAGACCGATTTTTTAGCAATACGTCTTGTACGGGTTGCCGACAGCGGGCAGGATCATATAGAGGTTTGTCGAATAAACAACCGAGAACAAACCGCAGGAGGCTTCGCATGAACAAACTTTCCGTATCCGTCAGGCTTGCTTGCTGGCTTACGATTCGCATGTGGGTTGCCGCATTGCTGCTCATCGGTTCCGCGTTCGGCATCGTGGGCAATATCCGGGCTGAAGCGGCACATGCCGATCATTTGCTGACCGGGCAAGCGGGCGGGCAAATTACTCGCGTCGAATTGGAAAACCGGGGAAGGGGTTATCGCGATTATTCGTTTGCCTATACATACGAGATAGAGGGAAACCGTTACGAAGGCCTCGTCTATTGCACAATACCATCTACAAGCGGGATTCCTTACGAGACGGGGGAAGCCGTTACCGTATGGTTCAACCCGGAGCATCCGGATGATTCGAAGCTGCCGAGTACGGTGCCGGTCAAATTGCATATCGTTGGGTATATCTTCTTTGCGGTCGTTTCAGTCATCGCGCTCGCCGCGATCATATGGAGCACCGGCAGGAAGCTCGGGACGATGCGCCGCGGCATTGCCCGGACGGTAACATGCACCAAGTATTACAAAACATCCAAAGGCAGCCATGCCTATGTCGGGTATTATTCTGGGCCGAACGGCAAGAAGTGTAATTTTTACGAAAGCAAAACCTTTCCAATCAAACATGCCGAATCCGGCATACCGATCTTCATGGACCGGGAGAACCCGAACACGTATTTACTCATGATAAGTATCCCGCGCGGCATCTACTTGTCGGAACAAGAGCAGAAGTGGAAGGTAAAAGGATGGAGGCTCGCTTTGCTGGGCGGGGTGAACCTGTTGATCATACTGCTGATCTTCGCAGGCTTAGCATTTTCCTAAGGGGAAGCCGGGGACAAGAATCGGGACTAGGAGCGTTCATGTTGCGAGTCCGATGCGCGGACTTCGCCTTTCGGTCCTGAAACTCTCAATCGAGGCTTATTCCCCTGAAAGCCCATCGTTGATTTTCTGACATTTTCCGTGCCCTTCGCCTGTTCGTCGGACAATAGTTCGGTATATAATACAATCAACAATGTAAGCCTTTACAGGAAGCGAGAAGACGGAGGGGGCAGCATGAATCGATCCAAGGTTGTTATCGTAGACGATGAAGTGCCGATTCGCGAAAGCTTGCGCATGTTCGCGTGGGCCGAGCACGGCTTTGAGCTTGCCGGAGAAGCCCGGCACGGGCAAGAAGCGCTGGATTTGTGCGACCGGCTGCAGCCCGACATCATCGTGACCGACATCGTTATGCCGGTGATGGACGGCCTGCGGCTGACCCGCCTGCTGAAGGAACGCAAGCCAGAGTATCAAGTCATTCTGCTGACGTGCCACAGCGAATTTGATTATGCTCGCGAGGCGTTGTCGCTTGGAGCAAGCGACTATTTGCTTAAAGGCACGTTTCGCGACCAAGATTTGGCGAATGCGTTGAATCGTGCCAAAGGACGCATTCCGGCAAGCCGCGTACAGGAGAGAGTGGAGGATGCGAATGCGGAAGTGATGATGAACATGCCCCCGCAAAGGAAGTCGGAGGCCGTGCATCCGAGAGCGTTGAAGAACAAGCACTCGCAAGGGAAGTTCGCGGCTGCGGCCGAGCATGGTCGGGAGAGCCTCGAGAAATCGCATGGGCAAACGATGGGAGCGGAGACGCTACAAGGACAAGCGAAAATGGGAGCACATGGCCGGCAATGGCGGACACCGGTGTACGGACAAGAGGCATTGGCGCCCGTCCATGGCCGGGGAAGCGTAGAAGCGGTAGCAGCGCCCGGACAAGAGAAGCAGCGGCAGCATGCGGCAATACACGAGCAAGACAAGGCGGGAGGGAGCGGCGGCCGGTGGAGGACGGCGGAAGCTAACGTTCATGAGCTGCCGGGGGCGGGCCATGCGCTCGATCAGGACGATGGCAAGCGGTACGAAATCCGCCATGCGCTCCACTTCATACAGGCGCATTTGGCCGAACCGTTCGATCTGCCTGTCGTTGCGGAGCATGTCGGCTTAAGCGCCAACTATTTCGGCACATTGTTCCGCCGGGAGACGGGGGAGCGGTTCCAGGATTACGTGAAACGACAGCGGCTGGAGAAGGCGGCACATCTGCTCCGCAACAGCCCTCTG
This sequence comes from Paenibacillus sp. sgz302148, assembly GCF_056120465.1. Taxonomy (NCBI): domain Bacteria; kingdom Bacillati; phylum Bacillota; class Bacilli; order Caryophanales; family Paenibacillaceae; genus Paenibacillus; species Paenibacillus sp. sgz302148. The sequence continues at coordinate 204,841 of NZ_JBVYOJ010000008.1, forward strand.
AAAGTGTACGAGGTTGCGGCGGAAGTCGGCTTCCCGAACTACCGCTATTTCACCGACGTGTTCTTCCAGCAGTACGGGCGCAGTCCGCGCGAATTCCGGAGCAGCCATGGCTAAGCTTCGGGGGCTGTTCTCGACGATGTTCGTCAAGCTGTTCCTGATGCTCGCCTTGGCGAGCCTGCTTGCTTTTTCAGGCTTGCTCTACAGCGCCCTCAGCAGCTCCCGGGAAGCTCTGTCGAAACAAAAGTCCGAGGATATGACGATGTTCATCGAACGGACCTGGCAATATCTCGATCTGTATCTGCAAAATATCCGCAACATGCTGATCAGCCTATCCGACCGCATCAACGATAATTTGCTGGATCATCCGGCGGAGCTGGAGCAGGTGATGCAGGAATACATCAAACGAAACAGCGGCATCGCCTCATATATGTTCGTGCAGCGCCGCGATGGGACGATCGTTTCAAGCGATGAGCTTGTGTACGGCGTCGTCGGTCATCCGGAGCTGCCGCGTATTTTTCGCATGGCAGAAGAAAGGCCCGGAACCATTCGATGGAGCGAGCTGTATTATTCGCCGATGCTGACCGACCGCACGATCGCCTTCGCCCTGAGTCTCAAGGGCGGCTTGGGAACGGTGCTGCTCGAGATCAACACGGCCCAGCTGACCCGCAAGCTTCACGAGCTGCTGCATAGTTCGGGCCAAGGGTTCGCGTTGTTCACGGGTCAAGGAGGGATCGTCTCCTACGATCCGTACAGCTCGATCGTCCCGTACAAGCCGGCGACGCTGCCACCCGAGATGGACGAACGATTCGCGGGGACGCTCCGGGGGTTGTCCCGGGGCATCAGCCGAATCGAAGGCGCCGCCGGACCGCTCATGGTGGTGAAGAGCGAGCGGAATGAGCTCGGCTGGTATTTCGTCACGATGACCGACGAGCGGGATTTCCGAGAAGCGACGAACAAGCTGCTCATTCGTTTTCTCGGCATCGGCGCATTATGGTTTTCGCTGCTGATCGCGCTGACGCTGTTCATCAGCCGACATTTCACGACGCCGGTCAACCGGCTCGCGCTGCAAATGGACCGGATTCGCGGCGAACGGTTCGTCGATTCGTACCGGCAAATCGAGCGCCGAGACGAAATCGGACGGCTTTCGCGCAGCTTCTACACGATGATCGGGCGCATCCAAGAACTGCTCGCCACCGTACGCGAGACGGAGGAACGGAAGAAGGCGACGGAAATGGAACTGCTGCTTCATCAAATCCGGCCGCATTTTCTGTACAACACGCTCAGTTGTATCGGAAGCTTGGCCAAGCAGCACCGGGTCCAGGAGGTCGAGGAAACGATCCGTTCCCTGATCGGCCTGCTTACGTACAGCATCGGCCGAAACGAATTCGTCACGCTGGAGGAAGAGATGCAAGCATTGCGGGAATATATTCGGATTCAAAATGTAAGATACGGGGATGCGTTCCATTATGCCGACGAAATCGATCCGTCGGTTGCGCAGCTGCCTGTATTGAAGCTGATTCTGCAGCCGCTCGTCGAAAATTCGATCTTCCATGGCTTAGCCGCCCGCGGAGAGGGAAGCGTGCTGGTGCGCGCGCAAGTTGAAGATGCCAAGCTGGTGCTCACCGTGTGGGACGACGGCGAAGGCATGTCGATGCAGCAGATCGAAGCCGCGCTCGCCGCCTCCGTTCCGACGCCAAACGGCGATACCCCTCGGCACAACGGCAAATCCGGCCGATTCAACGGCATCGGACTGTCGAACGTCAAGGAACGCATTCATCTTCACTATGGGCCGGCGTATGGGCTGCATATTCGCTCCGAGCTCGGACGGTGGACGGAGGTCACCGTTGTTTTACCTTTGCCGTAGGCGTTTGCCTGCGGCGTTTTCTTTTTCCGATATGAGCGGAACACGATCGTTGACGAACTGACATTTTCGTGAAAGCGCTGTATATTTTCCGCCGTACGGGCTCGGTATAATTGGATAGTAAGCAGCGTCTACGACAAGGGGGGGATCGTATGGTGGATGCACAAATCGTGGCAGCCCCGCAATCGGCGACAAAAAAGCGCCGCACAATATGGCATTGGATCTGGAAATACCGTGCGCTTTACTTGATGCTGCTGCCCGGTATCGTATATTACGCCATCTATGTCTATGCGCCGATGTACGGCGCGATTATCGCATTCAAAGACTATAACATCGTCAAAGGCATTTTCGGAAGCTCTTGGGCGGATCCGTGGTACAAGTATTTCAAAATGTTCTACGATTCGCCTTACGCTTTCCAGACATTGCGCAACACGCTGCTCATCAGCCTGTACAAACTCGTATGGGGGATGCCGCCCGGCATCATACTTGCCATCCTGTTGAACGAGGTGCGGCATTCCTTCTACAAACGTTTCGTGCAGACGGTCAGCTATTTGCCGCATTTCCTCTCTATGGTCATTATTAACGGTCTCGTCATCGCCTTGCTGTCGCAGACGGACGGCCTGATCAACCAATGGATCAAATCGGCGACCGGGCAAGCGATCCCGTTCCTGACTTCGACGGATTGGTTCCGCAGCATACTGGTCGGATCCGGCGTCTGGCAGCATGTCGGCTGGAGCGCGATCATTTATTTGGCCGCCATCGCAGGCATCGATCCGACGCTGTACGAGGCCGCGCGCTGCGACGGCGCAGGACGTTTTCGCATGATCTGGCACATCACGCTCCCCGGCATCCGCAGCGTCATTATGCTGCTGCTCGTGCTTCGGCTCGGGCATGTGCTCGACGCCGGATTCGAGCAAATCTACATCATGTACAACGTGCATGTATATCCGGTTGCCGACATTATCGACACGTGGGTGTTCCGCGTAGGTCTCGTCGACATGAACTTTAGCCTGGCGACGGCCGTCGGATTGTTCAAGACGCTCATCGGCGTCGTGCTGATCGTTGGGGCGAACCGGCTGGCGAAGCGTTGGGAGGGATCGATATGGTGACGTCGGTTTGGAAAGACCGGGTGTACATGTTCATCGTATACGCGCTCCTCGCGGGTCTTGTCGTCAGCATCATTTTCCCGCTCATGTACGTCATCAGCGTATCGCTCACCCCGTACAGCGAAGTGCTCAAGCACGGCGGATTTCTCGTCATCCCGCGCAAAATTACGCTTGCGGCGTACAAAGCATTTTTGCAGGACGATCTCATTCCGCACGCGTTCGGCGTCACGATATTCATCACCGTAGTCGGCACGTTCGTCAATCTTGTACTGACTTCACTCATGGCCTATCCGTTGGCGAAGAAATATTTGCCGGGACGCAATGTTTTCCTGCTGATGATTGTGTTCACCACGCTGTTCGGCGGCGGGATGATCCCAACGTATCTGATTGTCAAAGAAACGGGATTGCTCAATACGGTATGGTCGATGATCGTGCCCGGCGCGATCGGTTCCTTCAACTTGCTCGTCATGAAAGCGTTCTTCGAAAATTTGCCGGAAAGCCTGGACGAGGCGGCACGTATGGATGGTGCGGGCGAAACCGGCATTCTGATTCGCATCGTGCTTCCGTTATCGATGCCGATTATGGCGACGATCGGGTTATTTTACGCGGTGGGGCATTGGAACGAGTTTTTTGCCGCGATTCTGTACGTCAGCGATCGAACGCTGCATCCGCTGCAGGTCATGCTGCAAGGCATTTTGCGCGCCGGCCAGACGCCGGAGGTCAACATCGAAGAAACGCTGCCGACGATATCGCTGCAGATGGCGGCGGTCGTCATTACCGCTTTGCCGATTGTCGTTATCTATCCTTTCATCCAGAAGCACTTCACCAAAGGGGTTCTTCTCGGATCGGTCAAAGGTTAAGATAAAAATCATTGGAAGAGGTGTTCGCCAAATGAAGAAGAAGTGGGTCACGGGCGTGATGGCACTGTTCATCGGCCTCAGCATGGTACTTGCAGGTTGCGGGGGAAGTGGGGACAAGGCGGGAGAAACGAATAAGGATACGCCGAAGGCAACAAACGAGACGCCAGATACCGACAAGGACAACGGCGCGCAAGCCGAGACGCCGAAGGAACCGGTCAAGTTCTCCGTATTCATTCAGGGCGGGGGCGGCAATCCGCCGCAGGATAAAGACCCGATCATTCAACAGCTGAACAAAGATTTGAACATGGTGATGGATTTTAATATCGGGGTGACGGAATACAACCAGGTGCTGACCGCCAAAATTACCGGTGGTACGCCGCCCGATGTGTTCTCGGTGAACAAAACGCTGATGAGGCAGCTGGCGGATCAGGATTTGTTGCTCGATATCGGGAAATATCTCGACAAAATGCCGAATATTAAGCAGGCGTACGATGAAGCGCTACTCAACAAAGGAAAGTATAACGGCAAAATTTACGCGCTCGACAAACGGCCGTCGATTCCGATGCATACGTATTGGATTCGGGCGGATTGGCTGAAGAAGCTGGGGCTTGAAACGCCAAAAACGCTCGAAGACTTCAAAAAAGTGCTCATCGCCTTCACGGAGAACGATCCGGACGGCAACAACAACAAAGATACGTACGGCCTGACGGGAGCCGATCTGCCGGCGTTCAGCGGCATATTCACCGCGTTCGGCGTGGCGAATCCCGGCAACTGGATGATCGTGGACAACAAAGCCGAATATTCCACCGTGGATCCAAGAATGAAGGACGCGATCGCTTACATTGCCGATTTGATCAAGGCAGGCGCGGTCGATCCGGAAGTGTTGACGAACCAGAATCCGAACGACAAGGCGTTCAAAGGGCAAGCCGGCGTTATTTACAGCAACTGGCCGTCGATGAGCGTCGACGCGAAGGTGAAGATTTGGAAAGAAATCAATCCGAACGCCGAATGGGTGCAGCTCGACGCGCTTGAAGGACCGGGCGGCAAATTCCAAGGCACGTGGGATGTAGGCAGCTCCCAAGGACTGATCGCTTTGTCCAAAACGCTCGAGAACGAACCCGACAAGCTGAACAAGGTGCTGGAGTATCTTAACTACATTACTTCTCCGGGCAAGGGGCAAGACACGGTCAACTACGGGGTCGAAGGCACTCATTATAAAATGGAGGACGGCAAAATCGTCGCGCTGCCGGCCATGGGCGAGCTTGGCTACGCTTATCAGGAGCAGTTGACCGGCCGCGCGGAAATGGAATATTTGAAAATCAAGTTCGCCAACCAAGGACCTTATATCGAATTCGCGATGAACCAGCCGCGCATTTCGATCTACAGCGCGCTTATTCCTCCGCCTGAAGGCGTTATCGCCGACGATCGTTTCGAATACGAAGAACTGGTCAAGTTCATGTACGACAAGCGGCCGCTCGCGGAATGGGACGATTACATCAACACGCTGAATACGAAATTCAACATTACGTCCCGTACGGAGGAAGCCGCCAAAATATTGAAAGACCAAGGATTCTTGAAATGATTATGACGGGGGCACAAGAGAATTTTCGTTCCGTGGAGGAACGGTACGACATTGTCGTGTGCGGCGGCGGGCTGGCGGGCTTTTGCGCCGCCGTTGCCGCGGCCCGGCACGGCACTCGGGTATGCCTCGTGCAGGATCGGCCGGTGTTCGGCGGCAACAGCTCCTCGGAAATTCGCGTCCCCCCGCAGGGGGCTGCGAGCTTCCATGCGTATGCCAGGGAGACGGGCATCATCTCCGAGCTGCTGATCGAGGAGCGGGCCGTGAACCATGAGGCGCCGACGTTCGATAACGGGTATATCAACAGCGTTTGGGATCTGGTGCTTTATGACATGGCGATGACGACGCCGAATTTGACGTTCCGGCTGAACACGACGATATCCGCTGTGAAGATGCGGGATGGGGATGCCAGGACGATCGAGGCGGTTGTCGGGCACGTCGGCCATGCCGAGACGGAGCTGACGCTGTACGCGGATTCGTTTATCGATTGCACGGGGGATGGCGTCGTGGCCGCGTTTGCGGGATGCGAGTGGCGGCTCGGCACGGAAGGCCGGGACGAATTCGGCGAACCGCACGCGCCGGAGCAGGCGAGCGCCGCCGTAATGGGCAACTCGATTCACTTCAAGGCGAAGGATATGGGACGGCCTGTGCCGTTTACGGCTCCTTCTTGGGCGGTGCGGTACGAGAATCCGGACTTTTTCTACAAGCAGGGAAGGTGGCCGGGGGACCAGCGCAGCGGGTTTTGGTGGATCGAGTTGTCCGTGCCGTGGCATACGATCTACGACAACGAAACGCTGCGCCACGAGTTGACCCGGCATGTGCTCGGCGTGTGGGATTGGATCAAAAACCGCGACCCGCGGCTGAAGGACGAAGCGGTCAACTACGGGCTGGATTGGGTCGGCCAAGTGCCGGGCAAGCGGGAAAGCCGCCGCATTATGGGCGATTACCTGATGACCGAGCACGACCCGCTGCAGCGGACCGTGTTTCCCGATGAGGTCGCCTACGGCGGCTGGTTCATCGATTTGCACGAGCCGGGCGGATTGCTTGCCGAGTTTAGCGAGAAGTCCGCGGTAGCGGGGCATGGCGCCGCGTACATGTCGAAGAGCTATGTCGGCCCTTACGGCATCCCGCTGCGCGTGCTGATTGCGCGTGACATGAACAACCTCATGATGGCGGGCCGCAATGTTAGCGTGACGCACGTCGCGCTCGGCACGGTGCGCGTCATGGGCACGACCGCGCTGATGGGCCAGGCGGCCGGAACCGCGGCGGCTCTTGCGGTGCGAGGCGGCGTGCCCGTGCGGCAGGTGCCGGCGCGCGACGTGCAGCAGGCGCTGCTGCGCGATGGCTGCTTCCTGCCGAACGCCGCGAACGACGACCCGCGCGATGTGGCGCGGCTCGCGTCGGTTGCGGCGAGCAGCGAAGCGGCGCTGGCCGGAGGCGAGCCGCTGCCGCGGGATGCCGAGGGCTGGCGCGAACCCGGCGCGTTGGACGCGCTGCGCGGGCAGTGGATCGCCGTCGGCGCGGAGCGGATCGAGCGGCTCGCGGTGTGCCTCGATAACGAGGCCGACGCGGTGCAGCGCGTCGAAGCGCGATTGGTCGAGGTCGAGCATCTGTGGGACTACCGCGTCGACCCGGGGCCGGGGCGCGTGTTGGCTCAGGCGACGCTGGAGGTGACACCGGGCCGCGACCTATGGGTCGAGTGGCCGGTCGGCGTGGATGTATCGGCGCTGCAGGGGAGGTACGTCCGGCTCGATTTGGGCGCGAACCCGGCGATTCGGTGGCATGCCGCCCGCGCGGTGGAGCCGGGGCATGTGAGCGCCTATGACTTAGGAAACGGGGCGATGCGCCGTTACGGTCTAGGCGAAATGATGAGCTATCGCATTGAGCCGCCGCAGCGCTGCTACGGCGCAGGGCAGGTGCTGAGCGGCGTTACTCGCCCTTACCGGGGGACGAACCTATGGCGCTCGGATCCGTCGCAGCCGCTGCCGCAATCGCTGGAGCTGCGTTGGGCGCAGCCGGTTGCGATTGGCCGGGTGGAGCTGACGTTCCCGGGCCACCTGCTGCGCGACTATCGGCAATATCCGCCGCTGTACCGCGACCCGCAATGTCCGAAGGACGTTTCGGCGGAAGCCTGGGTCGACGGCCGGTGGATCGAGCTTGGCGCGATCCGCGATAATTACCAGCAGCGCCGCGCGATTGCGGCCGAGCACCCGGTGCTCACGGATCGGCTGCGCGTGACCGTGCACGCGACGAACGGCGATCCGTCCGCGGCGATTTACGAGGTCCGCTGTTACGCGGAGTGAATGGAGCCGTTGCTCACGGATCGGGTGCGCGTGACCGTGCACGCGACGAACGGCGATTTGTTCGCCACAATCTACAAGGTCCGATGTTACGCGGAGTGAATGGAGCCGCTGCTGACGGATCGGGTGCGCGTGACCGTGCACGCGACGAACGGCGATCCGTCCGCGGCGATCTACGAGGTCCGCTGCTACGCGGAGTGAATGGAGCCGTTGCTGACGGATCGGCTGCGCGTGACCGTGCACGCGACGAACGGCGATCCGTCCGCGGCGATTTACGAGGTCCGCTGTTACGCGGAGTGAATGGAGCCGTTGCTCACGGATCGGGTGCGCGTGACCGTGCACGCGACGAACGGCGATTTGTTCGCCACAATCTACAAGGTCCGATGTTACGCGGAGTGAATGGAGCCGCTGCTGACGGATCGGGTGCGCGTGACCGTGCACGCGACGAACGGCGATTTGTTCGCCGCAATTTACAAGGTCCGATGTTACGCGGAGTAAACCGTGTGGCGGTTTCTAGGCTACTTGGTCATGAGCTTTCCCAAAATCCAAGTACAAGTTCAAGTCCTTGCTTAGCGAGTCATAGCCCCTAATGATCATCTGGTGGATTAAAACGCTTGAATGACCAGCATGCTCTATAAATAACTGGAAAACATGCATGTAATTTAAGTGGATCAACTTATCTGGTAAAAATAACTGGAAAACATGACCTTAAAATTACGGATATATTCGGAAATCCGATGAATCGCCAAAAATAAATACAGGTTTTCCAGTTAATTGTTCGAAAACAAGCAGTTGGGCGTAAATTAACTGGAGGTTTTGCAGTTATTGGAATGTTCAACAATAGTGCAAGTACTCAAAATGCCGATTGTACTCAAAATGCCGATTGTGCTCAAAATGCCGATTGTACCCAATGCCGAAAGTACTCAAAATGCCGATTGTATCTAACAATGCCGAAAGTACTCAAAATGCCAATGTGCTCATAAGCATCAATTGCACTCTATTCCAATATGTGCGGTGAATACGATGAGTAATTTAAACGATAAAGTTGTGCTCATAACGGGAGGTTTGGGAGCGGCGGGTCGGTCGGCGATCCGTCTTTTTCTTGCCAAAGGGGCGACCGTGTTCGCCTGCGATCGCGAGCCGATGGATCGCTTCCCGGAGGCCCGGGAAGCGGCGGAACATTATGGCCGTGACCGATTCGCGTTCCGGCAAGCCGATCTGTGCCGGGAGGACGAGGTCATTGCCGTCATGAACGAGGTCGAGTGTCGTTTCGGGCGTCTGGACGGCACGTACCATAACGTGTACACGAACGTGTGGAAGCCGGCGCTTGAACTATCGCTCGAGGAGTGGGAGGCTACGATCACCGGGACGTTGACGAGCACCTTCCTCGTGTGCAAGCACGCCATTCCGCTGCTCATTCGCGCCGGCGGCGGCTCCATCGTAAACACGTCGTCGATACTGGGACAAGTGCCGCAGCTCGGCTGTCTCGCATACGGGGCTGCCAAAGCGGGCGTCAACCAATTGACGCGGGTATTGGCCGCGGATTATGCGCAATACGGCATTCGCGCCAACGCGCTGGTACCCGGCGACTTCAAGTCGGACGAGGTACTGGCGGCTCAATCCGAGGAATCGAAGGACTCCATGCGGCGTCACAGTCGGCTCGGCCGAAGCGGAAGGGCGGACGAAATCAACGAAGTGGCCGCATTTTTATTGTCAGATGCCGCCAGCTATGTCACCGGGGCGTTATATACCGTCGACGGGGGGTTTCACGTATGAACCGACTGGCCATGGAGCACCACACGCGAGAATCGATTTCCGAGCTGGCGCGACAAGGCTGCGCCGTCATCGTCCCGCTGGCCGCGACGGAGCAGCACGGCCCGCATTTGCCGGTGATGACCGACAGCCTCATCAGCGGAGAAATCGTCCGCAGATCGGCAGAGCAAGCCGCCGAGCAAGTATCCCTGCTGGTGGCGTCGATGCTGACGATCGGCTGCTCGCAACATCATTTAGCTTACGGCGGAACCTTATCGTTCACGTCGTCTACTTATCTGAAAGTGCTGCGAGATATTGGAGATAGCCTCGTAGCGGGTGGCTTTCGCAAAATCATTTTCCTGAACGGCCACGGCGGGAACGAGCCGATCATGCACCAGACGGCGAACGACTTGGCCGTCCGCCATCCGATCTGGACGGCATCGGCGTCCTACTGGAGTATCGCCCGCGAGGCTCTGCGGAACGTGAACGCTTCCGAGGTCGGTTTCGTCCCCGGCCATGCGGGTGGCTTCGAGACGGCAGCCGTGCTGGCGATCCAGCCGGATACGGTACGAACCGATCGAATCGAGCCGGTGCATGAAAGCCGGCGATGGATTCACGAAAGCGTCCCGGGCACCTTCGTCGGCAAGCATGGCGAACTGACGGGCGCCGACGGTTACACCGATGCGGCAGTGAAGGCAACTGCGGAGAAAGGCATGATATATTTGGACGCCATCGTGGAGAGCGTTGCGGAGTGGCTTGTTCGAACCATTCGTACGATGGGGACGGAAGTTTAGGAGCTGCGCTGCGCAATGTTGGGGACAGACTATCCACTGGGGCGCACCTAGAGAAAACGATGTTTAGAAGCACCAATTGCAGCCACACCAGGCAACAGCAGGTCGTAAGTGGCAACTGGCCATATCCGGCAATTCACAAAGTGACAGCAGGCCATATCCAGCGGCAGTTCACAAAGTGACAGCAAGCCATAACCAGCAAAGGTTGTAGCACTTGCCATGCTTAGCGGGTCATATGCCGCTAGCAGGTCGCAGGTCATAAGCCGACACCAGGTCAGCAGGCTAAACGGGCAGCGCCCAATACGGGCAATCAACGAAGAAAAGGAGGGACTACGTATGAACAACAAAACGAAACCGAAGGTTGCGGTAATCGTGACCGAATATCGGTACAACTCCCATGCGGACGTTATTCTGGGTCGTCTGCTCGGCGATATGGGATACGTCCCGAGCGTTGATGTTGTTTCGATCTATACCGATCAGGTGCCCGCGAACGACATGAGCCGGGAAGCGGCTGCGCGGTGCGGCGTTCGGATTTGCGACACGATCTTCGAAGCGGTAAAAGCCGGGCATGCCGACGGACCGGTTGACGGCGTCATTCTCATCGGCGAGCACGGCGACTACCCGACTAACGAAAAAGGGCAAATGCTGTACCCGCGCCGCCGTTTCCTCGAGGAGACGATAACGGCACTCGATGAGCTCGGGCTTGTCGTGCCGATCTTCTCCGACAAGCATCTCGCCTACAACTTGGAAGATGCGCTCTGGATGTATCATGCGATAAAATCGCGAAACGTCCCGTTTCTGGGCGGTTCATCGATCCCGCATACCGATCCTGTACCGGCGTACGACCCGAGGCTGCTGCAAACCGCGCGGAAATTTCTTGTCGTCAGCTTCTCCGACGGCTTCGAGTCCTATGGCTTTCACGGTGCGGATGTGCTGCAATCGATCGCCGAACAACGATCCGGCGGGGAGAGCGGCATCGCATCGGTGCAAACCATCACGGGAGAAGGCGCAGCATGGGCAGCGATGGACAGGGGAGAGTGGCCGGAGGAGCTGCTGCTTGAAGCGCTCGCGACTTATCCCGACCTGCCAACAACTGCATCACTCCGGGAACTTGAACCCGACCCAATCCTCGTCACGGTCCACTACGCGGACGGCGCGCACGGCTACATGATCCAGTTCAAGCGGCTGGTGGAGCAGTGGGCATATGCCTTCCGCGACGACGAAGGCCGCATCGTTGCGGCACGCTGCAACAGCGACAACGATCGGCCTTTCGCTCATTTTGAACGGTTGACCCGCATGATCGAAACGATGATCATCACGCGCAAACCGCCGTTTCCGATGGAACGGACGTTATTTTCCACGGGAATCATCTATTACGCCGTGGAGTCGTTATATTCCGGAAGAAAGCTCGATACGCCGGAGCTTCACGTACATTATCAATCTATCGCGAGTGGGGGAGATTAACGTTGCGGCACAATTTATATGCGGGCATCCCCGAGGAGCTGACGCGTTTCGTGCAGCTGCCGAATGAGCGGGGCCATAATGCGGTCTGGGATTTCGTACGATCTCCCGATGGCCGTTTTTTTATTAGCATATGCGGCGAAAACGAAAGGCCACTGACGGCCCTGCTGTATGAATATTACCCGGAAACGGGGGAGCTTCGGCTTATTTTTGACGTGGCCGATATTTGGATCGTGCACCCGGAGCAAATGCCGCCGAGCAAAATCCATACGAGCATCGACTTTTTGCCGGACGGAAGGCTCATCATGGCGACTCACAACACGGCTCCCGCGCAAGGCCATCCGTATTGGCTGTACGAGCAGCATTACGAGCATCCGTGGGAAGGGTACCCCGGCTCGATCGTCATGTTCGTGAACCCCGACACGAACGAAGTTCAGGTCAGGGGCATCCCCGTGCCGAGGGAAAGCATGTATGGCGGCATGCTCGGCAACGACCCGCGGTTTTATTATTTTCTCGGGTATATGCGCGGGCATTTTTACCGGCTTGATCTGGAAACGAACGAGGTCCGGGATTACGGCAAAGTGTCCGAATTTTCGTCGTGCCGGCTGGCGAAGGACGAACGCGGACGGTTGTACGGCAGCGCGTATACGGGAGGGCTGTGGCGGTACGATCCCGAGAGGGATGAAATCGAGGATTTGAAAATAAGCTTTCATTCGCCGAACGGGACGAAGGTGCGCAGGCAATTTATTTTTGCCTTGAACTCGCCTCGCGGCTCGCTTTTCCTGGTCGACAATTGCGATGGGGAAATGCTCGAGCTGCATCCGGAGACGTTAGAGCTGACCCGGCACGGCCACATCCACCTGCCCGGCGAAGTCCCCGAAAAAATGTACCTGATCGGCGGATTGGCCGCGGACGAAAACTTCGTCATATATTACGGGCTCAAAACCTACGACGAGGATTTGCCGATTCGGCTAGTTCGCTGGGACATTCTGAGAGGCGGGCAACCGGAGAACCTTGGCCTGATCGCTCCGAGAGGCAAAGCATCGCAATACATTTGCGAGATGCTGTTCGACCGGGAAGGCTGGCTCCATATGGTCGACGTATGCGGCCAATTCTCGCCTTATATCGTGGCGGTGGACGTCAAGCGGCTGCAAGTTCCGTCCGGCGATTCGCCGAAGCTGCCCATCGAGCCGTACGTGGAGCCGAACTTCCATTCAGGCGGCGATCCTGCGACGTATATGCAAATCGAAGCAAAAGCTACCCTAACGCTGCCGCTTCACCAGCATCTGAACTGGCGCGATACGGCGATCATCCATTTGAAGGCATTGAACGGCAAAATATACAGCTTAAGCGGCAAGGATCGAACCTATCTAGCTGAGTTCGGCGACGCAGGCGACTCGCCTTCCCGGATTTTGACCGTGTACGAGGGGGGCGCTCCATTGTCCTGCGTCGACGTTAACGAAGGGATGATCGCGATGCTTGCTACGGACGGATGCATCGTTTATATCGATCCTGATATCGGAAGCGTAACGCGAACAATTCCTGCTCCCGAGGGTGTCGAACTAGTCAAGCTTCACGGCGCGCTCCACGCGGGAACGGGAAGTATACTAGCAAGCGATAGAGACGGAGCGTTTTATTTATTGGACAGTTCAAGCGGCGGCGATTGCAGCAACAAAGGCGCCATTGGCGGGGGCAATTTGCGTAAACTCGCCAACATTCAGCTCCATGCAGCCGATGCGCATATCCTCCGCATAAGCGACACATGCTGGCTGTTATCCGGCAAGAGCGACGAAATCCGCTTGTACGATGCCGTTCACGAACGCAGCGAAGCTCTGCAAGTAAAAGCCGCATCCATCCGCGGGCGTGGATTCCGGGCGACGATGACGGGGGGAGCCGTACTCGCGGACGGTACGATCGTAGCCGGTACGCACGACGGCATGCTCTTTACGCTTTCCCCCGATCTGAGCCGCCGGACGGTATACGGCAGGTTGTTCTCGAGCGGCCAGCTGCGCAATTTCATCAAGCTGGGCGACAATGCAGTTGCAGGCATTTACGGCGGGGAGAAGGATGCGGGGCACGTGTTTTATTTTTCGGGGGAAAACGGTTTTGTCGATTTGGGCAGACCACGCGTCATCAAGGACAATAACCCGATGTACGAGCTCGATTCGGAGTGGGCCAGCATCCACCACATTTCTTGCCTGGCGTATGCCCGAGAGGAGGATACACTCTATGTGGCGTCGGGAGAGCAATACGGCTGCATCGTCCGGTATACGGGGGCTACGGAGGTTGCGGGGAAAGACAGGGATATCGGGATTTCACTAACGGAAGGAGGCGAATAGCTGCATGAAGCAAGAAATTTTCTCGTCATCGGCTGAAGGCAAGCCGTTTTCGTCGGGGATCGCAACGGAATCGTTCGTGTTCGTTTCCGGGCAAGGCGGGCTGCTTGACGGCGTGGTGGTCGGCCCGGACATCGAGTCGCAAACCGTGCAAACGCTGGAAAATATCCGCGTCATCCTGCAGGAAGCGGGCCTTGATCTGGACGACGTCGTCAAGATGGGCGTTTATTTGAAGGAGCGCAGCCTGTACGATGCATTCAATCAGGTGTACAAACGATATTTTCAGCACCCTCTGCCCGCCCGGACGGTTGTATATTGCGATTTGAACTTCGATATTTTGGTCGAGATCGACGCGATTGCGGTGAAGAAGTAACGCTTATTCAGACAATTCGGACCGTTCCGTACCAGTCTCTATCCCGATCCCATAGCGTTCAAGCGCCTTGGTCGAAGATTCCAGCATCCTGCGAATGAAATAATCGTTGTCGACGACACGGACGCGTTTGCCGAGAAAACGGATTTTGGACAGGACGTATTCGCTCTCATCTCCAAGAAAGCTGACATGAATATGATACAGGTTTGCTTCTTCGTCGTAATGCACGTGTTTCTCGAAACAAGAAAATGCGTATAAAATTCTGGACAGCTCCGGGTTGTACGCTTGAACGACTTGAATGACGGCTGTTTCCTTTCGGCCGTACAGCGTCCGCTCCATATCTGCAAGCGTACGCTCGAATCGGGTTGAAGGGACGGATTCCTCCGACACGACGATAATGTTGTGCAGCCGGGTGCTCATAAAGGAACGATGTCGGGAGTGGTGCCATAGCAGGTACCATTCCCTTTTGACCATGGAGTACTCCAATCTGTAAGGAATCCCCGATTGATCGGAATATTCCCGTCCCCCCTTGATCCGATAGGTGATCCGAATGCCTTGCTTGTTCATAATAAAACGGCGCAGCGGCCGCAATAGCGGATGGTACGCTTGCTTTTCACGGCTTCGTGCTCTCTCCAGCAAATGCTCCTCGGTGTTCATCGGATCGTCGCCAAGCAGCAGGCTTTGAAGTTTCTCCAAGGTGTCGGCGGAGAAGGCGTCTAGTGCCGCAGGATGCTGCAGCATCATTTTGAGCCACGCGCGTTCGTGGGACGTCACCATGAATGCACCCGAATCTTCAAGCCGGGAAATGATCTGGTAGTTAAAAATCTTTTCAAACAGATTCATAATACGATTGTAGCTCCTTCCACTCCGCGATCATCTCGCGGCGAAACTGGGAGGGTTCGAGAATTTCGCAGCTGGACCCGAAGCTGCGCAGCCAAGGCTTGATCTCCGTCGTGCCGTTGACCGTGATTTCATAGACGAACGAGATCTCGTCCTCCTCCACAATCTGCCCCCACTGGCCTTGCAGCATGACCCGCTCCTTCACGAAGTTCGGTTGATTCTCCCCCGGATTGAAAAAGCGTACGCGCACCTTAACCGGTTTCCCCGTATCGATCAGCCAGCTGTATCGGATTTTGTCCTCCAGCTCCGCTTGCTTCTCCGCAAAAAATGCTTCATCGGCCGGTTCTTCCAGCTCGATCTGCGTTAGTCCTTCCATGCGATATTTCCGGATTCCCATGCGCCCATCATAGGACAATATATACCATCTTCCGTATTGATGGTCGTAAACGATCTTTAGCGGCAAAGCTTGTTCTTGCTTTCCGTTCGTCCCCCGCTCGAACAGCGGATTCGTATTCCGGGAGGCATAGCTTTTCTCGGCTTTGGGCGAAAAATATAAAAATTTCACGTAGCGATGATTTCGAATCGCGCTCATGATCGTAAACAAGTGAGCTTCGTCCAGGATGCGCGAGTAATAATGATATTTGTATAAAAAAGGCTCGACGGCAACCGGTTCCGCATGATTGCGGGCGATGTGCTTTTTCAGTCCGTCGCGAAGCAAGTAGCCTTGAACGGAAGGAATTTGCGTGTTGGCCATCACGCTGACGAAGTCGAACAAATCGAGAAGCTCATCGTCGGTGAGCTCGCGAACCAAATCGTTGTGCAGGCGGTAACGAAAAGGACGAACTCCAGGCTCTCGCTTAATGACACCGACCTCCTCCAAATATTTGAGGTCCGAGCGTATCGTCTTCTCGTCGGGGAGTGCCGCTTCCAAAGCAACGCCGCTGCTGCACAAATCGAGAAGCTCCATTGCCGTCAGAGAGTTCTCGTGCAAAGCCGCGAGCAGCATTGCAATTCTTTGGCTTTCCGACTCCTTCAGCGATTTGGCGCGGAACAGGAACAACAGCAGCGGATCGGTCGAGTCGTAATAGTTGAAGCGAAGCGATTCGGCGAATTCCTTGCTTTGCTCTTCCGGCAGCTGCCGGTGAACGGCACTGACGATATCTTTGAGTTTGCGGATGGTCTTGTCGAAGGTATGTACCGAAATGCCGAGACGATCGGCGAATTGTTGGCGGCTGTACGCGCCGCTTGTCAGGACAAGCATGCGCAAAAACTGAATTTCTTTGTCAAAGCTTTCCTTCGCCATTCGTGTTCCCTCCGTTCGTCCGTTGATAGAAGCTTTTCTTATTGTAACAGGCGGGAGATTTGGAGAAAATGGCAAACTTTTTCTGCGTCGTAATACTTTCGCCATGTTCGCGGGCAGCCAAATGAGTGAAAATGAGATCAACAAGAGAACACCGAGGCGCTCGGAAGGGTTACTTCGACTTTAAATCGGCCGGCCGTTGGTTCGAATCCAACTTCCGCTGCAAAGCGGAATAGCTCAGGGGTAGAGCAGCATGTACCTTTCCAACCATTTTCCTCGGGTGTTCTCCAATTCGTGAGGCGCTGGGACGGGTTACTTCGCACTCAAGCGACCAATTTGATGAACTGGGCAATACGGCAGGTTCGACTCCTGCAGCAAGCCTGTCCCGCTTTTTCCTCACGGTCAATTAAGGAGGTATTACCCGATGAGCATCGCCAAAAAACTGTTTGGTTCCATCCTGCCGAACGCGCTGAATAAACACCAATATCCCGCATATACGCGCTCTGCCGAGGAGCAATATTTGCAGACGCTGCTTACCAATACGATGCAAAACATCTTTTATTCGGATCAAAAAGAACTTCTAACCGATGCCGCACAGCTTCATCACGAAATGGCGACAGCCAATCCAGCGTTTATGGCGAAGGCCATCGTCTATGCCCGTAACGAAGGCTTTATGCGACTGCAGCCATTATTCGGTCTAGCTGTACTTTCCGGTTACCGTCCTGATTTGTTCGCATTAATCTTCTTGCAGGTCGTACGCATTCCTTCGGATTTGTCCGATTTCCTGACGATATTGCAAGGCTTGGGGCGCGGCGAAGGCGGAAGAGCGGTGAAGCGGCAAGTGAATCGTTTCCTTGACGGCGTGTCCGAATATTGGGCGTTGAAATACAACGGCCGCGGCCGGGGATACAATCTGGGAGACGCGATCGCCACGGCGCATCCGAAGCCTGCCGATCTGAAGCAGCAAGCGTTGTTCCGCTATTTGAGGGGACTGGAAGCCAACTTGTCCTTGTTGCCACAAATCGAAGCGCTGGAGTCGCTGAAACGGGCAGAAACGGAGGAGGAGCAGCTCGCCTGGATCGAGCGGGGGAAGCTTCCTTACGAAACGGTCACAAGCGCGATCAAGCCTTCGACAGCAATCTGGGCTTCGATCATGTACCAAATGCCGACGTTTGCGCTGCTGCGACATTTGAACGCACTGCAACGGGCGGGCGTTTTCGAGGATCAACATCATCTGGACTACGCCATAGGCAGATTAACCGACAAGGAGGCATTGGCTAAATCAAAAATATTGCCGTTCAGATTTGCGTCCGCCTACCGGGAACTGAGCCATCCCGATTTGCGGGATGCGATGCGGGAAGCGGTCGAGCTAACCTTCGACAACTTGCCCGAAATCGGCGGCCGCACGGCCATATTCCTCGATATTTCCGGCTCCATGCAGGGCGAATATTTGGAAATCGGTTCGATCTTCGCGCTGGCCCTGTACAAGAAGACTAAAGGAAACTCGTTGTTCTGGCTGTTCGATACGGAAGTGTACGATGCGAAGCCGTCCCGGCATGATAGCATATTGAGTCAGGCGGAGCGGATTCGAGCCCAAGGCGGCACGGATACCGGCGCTCCCGTAAGGAAGCTGATTCATCAGAACGTGAAAGTGGATCAAATCATCCTCATCACCGACGAACAGCAGAACAGCGGCAACCCGTTCTATGGTCAGTTGGATTCGTACCGTTCCAAAGTCAATCGGGATGTCAAAACGTTCGTCGTAGACATTGCGCCGTACCGGCATGCGATGGTTCCGCAGCAGGACGAAAGGACCTATTATATTTATGGCTGGAGCGACACGGTACTGTCATATATCGCACAATCCGCGCAAGGCTACGGCACGATGGTAGAACGGGTTGAGGCCGTGGACATCGTTCAGAAGGCCGATAGTTAGTTAGGAGGTATGTTTTGTGGCAATTGTTCAATTGACGTCGACGAACCCGGCGTTCTCGTTTCTGATCAAGAAAAATCCAAGCTCCGGGATGCAGCTCCGGTCGATTCGTAAAGGAATCGCATACGGATGGTACACGGATGATGAGACGTACAATGTTTATTTTAAAGACTCGGACCATGAGGTCTCGTATAAACAGCATGCAAACGAAAACTTCGAATATTTGAACGTATCTCGCTACAACACGCCGTTATTTCCTTTGAATGCGATCAACGAGTTTTTTTCGAATCCGCTCAAAGCGCAGGATAACCGGGATACGGAAGGCTACGAGCATGCTTTTTACATCCCGATGATTCATATTGAAACGGTGCGTTATATCGAGCTATTTAATAAGCATATGAAAGATTTTTCGTTCGAAATCAAGCATCAGGCTCATAAAAGCTACTCGCTAACGATTAAAACGACGAAAAGCTTATATCGGCTGATGCACGCCGTCAGCGTATTATGCTTGTTTTTGTCTCTATCAGGCAACGAATATATCGATATTTCCGACAGCATCTTGGAGAAATATATCAAGAGCGTTCATGTCATCGACGCGCCGTTTTATATTCGGAACCTATTCGTCAGGAATTTCTTGACTTCAAGAGAGCAGTTTCGGAAGTTCAAAACGGAGCTTGAACAAACAAGCCTGTACGAGATTCGATTTGATTTCGGCGGAACGGCGCTTCAACGGAGAAACTACATCGGAAGATGGCTATCTTACGATAAATCCATTTTGGATGTCGGGTGCGGCGAAGGCTATTATGCTTTCCCGTTTGCTCCGAAGCTGGAAGGCAGCTATTATGCGATCGATATCAACGAAACGCTGCTTGAGGCGTTAAATCGCAAAGCCCGGTCCAAGGAGATCGACAATATCGCTACATTCAACTCACTCGCTTCATTTCTTGAGACGTACAGCGGCGAGCAGGTCGATATCATCCTGACCGAAGTGATCGAGCATATGAGCGAGGAGGAAGCGGCCCAACTCATTCTCCAACTTTATCGGAACGTCGATTTCGATCGGTTCATCATCACGACGCCGAACGCTGATTTTAACCCATTTTACGAGCTAAGCGAGTTTAGACATGCCGATCACCGGTGGGAAATGGGGTGGGAACAGTTCCAACAGTGGTTGCTACATGCACTTGAAGGAACGGATCTTGCGTGTGAATTTGTCGGCATCGGCGACGCGGTTAACGGAATCCAGACAACGCAAGGCGCGATTTTAAGCAAAAGGAGGGATTGATTCGTGCAGATCCTTACAAAAGTGCATACGGTATTCATGATGATCGGTTCGACGGAATGCGGCAAAACGACATTTGCCCGGGAAGTGCTTATTCCTCAATTGCAATTCGAAGATCCCTCGAAGCATGTGAGATCGAATGTGCAGTACATTTCCTCGGATAGCATTCGTCAAGAAATCCTCGGCTCGGCGTACGACAAGTACGACCAAATTATGCTGGAAGCAAGTGAACAAGCTTTTCATCTGCTGTTCCAGAAGCTCAAGATGGTCACTTCTTTTCCCGTAAATGCCGAGTTTGTTGTCGTAGATACGACGGGGCTATCGGAAGATTTCAGAGCGAAAGTTCGCGAGATTGCCCAGGAGAATAACTATAATCTTGAAGTGATCTTGTTCGATTACAAGAAACGAGAAGATTATTATGCCTCGGACCGTTCCAAGAAACTGATTACGAGCCATATCAATCGTTTGAAGAAAGAAGTTTTGGGCTCTCTGTCCAGAGAGGGCTATTCGAAAATCCATAAAATCCGTTCCAAAGACTTCTTCAACGTTCAAGAAAGCTCGCCTAATCCCGAATATCAGATCGTCATTGAAGATTTGGATCTCTACTTGGAGACGATACTTCCGAAAGACGAGAAGCATATCATTGTCGGCGACGTTCACGAATGCATCGACGATCTGAAAGGCTTGCTGCTGAGCCACGGCTATCGGATCGAGGACAATAAGCTGATCGCAACGGAAAAATTGCGTGATACGAAGGTCATTTTGGCCGGCGACTGGATCGACAAAGGCAACCGTACAAAAGAAATCGTCGAGTTCCTCTACGACAATCAAGCGTATTTTTACCTCGTTATGGGGAACCACGAAAATTTCGTGTTCAAGTACTTGCAAGGTGAAGTCCAGGGCGTCGATCAAGAGCTGCTCCATACGTATTTCGATTCGACGCAGGTTCTGCGCAGCGATCCGGAATTATTGGACAAATTCAATCGTTTGGTGTCGGTCTCGAAGCCCTATTTTAAAAAAATCGGAACGGAAGGCTCTTCCTTCTACGTCACGCATGCGCCATGCCGAAACAAATATATCGGCAAGCTGGACGCGAATTCGGTCCGCCATCAGCGCAATTTTCGAATCGATCGCGAAGCTTCATTGGAAGAGCAGCTTGCTTTTCTCAAGCAGGAAGCCGTTCATAATCATCCGTTCCACGTGTTCGGGCACATCGCGGCGAAGCAGCCGTTCCGGATCAAAAACAAGCTTCATATCGATACGGGAAGCGTGCACGGCAATGCGCTGACTTCGGTTCATATTAGCTTTAAGCCGTTCTTGAAATCGCATAAATCGCGGCAGGCTGATCTTACGGATGAGTTGATGACGTTATTTCCGCGGGAAGAGAAGAAAATATCAATACAGGATCTTGAAGAAGACGAGATTCGCAGACTGTGGTATTGCTCTCGCAATCGAATCAATTTTATTTCCGGCACGATGTCTCCCGCGGATAAGGACGAGGAAACGGGTAATCTTGAATCTTTGAAAAGCGGTTTGGCCTATTACGCGGAGCAAGGAGTCCGGCATGTTGTTCTGCAACCGAAGTATATGGGTTCAAGATGCAATCTGTATTTGCACCGGGAAATCGATCAATGCTTTGCGGTGAGCCGCAACGGATATAAAATCAACCAAGTCGATTTGACCGAGATTTACGAGCGGGCGCTTGAACGATTCGGCGGATATATGAAGCAGGAACAAGTTTCGATGCTGATCCTGGACGGAGAGCTGCTGCCATGGAAGGCGATCGGCGACGGCCTGATTCAGCGGCAGTTCAAACCGATTGGCAAAGCGTTGGAGAGCGAACTGCGGTTTCTGCGAGAGAGCGGGTTCGAGGCAGCCTTTATGCAATTGGCCGAGGCGTACGATGCAAGCGGATTTGAGAGAGACCAGCTTCATGTATCCAAAACGGCACTGAGCGATAAATACGGGGCCAGCGTGTATCAGAACTATAAACATATTCATGAGATTCAAAAATCGTATGTAACGTTAGACGAACATGCCAAGGCGTACGAAACGTATCAAAGACAGCTGGAACTATATGGCGGGGATGCGCCGATGGAATATAAGCCGTTTGCGGTGCTAAAAGTAGTCCACGATGACGGCACCGAACAGGTTCCCGGCTGGACAACGTCCGAGATGTACCGTTTTTTGAACGACGACGAGTACTTGCTGCTGGATTTGGAAGAGGCGGACAGCCTGGAGAAGGCGGAACGGTATTTCGCAACCATGACGACGGACAATCATATGGAAGGCGTCGTGATCAAACCGGAAGTCGCCCAGAACAAAACGGTTCCTTTCATGAAAGTGCGGAACCCGGAGTATTTGTCGATCATCTACGGCTACGACTACCGGTTCCCGCATAAATACGCGAAGCTGATCAAGCAAAAAAATATTCATCGGAAGCTCTGGACTTCCATGAACGAGCATCGTTTAGGACAACGGATGCTTGCCGTCAAGTTCGGCGAAATTGGACCGGAGAACGAGACGTATCAAGAAATCGCGGCCCATTTGTTATTCGAGGTCAGCCAAGAAAAAGAGATCGATCCGAGACTGTAAGGCGTACCTTGGGACCCAAATTAAAATATTCCGCATCCAAATTGGGAGCGAAATCTATCAGATGAAAAAGGAATATCAGAAGCCTGCTTCCATTAGAAAGAATGGAAGCAGGCTTCTCTTGTTAACAAAGAATATTCTAATCATAAAAACACTTGAAAGTGACGTTGCGTCATTTTGTATAATCAAACCAATGGTTAAGCTCCTGTCTATTAAGTCGGCTAATAGAGGGAAGAGGAGATTTATACAAAAGGGGATGGAAGATATGAAGCAAGGCGACATCTTTATTTATGCATGTGTCATTATAGGAGCAGGGATTGGACTTATGCTGGGTCAAGCATTTCCTGGAGTATTAGTCGGACTAGGATTGGGGTATCTAATCAAATATGCTGTATATAAAGATAAAGAAAATTAGCATCCATCGCCGGAGGTGTCTGTAATTGATTCATATCAAAGAAGTTGCGAAACAAACTAAAATCACGGTCAGAACACTTCGGTACTATGATCAGATTGGATTATTGACGGCTTCATCCAAAACAGAAGGGCGACACCGTCTATATTCAGAAGAGGAACTGAAGAAGCTTCAATATATCCAATTTTTAAAAGGAATGGGTTACAAGTTGCAAGATATTAAAGATATGTTATCCGACTCTAATTGGAATTGGTCGAATAGTTTGAAAAGCCAGTTAGCTTATATCCTTGAAGAGCAAGAAAGATTAAGGAGTATAGAGTCGTCTCTACGGGAATTGATGAATGGGATTGCAGTCGAAGGCGGGGATGAGCGGCTTGCGATACAGAAACTTATTCAGCTATCGAATCAACATAAAAAAAGATTGCCGACCATCAAGGAGAACGTGTTTAACGATAAGGAAATGAAGCTTTGGACGAAGCTACCAAAAATGAGTGGAGAAGACCCTGATTCTATGGAGTGGATTGCTTTGCTAGGTCAGATAAAACGATATACGAAAGATGATCCTGCTTCATCAAGAGTGCAAAACATAATACGTCGTATGATTGAAAAACAATTGGAAGAATTCAAAGGAGAAGACGAGTTTGTGAATAAATTATGGGATCTGAGAAGATCCCCAAAGGAATCCGAGAGTCTCGGGCTATATCCTATAGATAAGGAAGTTCTTGATTTTATGGAGCGAGCCTATGACATTTACGTTTCCTCCCTACAGGACTCTTCCTTGGAGCAAGGAGGAGAATCGTGACTCTTGAACTCCTTTTCACGGTAGGGGGATTAGCCTTATTAGATACGCTTAGTCCTGCAGCATTGGGAGTAACAGTATATCTGCTGTTAACTGAAAAGGAGCGATTAGGTTCACGCTTAATGATTTATTTATTGACGGTCGCAGTACTTTATTTTTCAGTAGGCGTTGCTTTCATGTTAGGTCTGGATGCGTTTCTGGCTACGTTCTCTTCCATCTTTCAAAATCGGATTGTAAGTTGGGTTATGCTGATCACTGGGGGAATTCTGTTTATAGCTAGCTTTTACTACCCAAAGAGTAAAAAAACAGATTTGCCAAGGCCAAAGTCAAATAGTAAGAAATCCATGATTACACTCGGTTTTATGACATCTTTGATTGAAGTAGGTGCAGCATTTCCGTATTTTGCCGCGATTGGACTTATGAGTACCTCAAATCTAACAGTTTTTCAGTGGCTCCCAATTATGGCAGGTTATAATTTTATAATGATTTTACCGCCTTTAATCCTGTTTACATTTCATTTATTATTAGGGCGAGTGATGCAAAGACCATTAGAAAGGCTTCAAATCAAGCTTTCGAAGCATTCAGGATCGGCTGTTTCGTGGGTCATGTGTATCGTGGGGTTGATTTTGGTTTTTAATAGTTTGGATTATCTGTAAGGAGTTTTATAGTAGGGGTCAATCCGTCTTCCTCACTCCGGCCAATGCTGGTACGTCTCCAAATCGATGCGCCGCGCGCCGACGATTTCGACGCCTTCGCTTTCGAGAAGCAGCGCTTGCGTTTGGAAGCCTTCGTCCTCCTGGATGCCAATCTCACCTTTGGAGTTGATGACCCGGTGCCAGGGCAGCTTGTGCTTCATGCTCATGGAATGCAGGATGCGCACGACTTGCCTTGCGGCCCGGGGGCTTCCGGCGAGCGCAGCGATTTGGCCATAGGTCATCACCTTGCCTTCGGGGATGCCGCGGATCAGCTGGATGACGCGATCGGTAAAGGGAGTCATGGCATAAGCCTCCGTTCGTTCGAATGAACCGGTCTGCCGGTTCGCTTTTTTTTTATTGTCGCACGGGCGCAAAGGGTTGTCTATAGATGCGGAGGCTCATTATTTTTTTCCGTTGCGCCCTTTGGCAAAATGTGATTTGATAGGCTTAAATGCTAACGTTTTTTGCCAAATGGAAGGGGACGAGTTGAACGAATGAGCCAAACGAATACGAATGTGAAACCGGAAGTCCGCGCCTATCTCGACCGGATCGGCTATGACGGTCCGCTGGACGGCAGCGCGGTGGCGCTCGCCCATATTCAGGAATGCCATCTTCATGCGGTGCCTTATGAAAATTTGGATATTTTGCGCCGCGTTCCGCTTTCGCTGGAGGTGGAGAAGCTGTACGACAAAATCGTCGTTCGCCGCCGCGGCGGGTATTGCTTCGAGCTGAACGCGTTGTTCGGCTGGCTGCTGCGGGAGCTGGGCTATCCGGTGACCGATTTATTCGCGCGCTTCTGGCGGGACGAGCCGAACAAGCCGCCGAAACGGCGCCACCACGTGCTGAAGGTCGAAGCGGAAGGCGAGTCGTATTTGTGCGACGTCGGCGTTGGCGGCATCGTGCCGCGCAGGCCGATTCGGATGGCACTCGGACTGGAACACCCGCAAGGCGACGAATGCTACCGGCTGGAGCTCGATCCGTTCTTCGGCTGGATGTTGTGCGAGCTGAAGCGCGGCGAGTGGCACCGGCTGTATTCCTTTACGGAAGAGCCGCAGCTGCCGAAGGATTATACGATGGCCTCGTATTGGTGCGAAAACGCGCCGGATTCCATTTTCTTGCACGACACGATGGTTGCAATCCGGACGAAGGAAGGGCGCAATACGATCGCCGGCAAGGAATTCCGCATTTTCACCCCGGATGGGGTGCAGGTTGTGACGCCGCAGACTGAAGAGGAGTACAACGAAGCGCTGCGCATTTATTTCGGCATTGTGATCGAATAGAGCCAAGAAGCTATGCAGTTCGGCATCACAGACGAACCCCTTATTGCGGAGTACGTTTGGAAGCTGAGTTGCGTGGCTTTTTCTTTTAACAAAATTTATTTTTTCATGAAGTCAGGTTTGCGATAACTTATG
Source organism: Paenibacillus sp. sgz302148 (assembly GCF_056120465.1). Taxonomy (NCBI): domain Bacteria; kingdom Bacillati; phylum Bacillota; class Bacilli; order Caryophanales; family Paenibacillaceae; genus Paenibacillus; species Paenibacillus sp. sgz302148. Next base: position 230,522 of record NZ_JBVYOJ010000008.1, read on the forward strand.
GCATCCAACTCACTGTAGACCAGTGAAACTAAACTAACGCGAAATGAAGGGAGAAAAGAGAACATGCAAATGAACGAAGAGATCAAATTGGAGGAAAGACTGGAAGACATCACAGGCTTGACTTGCATTTACGTTCCGGTGAGCGACGTATATGCATCCATCCAATGGTATCAGAAAAATTTACGATGCCAGCCATCAAACATCCACCCGGTTGAGCCTGGGATGGGCATGGCGATCTTGAGATTTCCCGACGCTGACGGAAATTTCCCTGGAGCAGGACTAAGGCAAACGGTGCCTGCCTTGTTTCTGCTTCAGTCAGGGCCGGAAGGCGGCCGGTTAGGTTTTTCATGGACACAGGATGAAGGTAAACGTCATGCAGTCGGGTGTTTCATTACTCCGCGGATCCAGGAACTTTTCGAACGTTTCAAGGAAAATGGGGTGGACATTATCGGCGACATTCGGCAGACGTGCGGTCCAAACCTGCTGTTCGCCGATCCCGACGGCAACTTGTGGGAAGCGTGGCAGCCGTAGAGCTTTGCAGGGGAATGGGGCAGTTGTGGGGGCCAACTGTAACGGACCCCAGAGCCGTTATTTGCGGCAAAACGGCGGTTTCCGAGCTGTAACGGATTGAGGAGGCGCTATTTCGCAAAAAATGATTCAATCTTACCGCAAATACGCCAAATAACGGCTCTCGAGACCGTTATGATGCCGAAAGCCCGATATTTGGCCGAATAACGTCATCTCAGTCCGTTACGCAGCGCATCAGGTGGCATAAGCACTATACCTTGCGGCCAAGGAAAATCCAAAGCGCAAGTTTCATGCACTGTACGACAAGGTTCATCGTGTGCGATGGAATATGCTGAGCGTGGGGCGATTGAACAAAGTTAAGAAAAGTTCCTTGGTTCCGTAATAATGGGTCAAGGAACTTTGTTCATTTAACCTTTACGTACATACCCGCCCAGCCATCTTGAAACGACAAGACCGCAAAAAAAGTCAAAACAAGCTCATTGGATTTTGCTAAGCTAAAGTTGGAAAGGGGGTAATTTTGTGATGAAGTATGAACCGTCGATTCAAAAAACGTTGGACTTGATAGAATCTCAATTGCACGAAAAGATGTAGGCCGATGACATAGCGGAGCGCGCTGGTTTTTCAAAATACCACTTCCACCGAATTTTTCAAGCATCCGTCGGAATATCCGTTGCCGCTTATATTCGCATGAGGCGGCTTGCGAACGCGGCCGTTGCCCTTCTTCAATCCGACATACGAATCATCGACCTGGCAATGTATTACCATTTTGAATCACAAGAAGCGTTTACGCGCGCATTTAAAAAAATATACAATTTGCCGCCCGGACAATATCGAAGGCTCATGTCAAAGGTTGCAACCAAAAAGGAGGAAAAAGGGATGAAAACGGAGATTAAAGGGTGGATTTTGAGCGGAAGTCATCCGTTTCATTATGAAGTAGGGATTGACCGGGAGGTTGTCCATCAAGGAAGCGTGTCCGGTTATATCAAATCGAAGTCGGCGCAGGATGTTCCGCAACAATTCGGAACGATGATGCAAGAATTTAAGGCAGATCAATATAAAGGGCAAAGACTGAAGCTTTCATGTTTTATGAAAACAAAAGACGTCGATCAATTTGCGGGCTTATGGATGCGGGTGGACAGCGCGTCGGAGGAGGTCCTTCAATTCGATAATATGAGCGACCGGCCGATTGTCGGAACGAACCTTTGGAATCAATACGCCGTTGTTCTGGATGTGCCCGAGAACAGCGCCGTCATTTCGTTCGGAGTTCTATTGCACGGTACGGGGCATGTGTGGGTGGACCGGTTTTCATTCGAAAAGGTGGACAAAAGCGTGGAAACGACAAACGTGGAGCACCGCGCGGAACTTTTGGACGAGCCGACGAATTTATCGTTTGAAGAAACGTTGGATGAACCGCTCAATCGTTAAATAAGGGTTTAGGGGGTTGCGAACATGAGTTATATCAAAACGTTATTCACAAGTTTAATGGAAATCGGGGCGGTTTGGTATGCTCTGATACCGGGGGCGATCGTTGCGATGTATTATTTGTACCGCACACGGAAGAAAGCTAAACATACGGAGAAATAATTCGGGCAAAACAGTGGAGCAGCATGCCGTGGCAGCTGTTCCACAACTTCATCGACAATCTGACATTTTCGTAAATTTGCGGCCTATTTTTATGCGTTAATTCCTCTTATAATGATGCTGTCAACCAATGATTGCGGCATATTCTCCATTATTACTTTCATTCGTTTCACGCTTCCGTTCCTCTGAATTCCTTCTTCACTCTTCTAGCATTCCCGAATACTTATTCGTTTTAATACTCGCTTTTTCCTGTATGAAAATTTCGTACTTGGAGGTGAGTTTATTTGTTTTGCAAAATATTGACGAGAGGGGTGGTGTTTAGTCTCTAGATTCTCGAATTTTGTGTATCCGCTTTCATTAACGATAAGGAGGAATTTGTATGCCAAAGCGTCCTCTCATTTTTGGCTTGATGCTCTGCCTCATGTTGTTGATGATTTGGCCAACGACGTCGAATGGCGCGGGTTTGACCGAAGGCGAAAGGGCCCGGCTCACCGACAAACTCGATGCATTGGTGAACGCAACGAATCGCCCTCAGTTGAAACAATACCTGGAAAAGGTGCGCAATGAAGCAAGCCTGACGGCAACCGCTTCCGAAGTTTCGAAAGAAAGCGAAACGGAAATCGAAAAAGCGCTCTCCTATGCCGTTAAGCTCGGAACGGACATCCAGGCCGCCGGCAATTCGCTGTGGATGAATTCCCCGTTTATCGTGTACAACGTGCCGGCGCTCAGTCCCGAGAAACGGCTGCCGGACATTGTTCCAAGCGATGGCAAAATCAGCGATCAAGTTGCGGTCGTTTCGGCGCAAAACGAATACGAGGCGGCTTCGTTCGTGCTTGTTCCGCTGGCCGACGTAAGTGCGGTAACCTTCACGGTACATAACCTGCAGGGAGATTCAGGCACAATCCCGGCCAGCGCCGTTGATATGCATGTCGTCAAGACGTGGTACCAAGGCGGTACGGCTTGGCAGAGCTATTTCTTCGATGATACCAAGGATGTACTCACGCCTGAACTCCTGTTGCATGACGAAAACTTAATCCATGTTGATCACGTTCAGAAGAAAAATTTCCTGCGCGTCGATTATCCGGCAGGCTCACAATACGTGAATATATCCGGGAGCCCGCCCGCTGCGTTTAATTCCTATACGGCACCGGTCGAAGACAGCCCTTCTTTATTGCCGGTCGCCTTGAAACAAGGCGAATCGAAGCAGATGTGGATTACGACGAAAGTGCCGGCCGGAACGCCGGAAGGCGTGTATACCGGAACGATCAGCATTACCGCGGACGGAGCGCCTGCGGGTGAGCTTACGCTGAAGATTCGCGTGCTGCCGTTCGAGCTTCCGGCTCCGAAGACGTATTACGATTTGAATAAAGACTTTTATGTCATGATGTATCATGGCTCCACGATGAAAAATGCGTTGGCCGGAACGGGAGGCAATACGGCGCTGGCGGAAACGAGGCTTCTAAATCAATATCGCAACTTAGTCGAACATAATGTGATCAATTTGCCGCCAAACGCAGTCTACGAACTCAATTCACCGCAAACCTACCTTCGCCAGCTGCAGCTGATGCAACAAGCCGGCATGAATTTGAACCCGCTCTTTGGCGTAGGTCCGGCGTTTACGTCCAATGAATACTACAGCGTATATAGCAGTTACCTAGTAGCCAAGAAAGCTTATGAAGCCAACCCGACGGACGCGAACAGAATCACGATGGAAAATAAATATGCCGCTTATTTGGCAACGCTTGCGCCCGCGAAAAATTACATTCAAACGGCGTTCAACGATGTTTCGGCAGCCGTCGGCCATACGAACCTGTATTTTGACGGATGGGATGAAGCGGATTGGAATCGGCTCATGTGGCAGCAGGAACTATGGCGGTATGCCAAAGAAAACGTTGGAGCGAAGATTTTTGCGACGGGCAATGATACCCACCTGAACTTAGCGGTAAAAGAAAATTTTCTGAACTGGGCCGGCGAACCGACGCGCGCGAAAGCAGATGTCTGGCATGCGCAAGGCAGCGACAAGATCATCACCAACTATGCGTACCCGCACTCCGGACCCGAAAATCCGGATTTTATGCGCCAGCGCCACGGCATGTGGATGTATAAAGCGAATTATGATGCTGTGTACAACTACATCTGGTATTTCGAAAGCCAATACGTGAACGTTTGGAGCGAGTACATCGATGCAACGTTCCGAGCCTTCAACTTCGTATATCCGACGAAAACGGATGTCATCGATACGATGGCATACGAAGGGTTTCGCGAAGGCATCGACGATATTCGTTACGCGACGAAGCTGAAGCAGCTCGCCCAGGAAGCCATCGCCTCCGGCGTTTCCGCCCGCGTTGCAGCCGCGAACAAAGCATTAACTTGGCTCGAAGCCGTTAATGAGCGATCGGCCAATGCGAATCTTGTCAGGAACGAAATGATCGCCCATATTATGAAAATGATCGATTTGGCCGCATCGAACTAAGGAGGGGACGTCCATGCCGAATAAAGCGAAGCTTATCGTATCGATGCTGCTCACGTTTTTGCTTATTTTCACATGCCTCGAGCCCGTGTTCGGAGCGACGCCGGTAACCAAGCTCGAATATAAAGTGAAATATGCCGCCGAGCACTTGTCGACGCCGATGGAATGGTACAACAGCAGTTATTTCAACAATCCGGACTACAAGGAGAACCGGTTCGTGCAATATTGGACGGAGACAACGATCGCTCCCGGAGGCCCTCGCGATACGGGCTTTTATATGACGTACAACGAAGAAGGACTGCAAATCTTTTTTCAATCGAATGAGGCGGAAAGGGAAGCGAACGGCGTATTGAAGAACAGTTCGATCGAGATGTTCCTTCAGCCCGGACAGGGTGACAATACTTATCATCAGATGATTATTCAAACGAATGGCAGCCCGATCGAATATTACGAATGGCAAACGGAAAATCGTAATAACCTGCCGTTTCAGGGAAACGTAACCGTGGTCAACGAAGAAATCCCGACGGGGTGGGGGACGGCGGTTACTATCCCATGGGAAACGTACTATCAGTATGTGCCGCTGAATGGAGAAGACTGGGGTTTCATGATGATCCGTTGGGCACCCTCCAACTTTTCCCCGACATGGGGCGGTCATGTACATCAGATCGGACGGTTTAACGTGCTCGACTTTCAGGCGCCGACGGTAGAGCAGCGCACGGCCATTCAGAAGAACATCATCCATAAGGCATGGCAGAAGTTTAATCTGGCGGCTGCGCAATTAAACGCCACGTGGCTGAATGGCGATTCGGACGATGCCTACTTCTTCAACCAACGTATTCAGCCATTGATCGCCAGCGGTCAGGCAAGCGGGAGCCAGATTCCGAATCTGGACAGCTTGAGCGCGGCGGAAATCGCAGCTTTGTACACGCACGTCGGAGAATGGTTCGGATTGCCATATGATGCGGAGGATGCGCGAAATTCCTATTTGAACGATAAGTTCTTTTCGAACGAGTCGCCGGGCGCGATCAATCCCCCTTCGGGGTTCACCGCAAAAGGGGCGCCGAGCGGCGTGGATTTAACATGGGCAGCAAGCACGAGCCCCAATGTCGTTGGTTACAACATTTATGCAGACGGCTCGAAAATAAACACGGAGCCTGTCAGCGGCACTGCTTTTCATGCGAATGGACTCTCATTCGGCACAACGTACAACTTTCAGGTTGAGGCGGTAAGCGGGAGCGGCGGCGTCTCCGACAAAATTTCGGCGACGGGCACGCCTTCGCATTATTTGATCGAGCTCGACCGTTGGGGGATCCATAGCGACGGCACAGACGCTTTAAATACGGTGAACGGTTTGAATCAAGCCATTCAATGGGCGCACGGCCAAGGGATAACGGCGGTTTATTTGCCCGTGGGCACTTATTTGATTCCAGTGGCCGGCGAAGTTCATATTTTAAGCAATCTATTGTTTGAGATGGCGCCGAATGCCATTGTGAAGAAGGAAACAAACGGCAAAGAGTCTTATCGCGTCTTTTATGTCGGCTACGGGGACGATCAAGTGACCATCAAGGGAGGGCAGGTTGTCGGTGACCGGGATACCCATGATTATTCGAAGAAAGACACTCCGTATTCTTCCGGCACGCATGAAAACGGGCATGGCATTTTCATTGAAAGCGCCAAAAATACCGTTGTCGACAGAGTAAAAGCGTATAATTTCACCGGAGACGCTGTTGTCGTTGGCACGCAAGCCGTAATGGGAAGCGCCGTGAATGCCGGAAACTTCGAATCCGGAGCATTGGACGCGAATGGACAGAAGACGCCCGATGCCTCCAAAATTCGGACCAATAAAACATTCCCGCTGACGAATGCCCGTTTTCAAGCGGAACGTTGGTTTGAATTATCGAACTGGCGCAATGCGATAGTCCCGATTCATGTGTTTTTCTATGATAGCGCTATGAACTTTATTTCCAGCGCCGATGCCAATATTCGCGAACGCGTTTCGATTCCGAACGGAGCCACGCAGATGCGCCTCACGGTCGATCAAGCTTCAGCCGACGGAATATACGGCGAGTATTGGAATCGCGCACCTTCGACAAACACGATCATTCGCAATTCGGAGCTGGCTTCAAACCGGCGCCAGGGAGTTACGGTTAGCGGCGCAACGAACATGCTGATCGAGAACAATATCATTCATGACACGAATGGAATTGCGTCGATGTCCGGAGTTAACGTGACAGCTGCCAACGGGGCGAAGAATGAAGACGTGACGATCCGTGGAAACACGTTTTATGGAAACGTCCGGAACGATGTCTTGTTGTATGACGGCTACGGTGCATTAATTGAAAACAACCAATTCAACTCCATAGGGGCGTACGGGGTATTGGAGGGCGAAGCGTTCGCAGGCGGCGCAACCGTGCAAAACAATACGTTTGAACAAACGAACATCAAGGCGAGCAAAGACATCCAATTCGTTAACAATACGATGTCGGGAGGGGCGGCAACCTTCACGGGCAATCAGATTATCGTTGACGGCTTGAATGCGACAGACACCCGCATCAGCGTAACCAACAATGTGTACGGCGGGATCCAGCTTGCAAATGTAAACCTGAACATTACAAGTTCCGATCGGGACACAGGTCTGAGCATTTGGGGGGATGCCGGAACTAGCTTTAAGAACGTCACGATATCTGGCAGTCCTTCCCTTCGTTCCATAGGGGGCGGTGGTGCGGCATATCATGAATTCGACAACCTGCGGGTTGTCGGCTACAACCCGGTTCAAGGCATCAATCTGCTGGACGGCAATTATACCAACAGTTATTTCGAAGCCGGGGAGGGCGGCAAAGCTTGTGTTCTGTTAAAAACGGGCGGCAAATACGTCTTTGACCATGCGACTTTTGCAGGAAATACAAGCGGCGGCGGCGGGCTATGCGGGGAAAGTCCCAATCTCGACCTGACCGTCACGAATTCGAATTTTGCGATGAAAGGTCCCGGCTCGGCCATATCCATTCGTCAAGACAAAAAAGTGCTAATCGATGGCAACACGATTACGGCAACTGGGGCATCGGCCGCCGTTCCGATCGTTTATATCGGCTACTACTGGGACCGGATGAATCCGGCGAAAGTCGCAGACACAACGATCCGTAACAACCAGGTTACATCGGATATAGCGGGAATTACGGGGATTTCGACGGAGTACGCCGGCGTAGGCGCCGAACCGTTCACGATCACGAACAACACGTTAAATCATGCTGTCATGAAGCTCAAATCCAATGATATTTCAAGCGGCAATGTAATCAATCCATAAGTAAGCCGTTTTCCCGGCTCGGCATGTTCAGCCCCCAAACGTGCTCCGTATGAAGGAGTTCGTCTGCGAGGCTACATGTCATGGATTTTTTTGGTACTCCGTTCTCATGCGGAATTGTGCAATTATGGTATAATTTGATGGTTCGTCGCAATGATTCGCCGTAATTATCGAATGATCAAGTCCAAACAGATGAATGAGGATTTCCTATGCAGATGCTGAAACAAAGAATATTATACATGTTTCTGACCGGTACCGTCGCTGTCGTCATCGGGGGCTGCCAATCCGGGGCCGGAGAAAAACCTGTAATGCCGCAGGAGGAGGTAGCCTCGAGCACGGCGGCAGAGGGAACGGGCCAACCGGATTTGATCGATTCGGGAACGGGAGCGACTCAACCGGAATCGAAGGGAGTTGAATCGAAGGAGCCGGAGCCGGAGCCGGAGCCGGCAAAAACAGAGCCGTCTACATCCGCAACGCCGTCCTCGACTCCGCAAATCCCGACGGAATCGCCGGGCACCGAACAAAAGGCGCCTTCCGATTCTAAGGGGACGAACGCCTCGATTGCAATCGTCGAAGGTGTATACAAGGTTGCGGGCGATAGCCCGCTTTGGTTCGGGGAAGCCATCGTCACGAAGAAGAAGAAAGGCCTTTACCGGTTGGAGGTGAATATCATGACCGGGCTATCGCATCATATCGGCTCGATCGAGTCGGATTTCACCGTTCAGGGAGGCGTCGTCAAGCTGACCGACGAGCAGTATAAAGCCGTGACCGTTACCGTCGAGGATAATCGCCTTGAGATCGACTACCCTGAGTCGGAATCTTTTGGCGGGGCTAATGCCGAGCCTAAAGGCTATTTTTATTTGTTCCGGTCTGCCGCGGAGGATACTCCGTTTCAAAAGAAGCTGTACAATGCCGTTCAATTGGAAGAAACGTACCGCGAAGGCTTTACCGATATGCTGACGATCTATTCGGAGGAGGGCAAGCAGCTGCTTCTGCTGCAGTCGCACAGCACAATCCATCGCGACGTTATCGTTTCGGAATATCTCGTTCAATATGACGAGCGGAAGAAGTCGTTCTTGAACATAGGGGAGATTGGGCCTGGTGGGGAACGCACCAAGCTGAGCAAAGCGTTGAAGAGGCTTGGTTATGGCGATGACACCATATACGAAGCGACGCGCAAGGCGGAATTCGACCGGTACCAGGAAGTTTTGATGGAGCGGTTCGACGAGAACATGACGAACATGGATGCGCCGCTGACGGACGAGGAAGCTTTTTATGTCGCGATGGGCATCGATGGCAAGACTCGTGCCGAGAACAATACCCGCGACGAGCATAATATCGGCTCGATTTTTATCCAAGAGTTGGATTCGTCAAACGATAAAACCGTGACGATTCACATCTACGAGCTGGTTCGCAATAGCGATGACGACGAACATACGGCGACTGGCGCATGGCTTGAAGTGGATCGGGCGACGGGCAAGGTGACGGATATGCTGGATGACCTGTGAGCGGGAAGCAAGAGCGTCAATTAATAATAACGCCACACGATATAAGGAAGGTGATTGAAATTGGGTATGCTTTACGAAATCATTCATCGCGCTTTACATCAAAGCACGAACCAGAACAGCGACTGTGCGGCGGATGAGGCGGCGGAGAAGCTCATGCAGATCAGCCATCACGTAGCGGATCGGAAGCTGATGGAGTTTTATATGCAGGAAACGGACATTCGTTCGAAGACGGGGGTCTTAAGCGGAAAACGATAATATGGAGCTTAAGTAACAACATGCCGCACGGAAGGGACAACATGGTCCCCTCCGCGTGGTTTTTTGCGTTCCGACTGGCATTTACGGCAAACGGTAAAAAGCAAGCGGCTCCCCGCTGCGGAATGGCCGGCTCAGGTGCGCTAGCTGCTGCAGCGTATCCTCGTCAAGCGTTAAGGAGGCGCTGGGCAAATTGTCGGCCAGCTGCGCGACGCTTGTCGCGCCAACGATTACGGAAGACACCGCCGGCTGCCGAATGAGCCAAGCAAGCGAAAGGACGCCGGCCGAACAGCCGAGCTGATCGGCGAGCGCGCTCACGCCTTGACCCAGGGCGATCGTGCGATCGTTGATAAACTTGGCGAAATTCGGCTCTTTCTCGATTCGCGAACCGGCCGGAACGCTGCCCGGCGTGTTGTATTTGCCGGTCAATATGCCCCCGGCCAGCGGAAAATACGGGATGATGCCGACGCCTTGATCCAAGCACATCGGGACAAACTCTTGCTCCGGCGTCCGGTCCGCCAAGGAGTAGCTGATTTGCGTGGAAACGTAACGGTTCAGCCCCTTAAGCTCGCTTATGCCAATCGCCTTCATCAGCTCCCATGCGGCATAGTTCGAGGCGCCGATATAGCGCACTTTGCCCGATCGTACCATGTCGTCCAAAGCGCGAAGCGTTTCCTCCAGAGGCGTGTTCGGATCGAACGTATGGATTTGGTACAGGTCGACGTAATCGGTTTTGAGCCGCTTCAAGCTGCCTTCCAGCTCCAGCATGAGATGATAACGGGACGAGCCCCGTTCATTGATCCCCGGACCTTTCACCAAGCCGGCCTTCGTCGCCAATACGACATTGTGACGTTTTCCCGTCAATGCGTCGCCAATGATGCTCTCCGATTGGGAGCGGGTATAAATGTTGGCCGTATCGATAAAATTAATCCCCTGCTCGAGTGCAAAATGGATGATATCGGCCGAAGTTTGCGCGTCGGCGCGTCCGCCGAACGAATTCGTGCCCAAACCGAGCGCGGACACATGCAGCCCGCTGCCTCCAAGACGATGGTATTTCATCGTGAGCTTCCCCTCGCTTTGCTGCTGGAATAAGTACATACTTCGAGTGTATTGAATCGAAGGGCAAATGTCTAATCGAAATAGCCGCGCGTTGACGTGTGTGATGCTTTTTTATGGATAGAAGCTCTACTAGTAGTTCACGAATGTTTGATGGAATTTTCCATCGTAAAACTGCTCCTCATATCTATCATTTGTATATTCCGAAATGACATTACGCCAGAAAACTTGTGCCGGCATATTCTTTTCAATTTGGGTCACTTCCCACGATCCTCTATACATATCGAATATTTTTTTAGCAATATTTTTACCGTACCCATTTCGTCTATATCTCTTCGCAATAAAAAACTCTGCAATCTTGTTTATTTCCTTTCCATTCTTCTCTACTCTTTTAACCAGGACAAAACCTATTATTGTATCGTTTAATTTGACGATGAATGAAGAGTGATTGACTTGATCATCCCAGTATGGATCTAACGAATAAAATCCGAAATTCCCGTTTTCCGATAATTCAATGTCCAAGTACTCGCTAAAATCATACACATAGTATTCAATAAGATGTTCCAGTACTTGTCTTTCTTCAACCGGAACTTTATGCAGGTTGATATCCAGTAGAAACTCCCCCTTTTTTAATCCTAATTATATATTTGGAACCTTTTGACATGAAAGTGCGAGTTTCATTGAAGTCATATTCCCCATGGAAGCTTCATATATTCATTTTGAATTGTAATATTATGGTAATATCCATTGCTGCCCTTCTCCATCGGGACTATAATAATAGCGAAAATATGTAGCCGGAAGAAATGGACGGACATCCATTCGGCGTCAGGCAGAGGAGGCCGATCATGCGCGGGATATTGCCCTTTTTGAAACCGTACCGCCTTGCTATGGGCGTAGCCTTGTTTCTAATGCTCGTGGAGTTGGTCGTCGAGCTGCTCCAGCCGTTGTTCATGTCGAAGATGATTGACGACGGCATCTTGAAGGGAGATATCTCCGTCGTCCTGTTGTGGGGCGGTGTCATGGCCTTGTTCACGATCGTTTCATTCGCTTCGGGATTGATTAACTCGTTTTATGCAGCCCACGCGAGCCAAAGTTTCGGTGCGGATATCCGGGAAAAGCTGTACGGCAAAATACAATCGCTTACATTCGCGGCATTCAGCCGTTTTGCGACCTCATCTTTGATTACGCGATTGACGAACGATGTCACGCAAATTCAGAATACGTTGTTTATGGGCTTGCGTATCGCCATGCGCGCTCCGCTGCTCGTCATCGGCGGCGTGACGATGGCATTCGTCGTTCATGCCAAGCTTGCGTTTATCGTAGCGGTTATGATCCCGGTTGTTGTTCTGTTTCTGCTGCAAGTGATGAAGCTAACGGGCAAGCTGTTCCGCTCGGTTCAGGAGAAGCTCGATGGCGTGAACGGCGTCATGCAGGAAAATTTGTCGAGGATGCGGCTGATCAAAGCGTTTCTTCGGCGGAAGCACGAGGTGCAGCGGTTCACCCGGGCGAGCGGCGAGCTGATGGATCGGACCGTATCCGCGCTCCGCATCGTTGAATCGTCCATGCCGGTAGTCCTGCTCATTATGAACGTGAGCGTAATCGTCGTTTTATGGTACGGCAGACATCAGATCGACAGCGGCGGTGCCAGTGTCGGAGCCGTCGTCGCCGTCGTCAACTACGCGGTGCGCATTACGGCTGCGCTATCGATCGTGTCGATGATCATCATGGCTTTTGCCCGGGCCAAGGCTTCCGCCGCCCGCATCTCCGAAGTGCTGGAAACCGAGGACGTAACCGGAGTTGCCTTGCAGTCGAAGATCGGTGCGGTAAGCGGAAATAGGGGAGAGGGCGATGTTGAATTTGAGCGCGTTTCGTTCCGTTACCCGGGCAGCCGGGCTGAGGTGCTGGATGGCGTCAGCTTCCGGGCAAGAGGCGGGGAACGAATTGCGATCATGGGCGCGACGGGATCGGGCAAATCAACCCTGTTCCAGCTGCTGCTGCGGCTTTACGATATCGAGCAAGGAGCGATCCGAGTCGACGGCGTCGATATTCGCGACGTGAGCCCGGGCGAAGTGCGTCAAGCTATCGGGTATGTGCCGCAGGAGGCGATGCTGTTCAGCGGAACCGTAAGGGAGAATATCGCCTGGGGCAACGAATACGCGTCGGAGGACGAAATCGTCGAAGCGGCCAAGCGGGCGCAAATCCACGATACGATCGCGAAGCTGCCGCAAGGGTACGATACGGTTATCGGGCAGCGCGGCGTCAATTTGTCCGGCGGACAGAAACAGCGGTTATCCATTGCCCGCGCACTTGTTCGCAAGCCGGCGGTGCTGCTGCTCGACGACAGCACGAGCGCGCTTGACGTCAAGACCGAGGCGAAGCTTCTTCAAGAGCTGAAGGCGTTATCCTGCACGACGCTGATGATCACGCAAAAAATAAGCACGGCAACGGGCGCGGACCGTATCGTGCTGCTGGAGGACGGCGCCGTTCTTGCTGCGGGAAGCCATGACGAGCTCGTGCGTCACTCCTCCTTATATCAGCGCATATACCGTTCGCAGGTCGGAGAGGAGGGCGCTGAGGATGCTCAAGGAATTAAGCAAACCTTTTCAATATCCTAGAGGAAAGCAGCAGCCAAAAGGGAAACAAGCTATGGGCCAAACCGCTCCCCAAGCAGGGGACACGGCCAAGGGCAAACGGGGAGCCAAAGATTGGCGCGGCACGTTACAACGGATCTGGGCTTACCTTGCCGCAAGCAAAGGCAAGCTGGCAGCGGTTCTATGCATGGTGGTGGCAAGCTCGCTGCTGGCACTGCTAGGTCCGTTCCTGATCGGCCGCGCCATCGACGACTACATCGTAGACCGAAGCCACGACGGCCTGCTGCAGCTTCTCATCGGACTGGCCGGCGTATACGCCTTTTATTCGCTATCGCTCTGGCTGCAGAACGTATGGATGATTGGCATCGCGCAAAACACGGTATACCGGATGCGGACCGAGCTGTTCCGGCATTTGCACAAGCTGCCGATTTCGTTTTTCGACAAGCGCCGCCATGGCGAGCTGATGAGCCGCGTGACGAACGATATCGATAACGTGAGCTCTACGCTGAACAGCTCGTTCATTCAGGTGATCTCCAGCGTGCTGACCCTGCTCGGAACTTTGTCCGTCATGATTTGGCTGAGCCCGCAGCTCACCCTGCTGACCTTGATCGTCGTGCCGTTATTAATTTACGGCTTGCGCTGGATCACTTCTCGGACCGGCCGGTTATTCAAGGAGCAGCAGCGGAATTTGGGCGATATGAACGGATTTATCGAGGAAACGATGTCCGGGCAAATGATCGTCAAAAGCTTTTCGCTGGAAACCAAATTGATGGCCGAATTCCGCGGCAAAAACGAGCGGCTGAAGGTATCCGCCTTCTGGGCGCAAACATTCACGGGCTTCATTCCGAAGCTGATGAACGCATTGAACAACTTAAGCTTCGTGATCGTGGCGGGCATCGGAGGCGTGTTTGCGCTGAACGGCGCGATTACGATCGGAACGATCGTTATTTTCGCCGAATATTCGCGGCAGTTCACAAGACCGCTGAGCGACCTCGCGAACCAGTTCAACACCGTGCTGTCGGCGGTGGCCGGCGCGGAGCGGGTGTTCGAGCTACTGGACGAGGAAGAGGAGCGCAACGATGAACGAACGGCGGTATCGCTGGAACGTGTGGAAGGGCATGTACAATTCTCGGATGTTTGCTTCTCTTACGAGCAGGATGGCGAGACGATCGCCGATTTGAGCTTTGAAGCGAAGCCGGGGGAAACGATCGCTTTGGTCGGTCCGACCGGAGCGGGCAAAACGACGGTGATCAACCTGCTCTCGCGGTTTTACGACGCAGATAGCGGCGTGATCCGCATCGACGGCCACGACGTCAAGACGATCCGGCGCGAAAGCCTTCGCGCGCATATGGCCTTTGTGCTGCAGGATTCGTTCTTGTTCCGGGGAACGATTCGGGACAACATTCGTTACGGGCGGCTGGACGCAACCGACGAAGAGATCGCGGAAGCGGCGAAGGAAGCCAACGCCCATTCGTTTATTATGAAGCTGCCGGACGGCTACGACACGATGCTGAAGCACGAAGGCGCAGGCATCAGCCAAGGCCAGAAGCAGTTGATCTCGATCGCGAGGGCCATTGTGGCGAATCCTGCCGTTCTCATACTGGATGAGGCGACGAGCAGCATCGATACGATTACGGAGCTTCAAATCCAGGAAGCGTTGCAGCGTCTGATGCGTGGGCGAACTAGCTTCATTATAGCTCATCGCTTGAATACGGTTAGGAATGCCGACCGCATTATCGTTCTGAAGGAAGGAAGACTTCTCGAGCAAGGATCCCATGAAGAGCTGCTTCGTGAACATGGTTTTTACCATGAGCTTTTCACCCAGACGATGAAATGATTCAATTCCGTGGGTGATATTTGGAAGGATTATCCGTCGCCTTGTAGAATCCAATAAGTCGGAGGTGCTGCGGATGCCCATTCAATATCCATTGCGGGAAGAACCCGGCAAAACGATGTTTGTATTCGAGAAGCAAGGCAAGGTATACGGCCATATCGTCAAAAATCGGACGGATAAAGCGCCGGCCAAGTTTTTGTTCGAAACGCCGAAGTTCGATTCGATCGAGCAGCTCAAGGCGGAGTATCCCGAGGCGGAATAACCAGATTATGCATCTTTCACATCCCCGGGTTTCTATGCTATAGTACGGATAACTAAAGAAGAAATCCGGAACCGGCGAGCCTCCCGCTTGCCGTTTTCGGGAGAGGTTCGCGAACTCCCTCTATAAAAAACTAAGGAAAACGATATCGCGCAAGGTATCGTTTTCTTCCTTTAGGGTTTCTTTATAGCACGTTCCAAGAATCTCTTCTTCTCAAGTTCAACGATGAGAAAAAGAGGAGATTGACGATGAAACAAAACAAAGCGATCGTCGTATTCAGCGGCGGTCAAGACAGCACGACCTGCCTGTTCTGGGCGCGGGAACGATTCCAAGAAGTCGAAGCCATTACGTTTAATTACGGACAGCGCCACAAGATCGAGTTGGAATGCGCCGCAAGCATTGCCAAGGAATTAGGGATCAGACATCATGTGCTGGACATGTCCTTATTGAATCAGTTGGCTCCCAACGCGCTTACGCGGGATGATATCGCGATTGAGGAGGAGCCGGGAAAGCTTCCTACTACCTTCGTCGACGGCCGGAATTTGCTGTTCTTGTCATTCGCTGCCGTCTTGGCGAAGCAGATCGGGGCCCGGCATATCGTCACGGGCGTATGCGAAACGGATTTTAGCGGTTATCCGGACTGCCGGGACGTGTTCATCAAATCGCTGAACGTGACGTTGAATTTATCGATGGATTACCCTTTCGTTATTGAAACTCCGTTAATGTGGATCGATAAATCGGAAACCTGGGCGCTGGCGGATCGTCTTGGCGCTTTCGAATTTGTGCGCCATAAAACCGTCACCTGCTACAACGGAAGCATTGCCGACGGCTGCGGGGAATGTCCTGCTTGCCGGCTTCGCCGCAAAGGCTTGGACGAGTATCTGGCAACGCGAGGCGAGGTGGACAAGCGATGATTCAACAAATTTATCCTTCGATCCAGCATTCTTTCAAGTATGAATTGAACAAGGACATTCACTTCGCGGCGGCTCATTATATCCCAAGCGAAGATGCCGGCAAATGCCGTCAGATGCATGGACATACGTATTTCGCCAATATCACCATTGCCGGAAATGAACTGGATGCGTCGGGGTTCCTCGTTAATTTTGCGACGATCAAGCAGCTGATTCACGACCGTTTTGATCATACGCTTTTGAATGACGATATCGCCTGCTTCGACGACGGGGATTCCCGCCGATTTCCGACAACCGAGATCGTCGCGAGAACAATGGCCGACCTCATTCAGCGCCACTTGGACGATACGGCCAATCGGCCTGTTTGCCTGCAAGTTTTTTTGAGGGAAACGCCAACCAGCTATGTCGTATACCGTCCGAAAGCGGGGGATCGGCATGGAGAATAACCGCATTCCCGTTCTCGAAATATTTGGTCCCACCATCCAGGGAGAAGGCATGGTGATCGGGCAAAAAACGATGTTCGTCCGCACGGCCGGCTGTGATTATGCCTGCACTTGGTGCGACTCCAGCTTTACTTGGGACGGATCGGCGAAGCATGAAATCCAGTGGATGACGGCAGATGAGGTTGTGAATGAACTGCGCCGCTTGGGAGGAGCGGCTTTCGGCCATGTTACGATTTCCGGGGGCAATCCCGCTTTACTCAAGCAGGTCGGGGACTTGGTCGATGTACTGCATGAGCAGGGGATCGGCGTTGCGCTGGAAACGCAAGGAAGCCGGTGGCAGGATTGGTTTTTGGACATCGACGACTTAACGCTTTCGCCGAAGCCTCCAAGCTCTACGATGGAGACCGATTGGCAGAAGCTTGACGATATCGTGGATCGGCTCTTGAACCAGAAGCGGAACTTCAGCTTGAAGGTCGTTGTTTTTGACGAGGGAGATTTAGAATACGCGGTAAATGTGCATCTCCGTTATCCTAAGGTACCTATGTATCTGCAGGCGGGTAACGACGATGTCGCGGAAGCGGACTGCGATGTGCTGCGGAACCGCCTTATCACGCGTTACGAATGGCTGATCGCAAAGGTCATGGCATCCGAGCAATTGAAGCAGGTCAGGGTACTGCCGCAGCTTCATACGTGGGTTTGGGGGAACAAACGCTGCGTATGACCGGGAGATAGAACTAGGAAGTCCATACGACGCTAACATAAAGAAGCTTCAGGTCAGTCGAAATATTTTCGGCAGCCTGAAGCTTTTTATATTAATGCGATTGCAGCTTACGTTTTGCAATGAGGCCTTTCTTCACTTCAAGCTCTCGCGCGCGGCGCGGCAGAAACGTTCCAGCGCTTCCTCCACGATTGCCCGCGGACAAGCCAAATTGATTCGCAGGTAGCCTTCGCTGCCGAATACCGACCCTTCGCTGAACGCGACTTTTGCTTGCTGGAACATGAGCTCCTTCAAGCCTTTCACGTCTTTGCCGAGTCCGCGGCAGTCAACCCATAACAGGTATGTGCCTTCCGGCCGCATCGGCTTCACTTCCGGCAAATGCTCCGCCAAATACGAGATGGCGTAGTCGACGTTGCCTTGAATATAAACGAGCAGTTCGTCCAGCCAGCCTTCGCTTTCGTTGTAGGCGGCGATTACGGCATCCGGGAAGAAATAGTGCATCATATGCAGGCTGAGCGCTTTGATCCGGGAGTCGAGCTTGCGTTTCAGCTCCGGATTCGGCGTTACGACATAGGATGCTTGCAGGCCCGGAAGGTTGAACGTTTTCGTCGGTGCGAGGCAAGTAAGCGTCCGGTTCGCATGGTCTTCCGACAACGACGCGAACGGATAGTGCGTATGACCCGGCAGCGCAAGGTCGCAGTGAATTTCGTCGGATACGACGATGACGTCGTATTTGCGGCACAGCTCGCCGAGGCGAAGCAGCTCTTCTTTCTCCCATACGCGTCCGCCCGGGTTGTGCGGGCTGCACAGCAGCATCAGCTTCGCTCCGCCGCGCATCCATTCTTCCAGGTTGTCATAGTCCATCTCGAATCGCCCGTTGCGTTCGATAAGCGGGCTTTTGGCCACCTCGCGCCCGTTCAACTTAATGACATCGTAGAATGGGTAATATACAGGCGATTGCAAGATGACTTTGCTCCCCGGCTCGCTGAATTGCTCAACGGCCAAGCTTAACGCAGGCACGATGCCCGGCGTATCGGACAGCCAATTCGGATCGATCACCCAGTTGTGGCGTTTCCGAAACCACTTGACGATCGCATCCACGAAATCTTCCGTCCGGATCGTATACCCGTACGTGCTTTGCGAGGCCCGTTTCATAATCGCTTCGCGAACGGCGGGCGGGCTTTCGAAATCCATGTCGGCAACCCATAGCGGAAGAATGTCCTTCTCCCCGAACAGCTTCTCCGACTGGTCCCATTTATACGAGCGCGTATTGCGCCTGTCGATCGAGCGGTCAAAATCATAACGTTTCGTGCTCATATGATCCATTCCTCCGTCCTCAATTTACGTCAGCTAGTCGCGACTTTCATCTCCTAGTTTACCTCAGAGCGGAGGGCAGGTCTACTGCTTGGGGGAACGCATTTTCATCCAGCGACAGCCGCTCAATTTTCTTGACCGCGAACCGCGCGCTCCTTGATTATCGGCTTAGGCTTTACGCCGGATTTGCTGCCTCCGAGCTTATTCGCCCCCACGACGCCCGCAATAATCAGCACAGAGCCGACGACATGATAACCCGTAATGCTTTCGCCGAGGAACAAAGCCCCCGCCAGCATGGAAACAATGGTCGACAGGTTGGAGAATACGCTCATTTTCGAAGCTTCCATCTTGGACAGTATATAGTTGCTCGTCAATGCGGTGACGAGAGACGACGCGATGCCTAGGAACAGAATCGCAACAAGAAAAGTGCCGCTTGCGAGCGGGACGAAGAAACGGTCCATTGTATTCAACGATGCGTGTTCGGCAAGAGATACGACCAGAAAAGTGACAAATCCGAGACCGAGCATGAAATAGCTGATTTCAGGCGGACTGAACTGCTTCGACAGCGAGCGGGCAAGCACGCCGTAGCTTGCGAAAGCGACGCAGGTCAAGAACAGCAGCGAAATGCCGAGCATATTCGACAGGTCCAGGCGTCCCCCTTTCATGACGAAAATAAACACCACGCCGAACACCGAAAGGAAAATCGATAGCTTCTGCAAAAGTGTGGTCGTTTCCTTCAAAAATAACGCGGCGAACAGCATCGTGACGACAGGCGTAAATGCATACAGAATGCCGCCTTCGGCAGAGGAGGCGTGCTGCAGTCCGAACGCCTGCAGCGTGAAGAAAGCGAGCGGATACGTCAGCGACAGCAGCATCAGTTTATGCAGCGGCTTGCCGCGATAGCGGAGCTTCACCCAGCCGAATGCTACGGGAATCGACATGACCAGAAACGATGCGGCGAAGCGAAAGGTCAAGGTGTCGAGCGGCGAGCCGTGCTCCAGCGCCGTCTTCGCGAACAGAAACGAAAAGCCGATAATGACGGCATTCAGTACGGCAAGCAAATAAGCAAGCTTTAGTCCGTTGTTGGTGTTGGTACTCATAAGACAACATCCTTTCCTTAAAGCAAATTTCGGGAGTTGTGCCGGCGAACGACGTTCTCCATTAGGATCAATGTAAGGCAGTACGGAACTGCTAACAATAACGAAAATCGAGTACTGTATCGATACAGTTGAGAGAAGCACGCAACGAAAGTGCCCTTTTATGGTATATAATAAAACTACCACTTAACGAATCAGGAGAACGCTATGAAAACAAATGCCGCCCGCATGCTGGATGCCGCCCGCGTGGCCTACCGGCTCATGCAATATGAAATCGATGAAGACAATTTTAATGCCGCAACCGCCGCGGATAAGCTCGGTTTGCCCGCAGCGTCGGTGTTCAAGACATTGGTCCTCAAGGGCGATCGCACAGGTCCACTCGTCGTATGCCTGCCCGGCGATCTGGAGCTGAACCTGAAAAGCGCCGCCGCCGTTAGCGGCAACAAGAGCGTAGCGATGGTTCCGGTAAGCGAAATCTTGGCGTTGACGGGTTATGTTCGCGGAGGCGTATCACCGCTTGGGATGAAGAAGAAGTTTCCGACTTTCATCCACCTGACGGCGCTTGAATTGGACGAAGTGGGCATTAGCGGAGGCAAATGGGGGCTGGAAATCGTATTAAGCGGCACCGATCTGATCGCCGTCACGCAAGCGAAAACAGCCGACCTCGGCATGCCTAAGCCATGAGAAAATACGACCTGATCCTGACGGACATGGAGCGCCGGATGAACGAGGGGGCCTACCGCCCCGGGCAGAAGCTGCCTTCGGTCCGCTCCGCCGCAGCGTCGTACGGATGCAGCGTCAGCACGATATCCCGCGCTTATTCGGAATTGGAACGGCGCCATCTCATTTATTCCATCCCGCAAAGCGGATACTACGTTGTGGGGAAACCGGAGCGGCCGCTGGACCAGGAGCATGCGAAGATTGACTTCACATCGGCGTCGCCGGATTTGCACGCTTTTCCTTATATTGATTTCCAGCATTGCTTGAACAAGGCGATCGATATATACAAATACGAGCTGTTCACATACGGTGACGCGCTGGGGCTCGAATCGCTGCGGCATACCCTTGTGTCTCACCTCGCGAATGACCAGGTTTTTGCAAAGGTTGATCAAATCATCATAACATCCAGCGTCCAGCAGGCTTTAACGATTTTGGCCAAAATGCCGTTTCCGAACGGCAAGCAAACGATCCTCGTCGAACAGCCGACCTATGATCTATATTTGCGATTTTTGGAAGAGGAAGGCGTCCCGGTAGCCGGCCTTTCCAGAACGGCGGCAGGGATCGATTTGCAGGAGCTGGAATATCGATTCAAGCATGATGGGATCAAATTTTTTTACACGATGTCGCGTTACCATAATCCACTGGGAACTTCGTACTCGGAAGAGACGCGCAAAGCGATTGCGAAGCTGGCCGGCAAATACGACGTTTACGTCGTGGAAGACGATTATATGGCCGATCTTGGGGAGGAACGCGGATTCGAGCCGATTCACGCTTATGACCGGACTTCGCATGTCGTTTATTTAAAAAGCTTTTCCAAAATCGTGTTCCCCGGCTTGCGTTTAGGCGCCGCAGTGTTGCCCGATCAACTGATACAGCCGTTCCATCGCCACAAATCATACGTCGATACTTCATTACTGTCCCAAGCGGCGCTGGAGATTTACATCAAGAACGGCATGTACGATCGCCATAAGCACCGGATCAGAGACATATATGCCCAGCGAATTCGCGCTTTTTACGAGGCCATATCGGATTATAACAACGACGGTTTGCTGGAGGTCCCTCAGGGGGCATCCGGCGTTCATATGCATGTTAAAGTTCCGCGGACCGCAAATTTGGACCAACTGGTAGCCAGGCTGGCACGAAGGGGAATTATTATGGTACATGGC
The DNA here is from genome assembly GCF_056120465.1 of Paenibacillus sp. sgz302148. Taxonomy (NCBI): domain Bacteria; kingdom Bacillati; phylum Bacillota; class Bacilli; order Caryophanales; family Paenibacillaceae; genus Paenibacillus; species Paenibacillus sp. sgz302148. The sequence goes on from NZ_JBVYOJ010000008.1 coordinate 252,268, forward strand.
GGTCGCTTCTATTTGTCCGATTATTTGGACCGGGAAAAGTTTCTGCGAATCAGCATCTCCAGGACGACGCCGGAGCAAATCGCCATCGGGGTGAACGCCATTGTAGAGGAAATTAGAGGAAACAAGCTCGACTACGGATACACGAAATAGGGACTTATGGCACATAGGCCGTAAGTCTCTTTTTTTGTCGATTTTGTTCTTTTGCCGTGATATCATTCCAATATTGTCCACATATATGTTGCTAGATGGGAGAGAGTTACAGGGATGAAAAAGCTAGTGTTTGGGCTCGTTTTGGCTATGATGGTCCATGTGTTGGCGGCCTACGCGTCTTCTGCGGAGACTGCGGTGGGAGGCAAGTCCAAGATCGTTTCGGTTCTCGACAAAGAAACGTTCCTGATGGACGACGGTTCGATGTGGGGGCAAACTTCGATCAGGGCGTCTAGCACGCCAATCAAGATATCGTTTCGATTGCAAGCGACGGGCATGACGGCTGTGCGTTGACCCGATCAGGCAAAGTATACGGCTGGTCCGTGGTTGGGAAGCTGCAGGAAGAGAAAGACATGACCGATGTCGGCAAAATTTTCAACGGCGGCTAGGGGGCGGGCCGCTAGTTCAGGAGCGAGTTTGAGCTTTTGTCGGTATCCCGCTTGCTCAGGAGCAGGCTGAGCTATGTCGATATCCCACTTGCTCAGGGACGAGTTAGAGCTTTTGTCGATATCCCGCTTGCTCAGGTACGAGTTAGAGCTTTTGTCGATATCCTGTTTGCTCAGGTACGAGTTAGAGCTTTTGTCGGTATCCCGCTTGCTGAGGAGCGAGTTAAAAGCTTTTGTCGATATCCCGCTTGCTCAGGAGCGAGTTAGAGCTTTTGTCGATATCCCGCTTGCTCAGGAGCTTGAGCTTTTGTCGATATCCCGCTTGCTCAGGAGTGAGTTTGAGCTTTTGTCGATATACCGCTTGCTCAGGAGTGAGTTTGAGCTTTTGTCGATATCCTGCTTGCTCAGGAGCGAGTTAGAGCTTTTGTCGATATCCCGCTTGCTCAGGAGCAAGTTGAGCTTTTGTCGATATCCCGCTAGTTCAGGAGCCAGTTGAGCTTTTGCCGATATCCCGCTAGTTCAGGAAATAGTGGGATTTTTGTGACCGTTCGCTAAGTTAGAAAGGTCCCGTTTTCAAGGCTCGCATTCATTTAGGATTCAATCATTGTTAAAGACATGGCAGCGTGATTCGATGAAGTCAAAACAGTTCGATGGTTTCATCCAAGCTTTTTCTTCCTGAGCCAACGGGATATCGACATAAGGACGGCATCAAGCGGAGATTGCTGCATGCTGCCAGGAAGGTGCTTCGTCTTCAAATCCCGCGTTCCCTCGTCATGCGAATTGGAAGGAGGGACCTGAGTGAAAGGGATATCGACAAAAGGGATGGTTTTTAAAAGGTTGGTTTTTCTATGAGGAATATTTATCCAAAATACTCCTGCCGACAAATATCCCGGATTCCTTCGTGATCCGAATGCTGCCGGTTTCTTTCATAACAGCCTCGACGAAGCTTTTGAATTCCTCCGCGCGTTCCGGGGCAAGAACGATCTCGTCCTCTTGGAGTCCGTTGCAGGATAAGACATAATTCACGATGGCGTCGGCTTCCGTGACAATTAATCCGTCTTCGTAGTAACGTACCTCAACGGAGTCGAAATAACGTTCCAACTGCGCCTGCCCGTTATCAAGGGAGAAGTTGGCTTCGATGGACCCGAGCACGCGGTCGTATTTCGTATCGGGGTCGAATTGCCTCATCAGCTGCTTCATCTCCAGCATGTTATTCGATCCGATGGTTGTTGCGTAGAACGAGCCCCCCGGCTTCAGAATGCGGGCTATCTCCGACAAACCTTTAGGCCGGTCGGACAAATGGTAGAGCATATGGTTGGCGATGACGGTATCGAATGTATGATCCGGGTAATGAATGCTGTGGGCGTCGATCGCTTCGTATGTGAAGTCATGGGAGACTTGCTCCAAGCTCTTCCGGGTTGCATCCAGCATGCCTTCGGAATAATCGGAAAGGGTGATGTTCCAGTGGGCGGGGATTCTGCCCGCATTCGCCATCCACAAGAGTCCGTTGCCGCAGCCCAGCTCCAGAACGTTGGCATGATCTCCCGCATGGATTTGGTCGAACACCCATAGCGGCCATGGATATTTGTTCGTGCTGAAGTTTGCGTGGAGGTAGATTCGCGCCTTGAATTTATCGGCGGTGGCGTATTGCTGCCTGCTAAACGTTGCGGCATCGCTTGGTTTTTCGGTCATTTGGGTATTCTCCCTCGTTTGGTTTTTTCGGCTTGTACCGCCTGCGTCCGAGATTGTCTCCATTGTTTCATCGTTTCCCCGTACCGCAGCAGCATCGACGCGAGGCCCTGCACATCTTCTCCGCTCCAATCCTTTAAGATCCCCGCAAGTCCTTCAATACTTCGCTCAAGAAAAATGGTGAGCTGGTCTTCGCCGTCCGGCGTTATCCGGATCAGGCTGGAGCGCTGATCGGCAGGATCGGTCGTCACGGCGACTTGACCGGCTGCCTCGAGTGTTTGAATCCGCCGCGTTACGGAGGAAGGATTGAACTGAAGCTCCTCGGCGATATCCGAAGGTCGCAACTGACCGCGAATTTTGAGCTGCATCAAAATTTCGAACGTGATCCGGTCCAGATCGGACCGCATGTCTTGCGCTTTCTTGAACTCCTGGATGAGAAGCAGCGTCCCGTGGGCCAGCTTCTGCAAGTCGTCTCGTTCTATCGTCATTACGGTTTCCTCCTTATGGAAATGAGTATACGAAATTTATTTGCTTCGTGCAAGCAAATAAAAGTACAGGAGATGATAAATTATTTCATCGTTTCACTTGACAAATATTTTTATAATGTCATAATGATAATATCAAAACGAATCAAAAGGGGGTGCCTACCATGACGACGGATGAAAGCAAAACGTATTCCGCCGCAAACTACCGGACGCCGGACGGCGCGCCAGCGGATATCGTTATTTTCACGATTACGTCGGAAGCGCAAAAGAAAGGAACCAAAGCGCTGCCGAAGCGGGAGCTTAAGGTGCTGCTGATCCAGCGTAAAGTGTGGCCCTTCGCGGGCATGTGGGCGCTGCCGGGCGGATTTTCAAGGGATACCGAATCGATGCACGAAACGGCAAGGCGGGAGCTGCAAGAAGAAACGGGCGTTGACGGCGTTCATATCGAGCATTTTAACGTATATTCCGCTCCGGGTCGGGACCCTCGTGGCTGGATTATTTCGAACGCCTACCTGGCACTCGTGAATGAACGGTTTCTCAAGGATCGCCGGGCATCGGACGATGCGGCCGACGTCGGATTGTTTACGGTGGAGGAGGCATTAAACGAGCTGGAGCTTGCTTTTGACCATAAGCAAATCATTCAAGATGCGCTTGCGAGGATCAAGGAGAAAATGCTCGTCACCCCGATCGCCAAAGAATTTCTGCCGGAAACGTTCACGCTGAGCGAGCTGTACCAGGTCATCCAGACCGTCGTGCCGGAATTCGAGGAGGCGAACTTCATCCGCAAATTGAAGTCGACGCAAAGCCGCAGCGGTTTGCTGGAGGAAGTCATCGACACTCAAGGAAATCCGTTAAAATCAAACGAATATTCGCAGCGGGCCGCGCAGCTGTATCGGTTCAGCGGGGAAGTGCCTACGTTGTCTTTGTATAGCTAAATTTTTTTAAACATTGATATTGTCGTAATGATATTATCGATTTGAAATTCAGGAGGAGATTCCGATGAACAAATGGTACACGATGCCGATTCTAATGATCGCGATGCTGGCCGTCGCTTATTACACGTCTTCGACGCCGCTTGAAATTGTCGCAACGACAACGGGGATGTTAAGCGTATGGCTTACGGCGCGGGAAAATATTTGGAGCTGGCCGATCGGCTTAGTCAACGTAGCATGTTTCTTTTACATGTTCTATGAAGTGAAGCTTTACGCGGATATGACGCTGCAGGTGTTCTTTTTCTTCTTGAGTGTGTACGGCTGGATCATTTGGCTGACGAAACGCGGCGGCGGCAAAGTTCGTCCGACGAGACGAATTTCGCTTCGGCTTGCGGTTACGCTGGCGATCGTGCTTGTGGCCGCGACCAGCGGCTGGGGATACGTGCTGGAACGATTTACGGATGCTTCGATCCCGTACGTGGATGCTTTTATTGCGACGTTAAGCATCATTGCGCAGTACCTGCTGTCGAGCAAGGTGCTGGAGAGCTGGTACGGCTGGATCGCCGTCGACGTGCTGTCGATCGGGATGTACGCCTACAAAGGACTGGGCGCGCTGGCCTTCTTGTATATGATTTTTCTCGGCATCGCCATTGCCGGCCTGCTGGGTTGGAAACGACAATTCGAACGGAGTGAAACGACATGGGCGACAAAAAGATCGGTTTGACATTAGGCAAATTCGCGCCGCTGCACCGAGGCCATCAATTTATGATTGAAACGGCGATTAAGGAAACCGACGAAACAATCGTCATCATCTACGATTGTCCCGAAACGACGAACGTGCCGCTTTCTGTACGCTCAGGTTGGATTAAGTCGCTGTATCCGGACGTGGAAGTGATCGAGGCTTGGGACGGTCCGACCGAAATGGGCGATACGCCGGAAATCAAGCGAAAGCAGGAGGATTATATTCTCGGTCTGTTGAAAGGCAGGAAGATCACGCATTTTTATTCCAGCGAATTTTACGGCGAGCATATGAGCGAGGCGCTTGGCGCGGTGAATCGTCAGGTTGACCCGGATCGGGAGACGTTTCCCGTCTCCGGCACGGCGGTTCGGCAGAACCCTTACGCGAACAAAGCGTTCGTGCATCCCTTGGTGTATCGGGGTCTCGTGACGACCGTCGTCTTGCTCGGCGCGCCGTCCACCGGCAAAACAACGCTCGCCGCGGCGCTAGCCGCAAATTTCGATACGGCATGGATGCCGGAATACGGCCGGGAATATTGGGAGAAGCACCAGTCGGAACGGCGATTGACGCCGGAGCAGCTCGTCGAGATTGCGGAAGGCCATGTCGAGCGAGAGGATAAGCTTGTTTGCGATGCGAACGGTTATCTTTTTGTCGACACGAATGCCATCACAACGTACATGTTCGCCTTGGATTATCACGGCGAGGCGCTGCCTCGGCTCGTCGAGTTGGCGGATCAGGCCGCCAGCCGCTACGATCTCGTATTTCTATGCGGCGACGATATACCGTATGACTATACGTGGGACCGATCGGGCGACGTACACCGGCACATTTTTCAGAAGAAGTTCAAGGCGGACTTAATCTCGCGGAAGATTCCGTTTATCTCGTTGCATGGCAATCTGGAAGAACGCATCGGCACCGTGATGGCCGTTTTGGCGCAATATGAGAAGTATCGCAGCTTGGGAGAGCTGTTCATTAGGAGGTAGTGAAGATGAATCGGGAACAAAGAGTCAGGATTGCGAAAGAAACGGTTGAAATTTTGGAAAAAAGTTTTTATGCGAATCGGGCAGGTCAAACGATTGATCTCAAAAATACGCTGACAGCGTCGATTGAACAGTCGATGTTGTACACGCCGGGCATGGTCGAGTCCTTGCGGCGAGAGGCTTTGGCAGCCGTCCGTCATCCTGAGGAAACCATAATCGAAGTGACGAACGAAACGACGCTGCACGCTGCCAGGCGATGCATTGATGCAGGGGACGGCAAAACCGTTTGCTTGAACTTCGCTTCCGCCAAAAATCCAGGCGGCGGGTTCCTGAACGGGAGTCAAGCGCAAGAAGAAAGCCTGGCCAGGGCGAGCGGTTTATACCCCTGCATCGCGCAGATGAAGGAGATGTATGAACATAATCGAGGCTTAAAGACGTGCCTTTACTCGGATTATTTGATCTATTCTCCCGATGTGCCGGTATTCCGTGACGATCGCGACGAGCTTCTTGACGTTTCGTATCCGGTTTCTTTTATTACGGCACCGGCCGTGAACGCAGGCGTTGTCAGAGAGAGGGAACCGGAGAACGTCGGTTTGATTCGATCCGTCATGAGGAACCGGATGGATAACATTTTGTCAGTTGCGTGGCGTCACGGATATGAAACGGTTGTATTAGGGGCTTACGGATGCGGAGTGTTTCGCAATGGGCCGGTCGATGTAGCGGAGGATTTTCAAGCTTTGATGTACGGGAAATTCAACAATGTATTCAAGCGAATCGTATTTGCCGTTTATGATCAATCCGTTCGGCAGGAGACCTTTCATGCTTTCGAGTCGGTTTTACGAAGGAGATAAAATGGCATTCTCCTGCGCTGCAAGCTGGATGAACCGTCGGATAAGCTGTTAACAATGCGGTGCAATCAATTTTAGACACAAACCTGATAATGCCAGCCATTGTTCGATGCAGGTTCCGGATGTATCGTTGTCGTATAGATAATTATTCGATATGGCAAAAGGAGATGCACGCGGGTGAAGACGGCAACTGAATTGTTAAAGCCTTTAACGGAAGATCAGGTTCGGTTTTATGAAGAAAACGGATATGTCATTTTGCCTGGAGGATGCAGCGGCGATTTGATCGATGCCTTTAACGGACACATCTATGATGTGCGAAATCAGCATCCGATGCCGGAATGGGCGGCATGCGAGGAGAGCAAGAAGTATTCGCTTCGGTTATTTAACCCGCACAAGCACGACAGCTTTTCCCGTCAGGTGATGAAGCTTCCGGCGATCCGCGGCGGCTTGGCCCAGCTGATGGGCAAAGAGGCGGTTTGCGTGCAAAGCATGTATTTCTACAAGGAGCCGGGTTCGCCGGGCCAAGCTTCGCACCAGGATTATTATTATATTAAAAACGATCCGATGACGATGATCGCGGCCTGGATTGCGATGGAGGACAAGGTTGACGAGGAGAACGGCTGTTTATGGGTCATTCCGGGCACGCATAAGCTCGGCCTTCTGCCGCATGGCGCCGTCAAAAATCTGGAGGAGCATGAGTCGTGGACCGATGAAACGGAAGGCACGGATCTAAGCAAGCAAATTCCCGTGATCATGGAAAAGGGCGATATTTTGTTTTTCCACGAGCTGCTCATCCATTCCTCGAACAAAAACCGGAGCGCGAACCGTTGGCGAAGATCATACGTCTGCCATTACATCCGCGAGGACGCGAACATCACGTTCCGCGAAGACTTGCGGGTGAAGTACCCGCTGTATTGATGGCGGACTCGGCGTTTGGCGAAATAGACCGTCTTGACATCAATTGCAGGGTTCCGTATAATCCCAATAACTAGAATATTCAGATAATAGCAATGAAGAGAAAGAGTACGGCGGCGATGTCTTCTCCAGAGAGCTCCGGTTGGTGAAAAGGAGCGAAGAATACCTGCCCGAACATGGTCTCCGAGCTGCGCACCGAAACCTCATCCGGTTGTAGGCTGCGCCGGTTCCCGCACCCGTTAACGTGCTAGGGTATAACCGCGCTAGCGGCGTACCTGAAGAGGCGAGCATCGCGAGATGTTCATGAAAATTGGGTGGTACCGCGTGAGTATAGGCTCTCGTCCCTTGTGGATGAGAGCTTTTTTGCGTCCAAAAAAAGGAGGAAAATGTGTATGGACAACATTTTTATCGGCGGCGCTTGGCCGTATGCGAACGGTTCTTTGCACTTGGGGCGGGTAGCCAGCCTGCTGCCCGGGGACGTTCTGGCGCGTTATTTTCGCGCGAAAGGAAACCGGGTGTTGTACGTATCGGGCAGCGACTGCCACGGTACGCCGGTTGCCGTTCAGGCTGCGCAAGAGGGTGTTGCCCCCGGAGATATCGCTGACCGGTTTCATCGCGAATTCGTCGATTGCTTCGAGAGGCTCGGCTTTAGCTACGATCTGTACACCCGAACCGACCAGCCCGTTCACCATCGGGTCGTACGGCAATTGTTTTTGAAGCTGCTGGACAACGGCTTCTTGTATAAGAAAACGATCTTGCAGACGTATTGCGAAACGGATCAGCGTTTTTTGCCCGACCGGTACGTGGAAGGAACATGCCCCGTCTGCGGCAAGAGGGCGCGCGGCGACCAATGCGACTATTGCTCGACGCTGCTGGATCCGGCCGATCTAGCCGACAAAACGTGCAAGCTCTGCGGCAATCCGCCGGTCGAGCGCCCGACCGAGCATTTTTACCTGGCTTTGTCCAAGTTTCAGGAGGAGCTGTCGTCGTATGAGGACAAGGCGCAGGGCTGGCGGGAGAATGCCGTGCATTTGACGAAGCGGTACTTGGAGGAAGGGTTACAAGATCGCGCCGTCACGCGAGATTTGAGCTGGGGCGTCGACGTGCCCGTCGAAGGCTTCGAGGAGAAGAAAATATATGTGTGGATCGAAGCAGTGGCGGGGTATTTGTCCGCAAGCCAGCAATGGGCGGAAGAGAACGGTGGCCGCTGGGAGGATTTTTGGCTGGACGGTCGGGATGAAGGGCAAGGGCAGGAGCAGGAGCAGGGACAAGGGCAAGGGCTGGTGCGGGGGCAAGGGCAGGAGCAGGAGCAAAGACTAGGGCGGATCACTGCGTATTACGTGCATGGTAAGGACAACGTACCGTTTCATACTCTAATTTGGCCAGCACTGCTACTAGGCGCGGGGGGCTTGCATTTGCCCGATCGGATCGTGTCTTGCGAGTATATGACGCTCGAAGGGAAAAAGTTTTCGACCAGCCGGAATTGGGCGGTCTGGGTGCCGTATTTACTGAGCCGGTACGAGCCGGACTCGATTCGCTATTTCCTGATTGCGAACGGCCCGGAGAAACGGGATACCGACTTCTCCTGGAGGGAGTTCATTCATAGCCATAACGGCGAGCTTCTAGGCGCGTTCGGCAACTTCGTCAATCGGACGCTCGCTTTTATTAACAAATCGTTTGACGGCCGGGTTCCGGAAGGAAGCGGGGATGCGGAGTGGGAGAGGCTGCTTGCGAGCCTGTACGCCGAGGCGGGAGAGATGATCGAAAAGGGCGATTTGAAGGAAGCGCTCGAAACGATATTTGCCGCGATTCGCAGCGCGAATAAATACTTTGACGAACGCAAGCCTTGGGTGCAGGTCAAGCAAGATCGCGCGGCATGCGGTGAAACGCTGTTTACTTACGTGCAGATCATCGCCAATTTGGCGAATCTGCTGGCACCGTTCCTGCCCTTTGCCTGCGAACGCATCAGGAAGTTTCTTGCCTTGGAGCAGCCGGCTTGGAAGCTCGTATCGGTACCGTGCCATCGCCCGGTGCAGGAGCTGGAACTCTTGTTTCAGCGCATCGACGTTGAGCGGATCGAGGAGGAGACGCGGCTGCTTGCGCAGGGCCAGCAGTGAACCGGTACGAAGAAAGGAATGCCGGCAAAGTACGGAAAGGATTAACGATGTAGTGAGGTAAAGGAGAAAATGCGAGCGTGTTGGGCGGTGTGGTGGAAAGTAACATGACTGATGTTGCAGCTATGAGAATGACCGGCGTAGAGAATACTGGAGTACCGTTCAGCGAAAGTGTTGGGAAGGGGGAGAGGTGATGAAGATGGTGCTAGTATGCGAGAGTGCCGGGTGGTGTGGAGAAATAACTAGGAAAATGCAGTTATTTTACGGACTCCCGGAGGGGGGGAAAAATAACTGCGAAACTGCATGTATTTTTCGGTCAAAATCCGAAAATCAGGGGGATTGTCAAAAATAGCTGCAGGTTTGCACCTAATGGTTCAAAAACGGGCAAGAGGGCAGAAATTAACTGTAGGATTTACAGTTATTCCTGTTCCTACAGTAGTCGGGATCCGCGGAGGCAGTTGCGACTACCGGACCACTATATCGCGCCACTATACCACTATGCCGCTAGGCGATTGCGCCGGAACCGTCGCTCCTTGCATGCCGCCCTTCATCCGATCAGGGCAGCAGTTCAAGGAACTTTTTGGACGCCGCCGACAACGGGACGTCCCGCAACGTGGCGATGCCGATATGACGCTCTGGGACGTGAGGCGCAAGCGGGATTTCGAGCAGCTGCCCGGCCGCGAGCTCTTCGGCGACGAAGTTGCGGACGGCAAAGGCGAGCCCGAACCCGCTTCGTGCGAACTGGGCGAGCAAATCCATGCTGCCCAGCTCGAATTCCGGCGTCAGCTGCACGCCATGGGATAATGCGTATTCGTCGAGGTAACGCCGCGTATTGCTTCCTTGCTCGAGCAAGAGCAGCGGATAGCGGCTCAGCTCTTCGAGCGGCAACGCTTTTGCCGCAAGCGCAGCATAAGCTTGCCCGCCGACAAGGCAATCTTGCTGCGACGAGCTTTGGCGGAACTCGACTTTGCGGTCTTCCGCGGGCAGGTTGACGATGCCGAAGTCGATTCGGCCTTCTTTCAGCAGCACGATCGTTTCCGGCGTCGTCCGGTTCGTGACGCGGATCCGGATGTCCGGGTATTGGCGATGAAACTGCTCCAGATAAGGGAGCAAATAATGCTTGCACAACGTATCGCTTGCGCCAATGTTGATTTCCCCTGCGAGCAGGCTGTGCATTTCGACGATTTTTTTCTCGCCGGTTTCCATAAAGCTGAATGCTTGTTCGATATAACGATACAAAACTTCGCCTTCCGTCGTCAGGCTGACGCCTTTGGCCGTCCGGAAAAAAAGCTGTCCGCCCAGCTTCGTTTCGAGCTGCCGGATCGTTTGGCTAACGGCGGGCTGCGTAATGTGAAGCTGCTCCGCGGCTTTTGTCAAAGAGCCGGTTCGTGCCGTCATGTAGAAGACGCGATACCATTCTGCGCTAATGTCCATGTCATCACCCTGTCTTATGTCTCGTATTAGTAATATCAATTATTCTAATGTAGTTAACGACATTATAATAATCGATGTAAGGCGAATACAAGTACGGAGGCGAAAAAAATGACAGTTACGGCGATCGTTGGCGCCAATTGGGGAGACGAAGGGAAAGGGAAAATGACGGACGTGTTGGCGTCGGAGTCTGCTTATGTCGTGCGGTATCAAGGCGGAAGCAACGCGGGGCATACGATAATTAACGATTACGGCAAATTTGCTTTGCATATGCTGCCTTCGGGGGTTTTTTACCCTCATGTGACGAACGTGATCGGCCCGGGGACGGCGCTTGACGTCGATATGCTGCTGAAAGAGCTGGATACGCTTATCGCTAGGGGTGTACCTGCGCCGAAGCTGCTCGTATCGGATCGGGCGCAGATCGTATTGCCGGTACACCGGTTGTTCGACGAGTTGGAGGAAGCACGGCTTGGGGCACGGGGCTTTGGATCGACGAAGCGGGGAATCGCGCCGTTTTATGCCGACAAATATGCTAAGCTAGGTATTCAGGTCGCCGACCTGTATGACGGTGAACGGCTGCGGGGACGCCTGGAGCAATCGCTGGCGGCCAAGAACATCCTGCTTCAGCATCTATATGAAAGCAATCCCGTTCAAGTTGACGAATTACTGCCGCCGCTTCTGGAGCAAGGCGAGAAGCTTCGGCCGTTCGTCGGCGATACGACGGCAGTGCTGCACGATGCTTATGCCCAAGGAGACGCCATTTTGCTGGAAGGCCAGCTGGGAGCGCTTCGCGATCCCGATCATGGCATCTATCCGTTTTCGACGTCGTCGTCGACGCTGGCCGGTTTCGCGCCGGTTGGGGCGGGGCTGCCTCCTTATGCGATAACTCGCATCATGGCTGTCGTCAAAGCCTACTCGAGCTGCGTCGGAGCAGGCCCTTTTGTTACGGAGCTGCAAGGGGACGAAGCGGACGAACTGCGCAGCCGCGGGGGCGACGCCGGTGAGTACGGGGCTTTGACGGGCCGTCCGCGCCGCGTAGGATGGTTCGACGTTGTTGCGACCCGGTACGGCTGCAGGCTGCAAGGTGCGACGGAAGTTGCGTTGACGAACTTAGACGTATTAGGCTACTTGGACGAAATTCCTGTATGCGTCGGCTACGATTTGGGGGACGGCTGCGTGCCAGACCGCTTCCCCGTAACGGCGAAACTGGATGCCGCGAAGCCGGTCTGGCACCGGCTGCAAGGATGGAAATGCGACATCTCCGGCATTCGTTCATTCGGAGATTTGCCCGAAGCGGCGCGGCGTTACGTCGAATTCGTGGAAGCGTCAACCGGTGTTCGCGTGGCGACCGTTTCGGTTGGACCCCGCCGTGAACAATGGTTTGAGCGTTGAGGCGGAATATCGCCGTATTTAAAAATTGGATAATATTGAAATGTATACGTGATAATGTTATATTAAAGGAAAAATATAACGTGTAACCGAAAGGGCATGAGTGAAAAAGCAACGCTTTTTTACTTGTGCCCTTTTTTGTTATATCCAAGGGAGTGATGCATATAGAAACTTAACCCAATAGAGTCCAATTTTCAGGGCAAGTAAAAATATTGAATGGAGGTTATTTGTTTATGAAAACGCTTTACAATGTCCGTAAATGGATCAGACGGTCTTTCACCGCAGCACTCATTGTATCCATTATCATCTCGTCCATCGGTATAACTGCCGCCCATCCGGTTTACGCCGATTCATCAAGTGGCGAGCTTGCGTCGAATATGGTTGAAGTTCCTCCCATAACGCCGAAGCCGCAAACCTTGCAGGTCACGGGTAACGGTTTTGTGATCGGCGCGGACGTGGCTCTAATTACCGGAGCGGGTACCGAACAAGATACGGTCGATTCGCTGAAAGTGCATTTGCAGAGCATCGGCGTAACGAACATTGCAGTAGGAATGGATGATCAAGAACCCGAACCGCAATCGCCTGTACTGATATACGTCGGGGGCCCGTCCGAAAACGCGGCTTCCGAAGCCCAATTGCAATTGCTGGGTAGCGAGTGGCCGAACATGCTTAACGATGAAGGTTATGTGCTTGCATCCGGTTATGACGGTGTTGTCGGCCAAAACAAAATCGTACTCGCGGGACAAACGCCGAAAGGTACCTTTTATGCGCTCCAAAGCTTTAAGCAATTAACGGTGCGAAGCGATAGCGGCTACGCTTTTCCAAGCGTACAGATTACGGACTGGCCGACAATGGCCTATCGCGGCGTGGTAGAAGGGTTTTACGGGAAGCCTTGGTCGCACCAAGACCGGATGAGCCTCTTGGATTTTTATGGAACACGCAAATTAAATACGTATATTTACGCTCCAAAAGACGATGCATACCATCGGGAAAAATGGCGGGAACCCTACCCGGCGGCCGATTACGAACGGCTCCGCGAGCTGGTCCAGAAGGCGAATCAAAATCGTGTGGACTTCGTGTTTGCGATTTCGCCCGGCGGGGACATGGTGTTTTCGAGTAATGAAGATTTCGGGCTGCTCGTTCAAAAAGCGCAGGCAGCTTGGGATCTGGGAGTTCGTTCCTTTGCCATTTATATGGATGACATCGATCCGAATTTGCGCCGTCAAGCCGACAAGGATAAATTTGGAAACGATATCAATCCGTCGGCGGCTGCCCAAACTTATGTATTGAACAAGTTTAATCAGGAATTTATCAAGACGCATAATGGCGCAAAGCGGCTGATCACGGTTCCGACGGATTATTTTGGATTAACGGAAACGCCGTACATCTCCCGTTTCGCGGAGCTGCTGGATGCCGATATTCTCGTTCACTGGACGGGAAAAGGCGTATTTGCCGATACGGTAACAACCACCGAGGCAGATATAGCAAGAGCATTTTACAAGCATGACATCTTATTCTGGGACAATTTTCCCGTTAATGACACGTCTCGAGATAAATTGTATTTAGCGCCATTGCAAGGCAGAGATGGGAAGCTGTATGAGCACGGTATCGCAGGTTTTGTCTCGAATCCTTCGGAAGATGCGGAGCTTTCCAAGCTGGCGATCTATAACTATGGCGACTATACATGGAATCCAGATGAATATAATTACGAGCAATCTTGGCAGCAAAGCCTGCAGTGGATGGGCGGAGAGCTGTACGAAGCTTTAAAAACGGTTGCGGAGAATAACTACAGCACGCCCGTAACGCCAAACAACGAATCGTTAACGATCAAACCGCTCATCGACCAATTCTGGCAGCAGTATGATTCCGGGCAAGACATTCATCAAGCGGCCGATCGGTTGCATGCAGAAATTATAAAATTGCAGAAGGCGATTTATACCGTTCAGCATGAAATGGGTAATCCGAAGTTTGTTCAGGAAATCAATACACATCTTGCGAAATTGGATTTGCAAACGAAGGTGGCGTCCGAAGCGATTCTAATGCTGGTAGCGCAAAAAAACAACTACAGCCAAAGTGTCATCATCGAACACCGCACGAATCTAATGAAGCATTACGATCTTGCGAACAACATGCCGCAGGTCAGAAACAATCAGCCGCTATATGATTTTATTAACAGAGCAATTGCCGAGAACGACAAGCTGTGGGAAAGAGAGACCCCACTTCCGCGGGAGACGTTGTCTTCTCTTGTTACTTACCAGGACTATTCCATCGATCGGATGGTCGATAACAATCCGGCTACTTTTTATTGGGCTCACGGCCAAGTGCACGGGATGGATGTCGGCGAGTTTTTCGGCATTGATCTGAAGGAAATCAAAACGATCCACGGCGTGCAAGTCGTTATGGATGCAGGCGATTATTTGAATGCGGCGGACATCGAGATTTCCCTGGACGGTGTAAAATGGATCAAGGTCGGAAGCTCTTACGGCAAATCGGCAATTCAAATGTCCTTAAACAATTATAACGCCCGATATGTGCGCGTCGTGGCTGCGGCTCGAAACGACAAATGGGTGAAAGTGTTCGACTTCAATGTCGGGTTGTCCCGAAGCGACGTGAACGTGACGACGAATTTGAGCTACGATCAATTTGTTCCGGCGAATATCGTCGACAATAACCCAAACACGTATTTTTGGAGCGGACAATCGCCGAAGGCGGGCGACGAAATCCGGCTCAATTTTACCGACCCGAATACAATCAATCACATTGCTTTGTTAATGGATTATATGTACAACGTCAAAAAAGGCGTCGTAGAGTACACAACGGATGGGGCCGCATGGAACAAACTGTTTGATTTGAATGGCGAAGGATATAAAATCGTCTCTTTTCCGGAAATAACGGCAAAAGCGCTACGCATTCGCATCACCGAAAATCAGCCTGTATGGCTAATGGTAGGCGAACTCATGTTCAGCAAGTCGGACGCTTCCGACCAAGGGTTTCCAACGCTCGTGCTGGATCGCGAGGCGCTCAGCTTGACCAAAGGAGCGTCGCAGCCGCTGAAATTATCGGCCTCCTATGCTGACGGCACGACGAGGGATGTAACGGGGGAGGCAACTTTCGTCTCCACGAATCCAACGGTCGCCGGTGTCACTGCCCAAGGAACGGTAACGGGTACGGTCTTTGGCGTATCCGAAATTATCGTTGCATATCAAGGGCAGTATAAGGTCGCCAAAGTTGCGGTCGTACCGGAGTCCGGCGGGGAAGCGGTTACGAATCTGGCGTTGGACAGCAAGGCGTATACTTTGAAAATCAAACAAACGCACGCCACCGTCGTCGAAGCGGTTTACGCAAACGGGGATAGACGAACCGTCACCCAAGACGCCGTCTACGTATCGTCCGATCCAGCCGTTGCGAGCGTGAATGCAGCCGGCGAAGTGCTTGGTGTTACCCCGGGAATCACGATTGTGACCGTTACATATGGAGCTTTTGCAGAGCATATTCAAGTGA
The DNA here is from genome assembly GCF_056120465.1 of Paenibacillus sp. sgz302148. Classification (NCBI taxonomy): domain Bacteria; kingdom Bacillati; phylum Bacillota; class Bacilli; order Caryophanales; family Paenibacillaceae; genus Paenibacillus; species Paenibacillus sp. sgz302148. The sequence goes on from NZ_JBVYOJ010000008.1 coordinate 267,884, forward strand.
AGGTCATAGCGGATGACGGACAGGAACCTACGATGGAACGAATCCAATTCCAAACGCCGTCGGTCGAGCTGAAAACCGGGCAATACCATCAAAGCGTCGTTCAGGCAGTATACACGAATGGAGAGATCGTACGGATTAACGAATCGGTGCAGTTTAGATCAACTCATCCGAATATTGCATCGGTAGACAGTCAAGGGATCATTAGAGGATTAACAACCGGAACGGCAAGCATCATAGTGTCCTATAACGGTTTGGAGGCCGTTGCGCAAGTCATCGTCAATCAGGCGGATAACACTTCGCCAGGCGGCAATCCAGTCGGTGGAGGAAGCCCTAACGTACCCGTACAAGTGACCGGCATCGAGTTGACCGCGAAAAATGCGTCGATGAAGGCGGGGGAGAAGCAGCAGCTAACCGTTCGTGCAAAATATAGCGACGGCACCGCAGCAACCGTATCTTCGCGTGTGATCTATACAAGCTCCGATGTGCTTGTAGCCGCCGTCGACCGCCAAGGCCTCGTTCAAGCAAACGCAGCCGGGCGGGCTATCATGACGGCTTATTACGATACGTATTCCGCCTCCGTTACGTTAACGGTGACGAAGGAGGAGGACGATCCTTCATCTCGGACAATCGAAGCGGGGAAAGGGGCTGTATTAAAGATTGGCGAGGAGTTTATTGTACAGGTTTCCGAGTTAACTTTTGCCCGGCCTGTTGCATTGAGCTTATCCAAAATAGAGACTCCCGAATCATTGTTGAAGCTTGGGAAATTATTAATCAGTTCTGTATTTAAGGTAACGATGGATGGGAATCAGAAACCGGCTAAAGCTATAAATCTGCAATTTACAATAGATGTAGAGAAGGCGCATGGCAAAAAAATGGCCTTGTATCGTTATGACGAACAGACACAGCAATGGGATAAGCTTCAAAGCCAATACGATCAGGGACGCGTAACAGCTCAAACGGAAGCCGCGGGAATGTTTGCGGTGCTGTCGGAGGAGGCGCCGCAACCGGTGGACTTCAACGATATGGCAGGGCATTGGGCCGATAATGTGGTGCGTAAAGCTGTTGAACTTGGATTTGTTCAAGGCTTCGAGGACGGCAGTTTTAAACCGAACGCTCCGGTTACCCGGGGCGAGTTCGCGACAATGCTGGGCCGTGCACTGAAGTCGAATGCGGAGGAAGCGCAGCTATCTTTTTCCGATGCAACGCAAATTCCCGCATGGGCCAGAAGTTATGTCGCCGCTGCCGTGCAGGAAGGATGGATTACCGGCTACACTGACAAGTCGTTCCGCGCTGGCCAGCCGATTTCCCGCCAGGAAATGGCGGCGATGATCGTTCGCGCGAGCGGAGAGACCGTCGATCCGGATGCAGCTTTGCCATTTACGGATGAAGGCGGCATTGCCGGCTGGGCGAAACCGTTTGTTGCCAAAGCGTCGCAGCTCGGGTGGGTGCAAGGCAAAGGAGGCGGTGCTTTCGCGCCTGCGGACAAAGCGACTCGCGCCGAGGCGGTTAAAGTGATTCTGGCTTTGCTGCAGCATCAAGATGATGTGAACGGCGGTTGATGTTAAAGCAATCCGAATAGTAAGCAAGAAAGCAAGAAAGCAAGTAGGAACGATATATTCATGGCGGAACACCAGGTACTGTAAAATGGCCTGGTGTTTTTGCATGCCTGCGTTTCCTTAGCTTCGCTAGTCCCACTAAGCGGCTTTTCCCCCATATCGGTTCGAAGAAGCGAGCTCCCGGCTTCATGCTTCGTTAGGGCGGCAAGTGCTGTAACCGGCGGAAATGTGCTGGAGAGGAGCTGTTTTGGCTTAGGGAAGATAGCTAGGGTGCTCTACAAATAATCCCTAATCACTAGGCTACTTTGAAACTTTACTCTCTATTTTTGGAAAATAAACCATGCCATAATCGATTCAAACGTCGACGTTATCGTACAACCATATAAGAAATGAGGGATGCAAATGTTCCGCTGGAGTCATCAAATTCTTGTTCATTTTCGTGTTGCCATGATTGCTTGTTTGTTATGTTCGATTAGTTTATCGTCATGGATCACGCCAATCTCGGGCGCATCGGCGCCGGGCAATATCGACTTCATTGAACCTTCTCCCAATTCACTTGTCGGGGATTATCTCTTCTTGGGGTTTAATGTTAACACTCAAATCCCACTAGCAAGCTTACAAGCTTCCGTCGGCGATCTACAGACGTCGCTGAACCCTGAGTCCGGCTGCGGCAGGTCTTGCGATAGCGAGTATAGCGTAAGGTTTGATCTCCGTTCGTTGCCTGTGGGGGAGGCGGCTGTAGTCGTAAAAGCCGTCGATGTGGACGGAGGCATCATTACGGGTTCGCTGCCTTTTATTCATGATGCCCCACCTAAAATCGATATCGTGTCGCCGGTTCCTTTTGCCGTTGCAGAACCCGGCCTTGAATTGGACCTGTCTTGTACGGATGACGGCGCCGCAGGCTGTATGTCGCTCGAGGTTTCTGTCGAAAAGAAGACGATCGCCACGGGCCAGAACCGCATTGGGCAAACGGTCTCGCTTGCAGAGTACGAGGGACAACAAGTGACGCTGTTCGTAAGGGCGCAGGATGACCGAGGGCAAAGTGGGGTTCGAACAATACCGGTTTATATAGACGAGCACCCTTTGCTGCAAAAGACGGATACGGTGCGCGGGTTGATCTTGGACAGCGATGAGGATCGGATCCTTTATTTCGATGCTAATGCGCATGCCATCCGTATCGCTCATCGAGGGCTAAAAACCGAGGAAGAGCTTCCGGTAAAAGTCGGCGAGACTCCCAGTGTAGTTTATTTAACCTCGCACGGAGCAACCGTCGAAGCACGCGACGAAACCTCAGGCAAGCTATCGCTGATGGAATGGCGTAACGGCTCCATGATCCGGCACGAGAGAAGCTTTCGCAGTGCCGGGGCGTATGCGGTTTACAATCTGGCCAACAATCCGGATCAAGCCAGTACGACATACCGCAAAGTGCTGGAGAAAACGGACAGCGGAGAGACAACCGTTATCGAATCGAGCCTTAAAGGGAACTGGGACCACGTCGTCAATGAAGACGGGGTAGTCGTATACAGCAAAACGATTAGCAATTTTGTCCAGTTGTTCAAGTTTGCCGGCGGTTCGGGACCAATAAAGGTAACGACCGATCCTAATGCAAACTATCGGGGCGTGATGATCGATGGTGACCGTATCATTGCGCTGAAGACAGATAAGCAAGGAACGGTCATAGGACTTGTCCTGTTGGAGAACGGAACGGAAACGGTGCTTCCGGGCACGCAGCGTTCGAAGCAGCCGGGAACCGATTATCTCGTCTGCGGAGGCTGGACGGCATACAAGAAATTGACGGCGCAGGGGCAAGTACAGCTCTGGGTGCGCTCCCCGGAAGGGGAAGAAGTCCAGTTAACTCCGACGAGTACGGCGAACAGCAAATTCAATGCGCTGGGGCCGAACGGTGATGTTGCTTATACGTATAACGGCCGCCTTCTGTTCAGCAAGAACGAGTCGGCAGGACGGAGCGAGCCGGTTGACCTGTCGCAAGAGAAAGCGAAGGCGTTCTGGTCGGGGGGAGCCTGGCACATCCGGTTAGGCGGGTCACTGTACGATGTACTCGGATCGAAACCGGAAGAGCCGCAGCTGGAACGGATCGCCGTTGAACCGTCATCGCTTGAGCTCGCTGCCGGTGCGACGGAGACGCTCCAAGTCTCTGCTCAATACACCGATGGCTCGTCTCGGGACGTGACTGTGGAGAGTGTATTCGAATCAGCTGACCCGGAGATCGCAACCGTCTCGGCCGACGGCCACGTTGATGCCGTTAGAGAAGGCTCCACCGTTATTGCGGTGCGATACGAGTCGATGGAGGCAATCGTTCCGATGCAAGTCATTCAAGACAACCCGACTGATCCAGGCGATCCGGGCAATCCGAATCCCGAGACGGACATGTTTAAGGAGCTACTGAAGAAGCTTCTGAGAACGATGCTGTCATTTATCTTGGCATCCGATCTGTGGAGAGAATTCATGGACTCGTTTTCCCCGGCGGGGCATCCGGGTGCTCTGAACGAATTCAACTGGGAATAGTCTTCCTATTGCGAACGGGAGCAGAGGCCATTGCGGCGTCTGCTCTTTTTGCATTTTCGGTATCAAACTGAAGTCGCTATTTATTCATAGGATTCCGGTTGCCCAGACTTTGTCAAATGTTGTTGTATAGGAACGGATTCCTGGGTCGAAAGGAGGATAAATAAGGAATGCATGGTGATATGAAATTGTCACAATTTCGTTCACAATGAAATTGCTATGACCAAGGAATCGAACGAATTTAGGGGATGAAAGCCGGGGCTGCGAGCTTTCCAAGCTCCGTAACGGGAAACGATACTCGTTTTTGGCGGTGCGGTTACATGACGAAGGGACTTAAGGGGGCGGCCTATGTCGGAGACATTGATGGATCAATACGTGATCGTAACGTTGGAAGGTGAGAAGTTTGCGCTGCGCATCGAGGATATTCACGAAATAATCCGGATGCAGGAAATTACCGAGGTTCCCAATTGCAAGCACTATATTGAAGGCGTCATTAATTTGCGCGGCAAAATCCTTTCCGTCATTTGCTTGCGCAAACGATTCGGCATGCCAAAAATCGCTTATACGAAAGCGACACGCATCGTTGTCGTCAACTACGGCGGCGAAGTCATCGGCATTATCGTCGATGGCGTCGACCAGGTAAAGCGGTTCAACGACATCCAGCCTCCACCCGATCTTGCTTCCCTTGCTTCCGGCATGGGAGAAGCGTGGCTTGAAGGTATCGGATATTTGGATGACGGTCTTGCCTGTATTTTGAAAATGGATCGGTTGCTATACGAATAAAGAATAAGGCGATAAACGGCAAGGAGGTGGAGAACATGTTCAATCGCGAAGACATGATGGACGCATTCATGGATGAAGTCGAGGAACAGCTCCAATTGCTGGATCAGCAAATTTTGCTGCTCGAGCGGGATGGAGAACATCCCGAGCGGATTCAGACCATATTCCGGGTCGCCCACACGCTCAAGGGCTCGTCTGCGGCGATGGGATTCGAAGAAATGGCCGGCGTTACCCATGAAATGGAAAGCGTTTTCGACTTGATCCGCCAAGGCAAACTGTCGGTGACGGATGCCGTCGTTAACGTTCTGTTCGAATGCCTGGATTATTTGCGAAAGCTGAAAGGCGAATTTAGCGCAGGCGCCTTGCGAACGGACGTCGGACCGCTGGTCGCCCAGCTGAAGCATGTGCTGCAGCACGGCTCGCTGCCGGCTGACGAACCGGAAATACGGGGAGCCGGTACGGCAGGATCGAGTCCGGAGAGGAAAAGGCAGACGATCCGGTGCGAGGTGGAGCTGGAAAATAGCTGCACGATGCGATGGGCGCGGGCGCATGTCATCTTATGCCGTCTCCAGCAGCTGGGCGACGTCATACATACCGTTCCGAAGCTGAACGAAGAGCCGGAAGACGAAGAATGCCTTGCCAAAATAACGTATGTCCTGCATACGGAGGAGCTTGCCCGGCATATTGAGGAGGAGCTCCGCGGAACGTCGGACGTTGCCGGTGTTCATCTGGCTTTGGTTGCCGAAGCGGAAGCGGAGTCTTATGGCGATACGCCGCTGAAGCCTGCAAGCGAAAAGCCGCGTGACGGGGCCGGCTCGTCCGAATCGGTCAAATCGCCGCTGGCCAAAACCGTTCGGGTCGATGTCGAACGGATCGAGAAGCTGATGGATCTTGTCGGCGAGCTGGTGATCGATCAAACGCGGATCGCGATGGTCGGCGACCTGCTCAAAATGAAGTATGCCGCCGAATCCGAGATCGAGGAACTGCAGCAAATATCAAGCCATATCGCGCAGGTTGTCGGCGAGCTGCAGGAAAGCGTCATGAAAGCAAGAATGCTGCCCGTCGAGCAGCTGTTCAACCGGTTTCCGCGCATGGTCCGTGATCTGGCTCGCTCGCTGGGCAAAGAGGTCGATTTCATCATGGAAGGCAGGGAAACGGAGCTGGACCGGACGGTCGTCGAGGAAATCGGCGATCCGCTCATCCATTTGCTCCGCAATGCCCTCGATCATGGCATCGAAGATGCTGACACCCGGGAGCGGGCAGGCAAACCGCGCAAAGGCACGCTGAAGCTGAAGGCGGCGCACGAGGAAAATCAGGTCGTGCTGACGGTCGAGGAGGACGGCGCGGGCATCGACCCGGACAAGATCAAGCAATCGGCGATCCGCAAGAAGCTGATTACGGAGCAGCAGGCCAAGGCGATGTCACCGCACGATCTGATCCAGCTTATTTTCGAGGCCGGATTTTCCACCGCGCAGACGGTAAGCGACGTTTCCGGCCGCGGGGTCGGCATGGACATCGTGCGCAACCATATCGAGAAGCTGAACGGACTGATCGATGTCGAAACGAAGCTAGGGGAAGGCACTCGCTTTACGATCAAACTGCCGCTTACGCTTGCGATATTGAACGGACTGCTGATCAAGCTGAACGGTCGCACGTACGCGCTGCCTATGGGCAGCGTCGTGGAGATCGTGCGAAAGCCGGTAACGGACATTCACGCGTTAACCGGACAGCCGGTCGTTATCATCCGCGACAAAGCGATTCCGCTCGTTTGGCTGAACGATTGGTTCGGATTTTCACGCAGCGCGGCCGAGCGGAAGCATGCGCATATCGTCATCGTCGGCGTTGCCGAGAAACGGTTCGGCCTTGTCGTCGACGAGCTGATCGGCAATCAGGAGATCGTAGTTAAATCTGTAGGCTCATATATCGGCAAGGTAGAAGGGATTTCCGGCGCGACGATACTTGGAAACGGAAATGTAGCCCTCATTCTCGATGTTATCGGCATTTCAAAAATGGTGCAGGGGAGACGGTCCATATGAAAATATCCGTATTGCTGAAATGGACGGGAGTATCGTTTGTCGTATTATCGCTGCTGCTTGTCAGCGGGGTATTGCTGCTGCAATCGAATTTCCGGCATGTGCATGAAGCGAAATTAAGGCAAGCGGAATTCAAGCAGCTTGGCATCGATTTGGCGGATAGCTCCAAATTGTTGACGAACGAGGCGCGGCAGTACGTTCAGTTCGGCGACAAAATTCACTACGACAACTATTGGCGCGAGGTCAACGAGACGAAAACGCGTGACCGCGTCGTCGCCCGCCTGAAGGAGCTGGGCGCACCGCAGCAGGAGCTTGACCTGATCGAGCAGGCGAAGCAAAACTCGGATAAGCTCGTAGCGACGGAAGACGCGGCGATGAAAGCGGTGGAGAGCAAAGATTTCGACCAAGCGCGCAAGCTGATGTTCGGCCAAGAGTACAACGATGAAGTCAAACGGATTATGGCGCCGATCGACCAGTTTCAGACGATGATGAATGACCGCGCGGAGAGCGACACGGCCGCTGCCGAAAGCCAATTCGACACCGTGCTGTATTTGCTGATCGTTATCGTGGCCGTCGTTTCCGTCTCCATGATTTTGTTCGTCGTCTTGTTGTTCCGCAAATTAATGCCGCTCCGCCTTGTCGTTGATAAGCTCGGCCAGCTTGCGGAGAACGAAGGCGACTTAACAGCCCGGCTGCCGGTGACGAGCAAGGACGAAATCGGCGAATTGTCCGGTTCGTTCAACCGGATGCTCGGCAACTACCAGCAATTCGTCCGCGATATTATGAGCTCCGCGCAAAGCGTATCCGCGGCGGCTACGCAAATCTCCGCGACGACCGAGGAAATGGCGAGCGGCACGCAAAGCCAGTCGCACGCGGCGATCACGATCAACGAGCTATTCCGGGAGCTGACCGCCGGAATGGACACGGTTGCGCGGAATGCCGAACAGGCCGCAAGCTTGTCGGAGCAAGCGACGAAGATCGCGCAGGAGGGCGGCTCGGTCATATTCGCTTCGATCGAAGGCATGACGGCGCTGAATGCGCAAATGTCGCTGCTCGCGCAGGATTCAGAGCGGATCGGCGAAATCATCGAGGTGATCGACGAAATCGCTGACCAGACGAATCTGCTCGCGCTGAATGCTGCAATCGAAGCGGCGCGCGCCGGCGAGCAAGGCCGCGGCTTCGCGGTTGTCGCCGACGAGGTGCGCAAGCTAGCCGAACGAAGCAGCGCGGCGACGAAGCAAATTACCGAGATTATTAAGGGAATGCAGCGTAACACGAAATTAAGCGTCGCGGCGGTGGAAAACGGGGTCGTTTCCTCGCAGCAAAGCGGCCAAGCATTCGATCAAATCATGTCGATCGTCAAGGACACCTCGTACAAGATCACGGAAATTGCCGCCGCCACGGAAGAGCAGACGGCGCAATCATCGGATGTGCTCGGCTCCGTCGAAGCGATCGCCGCGACAAGCGAGCAGTCGGCGGCAGCGGCGCAGGAAACGGCATCGTCCACGCAATCGCTCGCGCATATGGCGGAAAAACTGCAGACCTACGTCGGCGCGTTCAAGGTTTAGCCCCGAAGTCGCTTGCCGCCTGAACCAATAGAGCAATACGTTCAAAGAACGTCCAATCCAATGTGACGTTCTTTGTTGCGTTTACGGTTCTCTCGCATTTATTTTGTGCCGCTCTAGGATGTCCAAAAACGCCGCGGCTGCGAGCGACGGCGTCGTATCGCGGCGGCAGGCGATCCCAAGGGAGCTTGCCGGAATCGGCACAATCGTCGGCAGCTCGAACAGCAGTGCTTCCGCCAGCTCCTTGCGGACGTAAGAGCGCGCGACAAAGGCGGAGCCATACCCGCGCCGGGCGAATTCGACCAGCATATCGACGCTGCTCAGTTCCATGTCGACCTCGGCTGCCAGTCCTTGCGCGGACAACCATTGCTCCAGCAACAGCCGGGTATGGCTGCCGGGCGATAGAAGAAGCAAAGGAATTCGCAGCAGATGCTCGGTGGAGAGCGGTTGCTCCGCTTTATCGCGGAAAGACTCGCCGACAACAAAGACATTCTGGACGGTCATGAACGGCTTGACGTCGAGCTCGGGATCGGCGAGCGGCAAATGCACGAAACCTACGTCCATGCTGCCGTCTTTGAGCTTCCCGGCGATCTCCGAAGTTTTCCCTTGCGATAATTTGATTCGGATTTCAGGATGCTCGGCATGGAACAGGTCCAGAATCGGAAGCAGAATATGCTTGATGACCGCGCCGCTTGCTCCGATGCGGATTTCGCCCGCATGGAGCTGTTTCATCGATAGGAGCTTGTGCTCCCCGTCGATCAACGTTTGAAAAGCTTTCTCTACATGGCCTAGCAGCACTCGGCCTTCATGCGTCAGATCAACCCCTTTCGATCGCCGATCGAACAGCTTAACGCCTAATGTTTCTTCCAGCTGTTTAATCGCATAGCTGACCGAAGGCTGCGTCACGTGGAGCTTCTGCGCCGCTTTGGTTAGATTGCCCAATTGGGCGGTGTACATGAACATACGGTACCATTCCATCTGAATCGGATTCATGATATAAATCCTCTCTATGGCAAACGTTTAGTATTGTGATTTCATTTATTTCAATATAGTCACTATACTGAATGTATCGACAAAATACAATCGGATCAGGGAGAGATGCACGATGGCAGGAAGCACGTACGGAGAACAATTTCGAATGACGACCTTTGGCGAATCGCACGGGGCGGCGGTTGGCGTCATCATCGACGGGGTGACGCCGGGCGTCGAAATCGACGAGCCTTACATTCAGCGTCAAATGGATCGCAGGAAACCGGGCCAGTCCTCGGTTACCACACAGCGTAAGGAATATGACAAAATATCGATTCTGTCGGGCATCTTCGAAGGGAAAACAACCGGTACGCCGATGCTCGTCATGTTGTGGAATACGGACATGAAGTCTCATGACTATGACGATATCAAAAATTCTTTTCGGCCCGGACATGCGGATTTTACGTATTTGCAAAAATACGGCATTCGCGATTACCGCGGGAGCGGAAGGGCGTCCGGCCGGGAAACGGCTGCCCGCGTAGCGGCCGGAGCTGTGGCAAGGAAGATGCTCGAGCGTCGCGGCGTAGAGCTGGTTGCTTATACGGTTGCGATCGGCGGCATTCGCTGCGAGACGTTCGACGAGAGCATTATAGAGAGCAACGCCGTCAGAGCTTGCGATCCCGAAGCGGCCGTTCGCATGATCGACAAGATCGAGTCGCTTGCAGCGGTCGGCGACAGCTGCGGCGGCATCGTAGAGTGCCGCATCCGCGGCGTGAAGCCGGGCATCGGAGAGCCGGTCTTCGACAAGCTCGACGCGGAACTGGCGAAGGCGATGCTGTCGATCGGAGCGATCAAAGGGATTGAATTCGGGGCGGGTTTTGCGGCGGCTGACATGCTCGGCAGCGAGCATAACGACCCAATGGATGCAAGCGGGTTTCTGAGCAATAATGCCGGCGGCATCATCGGGGGGATCAGCACGGGCGAGGAGATCGTATTCCGCGTGGCGGTCAAGCCGACGTCGTCGATTTCCGTCCCGCAGCGTACAATTCGCACGAACGGGGAGGAGCAGATCATCGTCACCGAAGGCCGGCACGATCCGTGCATCTGCCCGCGCGTTGTGCCCGTCGTTGAAGCGATGGCTTGCGTCGTTCTAGAAGATTTGTACAAGCGCCAGGCGGCTTTGCACGATTAGTGGAAGGATTCGCATATAACGTTACGATGCGGGCGTTCGTTTGATGTCATTTACCTTCGCTAATTTCCCGATAAGTAGTTAGCGCGATGGCACGTTGCTTGTCGGAAGGTTGAGATCGCGGGAGGTGTTTTGAAACATGACCGTCATCGCGATCAACCTGCGTTCGTATAACTGGAAAACATGCAGTTATTTTTTGCGATTTTTCCTTTTGTTGATCCATTACATGGAAAACCTACAGTTATTTTTGCCGTTTTCACCTATTTTTTGAGTTTGGACAAAATTTAAATGGAGGTTTTCCAGTTATTTCGCTAAAAGCACCTGACCCTCTCGAATTAACATCATGTTTTCCAGTTATTTGCGGCATTTTCGTGTAAACTTGCTTAGCTGGCACTTGCGATGTCGCGTCATGCTTCACATCTTATAAACGAAGGACCTCTAACTCCACTGTTTTGTGGGGAATGAGGTCCTTTTTATAAGCGAAATTTATACTCCAAGCGGGGATCATATCAAAATCATAAATTAACTTCTGGGACAGCCCGTTCGGCAAAAAGCGCGGAAACGCTCGTGTTAACGAGTGAATGCTTAAGCGCCCGCCAGCTTGGACTGGACAAAATTCTGGATGTCGAGCACGCGCTGCGAAATGGTCGATTCCGATACGTCGTATTTTTGCGCAAGCGCTTTGCGGGTAATATCTGTCCGTTCGTATTGCTGGGCAATTACGAGCTCGATTGCGGCCGGATACACGCCCGCTTTCCGAATGAGCGGCTGAACGCTGCCGGCATATTCGTTCCACAGCGTGACGGCTTCCGCGACTTGCGGCGCCTCGTAAACGTCGGTCATCTGTTCCACAATAGCTTCTGCGGTAATCTTATATTGAGGTTGACCCCATTCGACACTTTCAATGAGAGCAACGACCGATTGTTGGTTTGGCTCCGGTGCCTGAACGGCCGCAGCAACTTCGGAAACCGCTGCTTGCGCTTGTTCCTCCGCACCATTTGTTACACGTACGACCTTGTTTGCTTTGTCCTTGTCCAGGCAGCATTTTTTGTACTTGAGTCCGCTTCCGCACGGACAAGGCTCGTTTCTTCCGATTTTCTTCATCACTTACCTCCTATATCTTATCCCTAGTATTATATCGTTGTTTGTCCCGCTTGCCTATCAATAGAAAAAATTAATATAGTCAATAAATAATGTTTATTTTCCGATTGACAAACAATCCCTGCCGCCCTTATGATAGCAATATCTTGAATTTGGAAAGGAGGCCAACGACATGATCCGGCTTAATCAGTTCGAAGATCAGAATGTAACTACGCCTGACAACTGCATAACGTATATTGTCCCATTGGCCTCTACGGGCCTTATTGCACAAGACCTCGGACATCCCGGCGGAAGCTGAAGCGGATGCGATCCGGGTGTATTCGGCATAGTTAACCATTGCATGACGATACGACCGTAGGCTCTTAGGGCTTACGGTTTTTTGCTTTTTTTTGGATTCAAGACGAAACGGAATATAGAGAGGGATTACGTATTTATGGAAACATTGGCACGGGAAAAAGGTGAATTTTACCGAAAAATGCAGCTGCCCGCGGGCGACCTGCATGTGTATGCGAGCGAGGCTTTATTCGCGTCGCTCGATTATAAAGTGTTCGATATGGCGAACAACAACTTGCAAATTCCGAACCGGCACTATATGAGCTATACGCCGGACGTCCACGTCGGCGTCGGAACTTGCATCGGCACGACGGCCATTTGGCGGATGGAGGACGGGTTCGTATCGCCGTCGATCGTAGGCAGCGACATCGGCTGCGGCATGCGGGTCCATGTGACGAACCTGCATCGCGACGATTTGCGGGACGTGAAGCTGCGCCGGAAGCTGGTGAAGACGATCGAGAAATTTTTGCCGGTCGAGGAGCATGCCCGGGGGCATTATTCCGATATCCGGGTGGAGCATGTGCTGAGGAAAGGACTGTTCGGCTTGCCGAAAAAATATGTCCCGGACGGTTACACGCCACGCAAAGCAACTTCGCTGACCCATGTGGAGCATGCCAAGTTCTCGTTCGACGAGTCGTACCTGGATCGGATGCCGGAGCCGGTATGGCACCGGTCGCACCGTCAGCTTGGAACACTCGGGAATGGCAACCATTTCGCCGAAATTCAGGCGCTGGAAATTCCCGAGCCGCATCGCGATATTGCGGAGCAATGGGGGCTGACTGACGGGCAAATCGTCATCATGATCCATTCGGGCTCGCGAGCGTGGGGCGCGGCGGTCAGCCAGATCGGCACAAGCGCCATGGTGAAGGCGATGCATCAACATGGTCATGGCACAGCCGATCCGAAGCTCGTGTACGCACCGCTCGACAGCGCCGAAGGTCAGGCGTACGTTCAGCTGATGTATTCAGCGCTGAGTTATGCGGTCGTCAATCGGCATCTCATCGCTTACAGTGTAAGGGAAGCTTGCCGCGACGTATTCGGCGGGAAATTCGAGATGACGACGCTGTACGACTTGATGCACAACTATGCGTGGGAGGAACGCCATGACGGCAAGCCGTTGTTCGTGCACCGCAAAGGGGCGACAAGAGCGCTGCCGCCGGGCCATCCGGACAATCCCGAGCCGTATGCGGCCACGGGCCATCCCGCGCTCATACCGGGCTCGATGGGAACGGCCTCGTACATCATGGTTGGCCGGCCCGAGGGACGGCAAAACTATTATTCGATTTGCCACGGCGCCGGCCGGGTTCGCTCGCGGTCCGCGACGAAACGGCTCGTGACGCTGAACGAATTCGAGGCATCCCTGCGCGTCGGCGAGGAAGACGAAATCGTCGTTAACCAGCGGATGCTGGAGTCGATAATCGACGAGTCGCCGCAGGCGTACAAGGACGTCGATCAGATCATCGACAGCGTCGTGGGCGCAGGGCTGGCCGACGTCGTCGCCAAATGCAAGCCGCTCGCCGCGGTGAAAGGAGCCTGAGATGAAGACGATGGAAACTAGACCATGTATTGAGCCTTTGGACAGTGGAGGTTTATGAAAATGAGCGAAATCAACGATAAAATCTTAAGCGAGCTGGAGCGCATCGAGCGGGAAGAACAGGTACGCATCCTGTACTCGTGCGAGTCAGGGAGCAGAGCATGGGGATTCCCGTCGCGCGACAGCGATTATGACGTTCGGTTTATCTACATCCGGAAGCCGGAATGGTATTTGTCGATCTTCGACAAGCGAGACGTCATCGAACGGCCGATCAGCGATATGCTTGATATCAATGGCTGGGATTTGCGCAAGGCACTGCTGCTGTTCCGCAAATCGAATCCGCCGTTGCTGGAGTGGCTGCAGTCGCCGATCCGGTACATGGAGCGGTTTACGGTTGCCGGGCAAATTCGGGAGCTGTCGCCGCTCACGTTTTCGCCGAGGTCGTGCGTCTATCATTATTTGCATATGGCGAAAGGCAACTTTCGGGAGTACCTGCAAGGGGACCGGGTAAAAATCAAAAAATATTTTTACGTGCTGCGCCCGGTGCTGGCTTGCATGTGGATCGAGCGCAACGGCACGATGCCGCCGATGGAATTCGACCGGCTGCTGAAGGAGCTGCTGCCTTCGGAAAGTGCGTTGAACTTTGAAATTAGCAGGCTGCTCGACCGCAAAATATCCGGCGAGGAACTGGACTATGAGCCGAAGATTACGGCAATTCATGATTTTCTGAATGAACAAATCGATTATTTCGAACAGGCGGCGGCGGGTGTTCCGGCATCGGGCACGGAGCAGGACGAACGGCTGGATGCTTTGTTCCGTTCGGCGCTGCAGGAAGTTTGGGGATAGCAGCGAGTGAAGGTTCGGGAAAGTGGAGATTACAGTTCGATTTCGACCTGTACTTCCGGTTTGGACAGATTTTGTACGGGGATAGGAGTAGATCAAAGATGGCATTTCAAATAATAGACGGCGTTCGGGTATGGGGTAATCCCGATTACGGGGCGCTTGAGCAAGCAATCACTTGTTCCAAAACGGGTCATGTCGTGCAAACGCTCATGATGGCGGATCATCATAAAGGCTACAGCCAGCCGATCGGCGGCGTGGTGGTGTACGACGGGCAATTGTCGCCGTCCGGCGTCGGCTACGATATCGCCTGCGGCAACAAGGCGGTGCGGACGAATGTGATGGCGAAGGACGTGATGCCGCGGATCGGGCGGCTGATGGACGACATCGCGCGAAGCATTTCTTTTGGCGTCGGCCGTGTTAATAATACGAAAGTAGACCACGACTTGTTCGACGATCCGGATTGGGCCGTTTATGCGGCGGTTGGCAAGCAGGAGCACGACAAGCTGAAGGCGCTCGCCCGCGATCAGCTGGGAACGGTCGGCAGCGGCAATCATTTTGTCGATTTATTCGAGGATTTGGAGTCGGGACGGCTCTGGATCGGCAACCATTTCGGCAGCCGCGGCTTCGGCCACAAGACGGCAAGCGGGTTCATCAATCTCGCCGCGGGAAGGGATTTTCTCGCGAACGCGCCGGGTGAGAAGATGGATCAGCCGCCCGTGCTGCTGGATTTGGACAGCGAGCTTGGCGACATGTATTACCGCGCGATGAAGCTGGCCGGCCGTTACGCTTACGCGGGTCGCGATTATGTCATTCGCCAGGTGCTGGCGATTGTTGGCGCGGAAGCGGACTTCGAGGTGCATAATCATCATAATTTCGCGTGGAAAGAGACGCATGGCGGGCGCGAGGTGATGGTCGTCCGCAAAGGCGCGACGCCTTCCGCGCCGGGGCAGCTTGGTTTTATCGGCGGCAGCATGGGCGACATCTCCGTTATCGTTCGAGGCAAGGATACGGAGGAGAACCGGGATGCCTACTACAGCACCGTACACGGGGCGGGGCGGGTCATGAGCCGGACGCAAGCGGCGGGCAAAATGAACTGGAAGAAGCGCACCCGTACCGGGGGGCAAATTACGCCCGAGCAAATGCAAGCCGCCGTAAAGGCGTATGGGGTGGAGCTGCGCGGGGCAGGCACGGACGAAAGCCCTTTCGTGTACCGCAAGCTGCAGGACGTATTGGACGCGCACCACGAAACGATCGACGTGCTGCACGTGCTGAAGCCGATCGGCGTCTGCATGGCCGGCGCGGACGAATTCGATCCTTATAAAGATTAACGAGAGAGAAGGGAAAACGGATGCTGAAAGAACAGGAACATCGGCTTAGCAAGCTGATGACGAAAATATTGCGGCACACGCCGGAGTCGTTCGGCATTCGCCTTGATCCGTCCGACGGATCGTGCGAGCTGGACGTTCTGCTGCGGACGATTCAGAGGTTGCCGAAATTAAACGGGGTAACGAAGGCGCAAATCGAGCAAGTGGTCGCGAATTCGGATAAGCAGCGCTTCGAAATCGCCGATGGGCGGATTCGCGCCAGATACGGCCACAGCAGCGTGCGTGTGGCTTATGTGCCGGGCACGCCGCCGAAGGTGCTGTATCACGGCACGAATCGGATGGTTGCGCCGGATATTTTGCGGGAAGGCATCAAGCCGTTGCACCGGCAATACGTCCATATGTCGGAAGGGCTGGACTTCGCATCGCTTGCGGGCAGCCGCAGGGGCGATCTGGAGATTTTGGCCGTCGATACGGTGCTCGCGAGCGAGCTGGGAGTTACGTTTTATTTTGCCGGCAACGAGGTATGGCTTGCGGACTTCGTCCCGGCGGCATGCTGCCGGGTGCACGAGGGAAGATAGCCGGATGCTGCGGGGATGAAAGAATGAAAGAATGGAAGATTGAAAGAATGAAAGTAGATTGTTAGATTGATTGATAGGAAGGGACTAGTTCATGATGAACCATTCATTTATTCAACATATCGATATCGGCGTCAACTTGATGCATCGCTCGTTTGCTTCCGACCGGGAGCGGGTGCTGGAACGTGCGGATGCCGCGGGAGTCGGGGCGATCGTCATCACGGGGACGAGCGTACGCAGCAGCGAGGAAGCGGCGAACTACGCGGCACGGTATCCGGGGCGGCTGTACTCGACAGCCGGGGTGCATCCGCATGATGCCAGATCCTGCAACGGCGACACACTTCGCAAGCTGCGCCGGTTGGCGGAGCAGCCGCAAGTGGTGGCGATCGGCGAGTGCGGGCTAGACTTCAACCGCGACTTCTCGCCGCGCGACGTACAGGAGCGATGGTTTGACGCGCAGCTTCAACTGGCTTGCGAGCAGGAACTGCCGCTATTCCTGCATGAGCGGGACGCTTTTCGCGATTTTGTCCGAATCATGGACGGGTACGCGGGGCGGCTCCCGGACGCGGTTGTCCACTGCTTCACCGGAACAGCCGAAGAGCTCGACGCGTATCTAAGCCGCGGCCATTACATCGGCATCACCGGCTGGATTTGCGACGAGCGCCGCGGGCTCGCATTGCGCGAGCTCGTGAAGCGCATTCCGCTCGACCGGCTGATGATCGAGACGGACGCGCCGTTCCTTACGCCGCGGGACCTGCGGCCAAGGCCTGCTGACGGGCGGAACGAGCCCGCGTTCCTGCCGCATGTCGTGCAGGCGATCGCGCGCTATATGAACAAACCTGCACAAGAAGTCGCGGAAGCGGCAGCGAATAATGCCAAACGATTTTTTCGTTTGTCCTGAATGTAAGAGGCCTCTGACCGCAGTTCGACTGCGATTGCAGAGGCTTTTTAAATTTGCTTTTTTGATCGCATCAAAAATTCATAAAAAAAGATTTTTTTCCGATATATGACTTGGTAGGCGATCATTCCTGCAACAGCCGCGTGGAACACGATCGCAAGACAACGGTCCGGGTAAAGTCCAGACCACAATTTTTTATGTAGAAAAGGTGGATTTTTCGATGAGAACTTTAAGTATTTATTTGCTGATTATTGGGCTTGGTTCGTTTATCCTGCCGATGATGGGGTATCAATTCAAAGTCATTCAAATTTTCGGCGAAGGCAACGAGTCGATGTTCGGCATTATTCTGATGGCTATCGGAGCAATTCTTCTTGTATTGTCGTTCTTAAAAGGCAAGAAGCAGGCCGCTTGACCGGCTTCAACCGTTATCGATAACAAGGAAGCTCCCCCTGCCGAACTGTGGATTCAGGGGGAGCTTTTGCTTGAAACCACTTTTACTTGTACTCGACGCTCGAAAGGTGGCATGAAAAAGGATAAACGGGAAATTCGTCGAATTTTGAAATGTATGAAAAACATTCGAACAGCAACCGTATTGAAGTATGCGGTAACGATTATTACTTTGTTAATGTTCCTGCTTGGCGTGAGGTGGTTTTGGAAAACGATCGGCAACGCGCCGGAGCACCCGCCCGCAGTTCAAGGCGTTATCGACTTGCGCGGCCTAAATTTCGAGGGCATGCATTCGGTCACGCTGGACGGCGAATGGGAATTTTACCCGGGGGCGCTGTTGTCGCACAAGGACATCGCGCAGCGACAAAACACGCCCGATTCGCGTTTCATCCGGGTACCGGGCGACTGGCGGGGCGCTCTGGGCAGTGCGGCCGAGTCTTCCTTGGGTTACGGGACGTACCGTCTGCGAATCCTCGTCGATCAACCGCTCGACCAGCCGTATGCCTTCTGGATCGAGAAGATTCAGGCATCCTCCGTAGTTGAAATCAACGGCAAAACGAAGGCCGTTTTTGGCAAACCCGCGGAGCAGGCTGACAAATATAAGCCCAAGATGCTTTCTTACCCTGCGTATTACGATGCAGATGATGCGAAAGAATTTGAAGTGCTCATACGCGTGGCCAATTTTGATTCCCCGCTTGACGGCGGCATCGCCAAATCGATTCTTTTCGGTTCACAGGCCGCAATCGACACCGAGCGGATGTACTCCGTCGGCTTTCAGCTCGTCGTTTTCGTCATTTTGCTGCTGCACGGTTTGTATGCTTGCCTGCTCTATTTGTTCAACCCGCGCAATATGGCGTTCCTTGCGTTTTGCTGTCTGATGCTGACGGCGGGCGTTTCGGTCATCTCCGATCATGACAGCCTGCTGCAGATGTGGCTGCCGTTAAATTATACATGGGCGATAAAAATCAGGCTGCTTTCCTATATGTGGATCTCCTTCTTTTTGCTGCTGATGGCCAGATTTTTCTCCGATCGGGAAAAAGGACGGAAGCTGTTTTACACATATTTGACCTTGCTCGGCCTTTACTCGGCGTTTATCGCGGCTGCTCCCGCATCGGCCGTTTATTACTCGGTCTCATTCCGCTTGTTCGCTTTATTTTATTTGCTGCCGCTTCTTGCGTTTGTGATTCGTATCGGCCGGATGGTCGCGGGCAATCAGAAAGATGCCGTATTTTTGCTCATTTCGGCCACGAGCGTCGCATCCAGTGTTTTCGGCGGGGCGTTTTTTTTCAGATCGGAATCGATCAGTTCCTATTATCCGGTCGATATTATCGTTGCTCTCATTTTTTTCTCGGCGTATTGGTTCAGAAGGTATTTCCGCAATGCCGAGGAAAACGCCAAGCTCAACGAACAGCTGCGCATTTCCGACAAGCTGAAGGACCAGTTTCTCGCGAACACGTCGCATGAGCTGAGAACGCCGCTGCACGGCATCATGAACATCGCCCGGACCGTATTGTCCAAAGAAAGGAACGTGATGGACGGCAAAAGCTCGCGGGATATGGAGCTGCTCGTCATTATCAGCCGCCGGATGTCGCATATGATCGACGAACTGCTCGACGTTGCGCGGCTTCAGGAAAAACGGGTCGTCTTGCGCAAGGAAGCGCTGCATGTCCCGTCGCTCATCTCCGGCGTATTCGACATGCTCGATTTTATGACGGAAGGGAAGCCGGTGAAGCTGAAGCTGGATATGGGGCCGATGCCGGCCGTCATGGCGGATGAAAAAAAGCTGGTGCAAATTTTGTTCAATCTGGTGCACAATGCGCTCAAGTTTACGGACGAAGGTTCGGTGACCGTGTCCGCCGAGGTGCGAAACGGGCAGGCCGTCATTCATATCGCGGACACCGGGGCGGGCATGGACGAGGAAACGCAGCTTCGCGTGTTCAAGCCTTACGAACAAGGAGCGAGCGGGGTGAACGGCGGCGGAGGAATCGGCCTGGGCCTGACGATCAGCAAGCAGCTGGTCGAACTGCACGGCGGCGAACTGACCGTTTCTTCCAAGCCGGGAAAAGGCTCGGTGTTCAGCTTCACGCTGCCGCTAGCCACCCCGGCGGAGCTCGCTTCCGCTAGCCCGGGCTCGTCGAGTCCCGCGGCCCAAGGAAATGAAGATGCGTGGAGCTCATGGAGCTTCCCCGCCCCCGCCGCGGTCGAATGGGCCGCGGCAATAGAGCCGTCGGCGCCTTCCGCTGCGCACGGAAAGGTGAACATTATCGCCGTCGACGACGATCCTGTCAATTTGAAGGTGCTCGGCAGCATTCTTTCGTCGGAGCAATACAACTTGAGGCTGGTGGCGTCGGCCCAGGAAGCACTGGAATTACTTGCGGCAGAACAATGGGATTTGCTGATCGCCGACGTGATGATGCCGCATATGTCCGGGTATGAATTGACGAGGAAGGTCAGGGAAAACTTCTCGCTGTCGGAGCTTCCCGTGCTGCTGTTGACCGCGCGCAGCCAGCCCGAGGACATTTATACCGGATTTTTGGCGGGAGCGAACGACTATGTGACGAAGCCGGTCGACGCACTGGAGCTGAGATACCGGATTTGGTCGCTGACAACGCTAAAGCATTCGATCGACGAGCGCCTACAGATGGAGGCCGCCTATTTGCAGGCGCAAATTCATCCTCACTTTTTGTTCAACACGCTGAACTCGATACTGGCGCTAAGCGATATCGATACGGAGAAAATGCGCAAGCTCGGCGATGCTTTCGCGTCGTATTTGCGGGTCAGCTTCGACTTCCTGAGTGCCGGGAAGCGGGTGCCGCTGTTCCGCGAGCTGGAGCTTGTTCGCGCCTACTTGTACATTGAGAAGGAGCGGTTCGGAGAGCGGTTGTCCATCGAATGGGAGGTTGACCCGGCGACGGATATCCTTCTGCCGCCGCTTACGCTGCAGCCGCTCGTCGAGAATGCGGTCCGGCACGGCTTAACCCGCCAAGTGCAAGGAGGTACGGTACGCATCCGCATCGTCCGCCAGAATAGCTCCGTGCTGTTCGAAATCAGCGACGACGGGGTCGGGATGGAGCAAGCCAAAGTTCGCCGGTTGCTGGATCAGGCAGCCAAAGGCCAAAGCGGTATCGGTCTGTCGAACACGAATCGACGGCTGACGCAAATGTACGGGAAGGGCTTATTCGTTCAAAGCGAGCCGGGCAAAGGCACGACGATATCGTTCGCGATCCCGCATTAGCATCGAAATAGCGGAAGCAGCGTCGGATCTCAGGTGGATTCGGCGCTGCTTTCGTTTGAAATCAAAGTCTTTCCGACAATGTAAACCAGTAAGTATCGCGAAAAATATTTTTCTCGGCAACCCTATTGACAGCGGTTTCAAGATCATGTAATTTATTATCAAAATCGTTTTTGTAAAAACGTTTTTGCAAAAACGATTTGCAACTTGTTTTTTCACGATTGCCCTTCATTTTATTACAAATTGCACCTCATTTTATTATTGTTGGCAAGGAGATTCGAAATGGCCGTAACCATTAAAGATGTTGCAAGAGAAGCCGGGGTCGCGGTTTGCACGGTTTCGTTTGCGATGAACGGTTCCGCTCACGTTGCAGAGGACACGAAAAAACGAATATTCGAGGCGATCGAACGTCTGAACTACCGGCCCAATCAATCCGCCCGGGGACTTGTGACGAAGAAGACGAGCAACATCGGACTCGCGATTCCGGAGACGGCGGACGCCTTGGAGAACGGCATTCTGCTCGATGTGATCAAAGGGCTGGGAAAGGCCGCAGGCCAGAAAAACTATGATTTGCTCCTTTCTTTCCAGAAGACGCAATCGGAGAAGCTGGACGATCATCTGCTCGACATCTACCGGAAGCAATCGGCGGACGGTTTGATCCTGATGGGCACGAAGATGAGCGAGCGTCCTTACAAAGAACTCGTGACGAAGCGCTTCCCGTTCGTCCTGCTGGGCCGCCCCTATAAGGAAAAGTTGTGCCACAGCGTCAATGCGGACAATGAACAAGGCGCATACTTGGCCGTTCAATACTTAATCGACAAGGGCCACCGCCGGATCGGATTTATTACGCCATGCTCCATTGAAGTGGATGCATCGCTGGATCGTCTGAACGGCTACAAAAAAGCGCTGAACGATTTCGACATCGGCGTAGACGATAAATTGATCGCGTACGGCAGCTTCGAGCCGGACAGCGGGTACAAGGAAACGGATTTGTTGCTCAGCCTGAAAAACCGGCCTACCGCGATCATCGCCGGCCGGGACGTCATCGCCTCGCGCGTCATTGAGCGGGCGCAGCTGCTCGGTTACCATGTCCCCGACGATTTGGCCGTCGTCGGCTTCGACAATACGGCGGTTTCCCAGGTTTCCCGCCCCTCGATCACCAGCGTGGAGCTGCCGATGCCGAACATGGGCTATGAGGCCGGCAAGCTGCTGATCAGCCTGATTGAAGGCGAAATCAACTACGATGACATTCAAACGATTACGTTGCCTTGCAGCATGTACGAGCGAGAGTCATCCTGAAATCTCGGGAAGATGCGGCAACAGCCCGGTAGTGCCCCAACAACCCGGCAACATACCAACAACGACCCACAGTACCCGACACGACAACTTTGATTCTTCTGCATATAAATTCGGTTTCACCGGCTTGTTCCAAAAGCATGTTGCATTTTCTTTTTGGTTCAAGCTTTTTTTATCCACATTACAAAAACGTTTTTGTACCTCGTTATCATGCGGGAGGTGATGCATCCGGCGAGCTTGTCTGCTTCATGTGCAAGATAAAAATGAAACCATAATGGAGAGAAACAGATGCAGATACATGATCAAAAAATCGATCCGGATTTGATGCCGAGCTGGATTTGGCATCCGGAGCGAGCCAGGCGGAAACAACTCGTGCTGAGCAAATCGTTTACGCTGGAACGCGACATGATCGGACTCGAGATGAGTATTGCCTGCACCGGCGAAGCCGAGGTGGAACTGGACGGAATGCCGATGGGCGTCATCAAGGAACATCCGCGTCATGTAACGATGTTTACGAAGCTGCCGGCTTGGACTTCCTTGCTGCGGCAAGGCCGCCATACGGTACGCATCGTCATCCGCTGCGGCGAACCGATGCCGTTAAGTCCCGTCAGCATTCATTTGGCCGAACGGACTGTTGGCTGCATCGCGTACATCGAGGGCGGAGACGGATTCTGGCTCGTAACCGACGAGTCGTGGGAAGCCGACGAGGGCAGGGCCGAAATCGTATGCCGACTGGGCGAGGAACCGTACGGCGATCTCGACAACGGACCGGAATGGTTCGTAGCCGGAGGCTATGGCGATATAACGACGGAAACGATCCGGCACGCCAAAGTTATTTCATCCGGCAGGATTACGATTACCGCCCACGAGCACCTGCTCCATCTTATCGGTTCGGCGACCCGGAATATTCGTTTCGATACGAAACGGGACGACCGGCACCTGTTCTACCACCTGCTCAAACAGAACGAATGGAAGCTTCTTCGCTCCATGCAGAACGAAACCGATCTAACGACGGTGCCTCAAGCCGTTATCGATCTTCAGCAGGAGATGAACATCCGTTTTCGCGTTCGAAACAACGGCATTCATGAAGCGACGATACTCTGGAACGGCGCGGAATCGCTGCAAGAGCTGCGGCATTACGACGCTTGCATTACCGAATGCATCACGATCCCCGGGAAAAGCGAATTCGTAACACTGCCGCAAGGAATGCGTTATTTGCAATTTTTTATCGGTTCGGCAGGAGCAGACCCGTTCCATCTCGAAATCGAATTCGAATCGGTTGGCATTTCGTTGGAGCAAATTGGAAATATCCGTACCGACTTGCCGCTGCTCGATCAAATTTATAACGTATCCGTACATACGAACAAAGTTTGCCATCAAATCGGATTATGGGACGGCATCAAACGGGACCGGCTGAATTGGGCATACGATTTTTACATGGCCGGCAAGGCGGATTACGTATTGTGGAACGATTTTACGGTGCTGAAGCGGGCGATCGCCGAGCTGGGGCAAACGCCTTACGGACACTGGATGAACTCGATCCCGTCTTACACGTTATGGTGGGTCATCGGGCTATGGGAGTATTATTTTCATACGGGGGACCGTCAATTTGTCCTCGACATGAAATCCGATTTGCGCAAGCATCTTGCCTGGGTCGAAGAAAACGTAGATCGGCAAACGGGGTTTTTGCTGAACCCGCATCAAGCTTTTATCGAATGGGTTCCGATGCGTCAGGAAGAGTCGTGGGCTTGTCTTAACGCGATCCTGAAAATGATGAAGGATCATATTCGTTCTCTTGTTGCTTATATTCCGGAATTGGAGCTCGAGACCGACTGGCCCGATCCGCAAATCGCGCAATCGGAATTTCTGGAAAGCGCTTCCGCGCTCATTACGCCTTTAATCGGGATCATGAGCGGTTATGTGAGCGGTGACAAAGCGGTCGAATTTTTGGCCGGTTATAAGCTTCAGGATCCAATAACGCCTTTATCCGCCTATTGGCTTGCCGAATGTTATTCCAATTACGGAATGCACGACAAAGCTTGGGAAGTGATCTCCATCGTATGGGGCACGATGCTTGACGAGGGCGCGACGACATTCTGGGAAAGCGTCGTATTGTCGCCGCAGCCGTCAACCGATTTTCATGATTCGCAAACGACATATACCGCGTACGATTCTTATCGGATGAGCTTATGCCACAGCTGGGCCAGCACGCCGGTGCAGTGGATCAGCAAATATATTCTTGGCGTGCGGCCGCTGGAACCGGGCTACAAGCAAGTGCATTTCGACCCGCATGCGATTGCGGGATTAACCGAATGCCGGGGAGCCGTCAGCACGCCGAACGGTCCGCTCTTTATCGAGTGGAGCATCAAGGATGGAATGATGCGCAAATCGATGAGCGGTCGCAATGAAGTGGTGTCCACATGACCCGTGAAGGAGGTGGTGGGCGCCACCAGCCATAAACGGACATCGTTGCTTGCGACATCAAGGAGTAAATAGGAGTTTCGATCACAAAATTATTCCTGTCGAGGGGGAGCAGTATGGTGAAACACGTAGTTTTGCGAAAGTTAGCCATGTTGACAATGATTATTACGCTTGTATTCGTTTCAGCGGCCTGCGGCAGCGGCGGCGATTCGGCCAAAGAAGACCCAAAGCCTACGGAGAAGCAGACGACGGACACGCCGCAAGCGGCGGACGATCCGAAGCCGGAGGCGAATACGGACAATAAGCCTAAGGAAAAAGTGAAGCTGAAAATCGCCGCATGGGTGGATCCGAATTCGGCCTTCAAAAAAATTGGCGACGCTTTTACTGCCAAAAACCCGAACATCGAGGTCGAAATCGTCAACATCGGCGACGGGCAAAAAATGATCGACGGCTTGACCCAAGCGGTTGCCGCAAACGAACCGATCGACCTATTCTGGCACAATACGTTTATGACGCCGATCATCCAAGGCTTCGCCGAAAATTTGACGCCGTTCATCGAGAAGGACCCGGACTTCAAAAATTACGAATTCAGCCCGGGCCGGCTGGAGCAATTCCAGTGGAAAGGCCAGCAATACGCCTTGTCCCGCGGCAACGACTCCTTCCTCATCTTCTACAACAAAGATTTGCTGAACAAATACGGACTTACGGCGCCTAGCAACGAGTGGACCTTCGACGAAATGGTCGACATGGCCAAAAAAGCGACCAAACCGGCGGAGAAAAACTGGGGCTTCGATTCCAGCGCCTACTTCCTGCAGTTTTTCGCGACAGCGCTGCCCGTGGCAAACGGCCATGCCCCGCATACGGTTATGATGAACGAAGACTACACGAAGTTTCTCGGCGACGATCCGGCGGTGCTGGACGACCTGCAGTCGGTTGCCGACTGGATTACGAAAGACGGCACGATGCTGAACGGCAAAGGGAAAGTGGAACAAGGCCTGAAAGAAGATTACGATTTGTGGTCGAACGGCCAAGCGTTGTTCACCATCCACGTGTCCCCGCTCATTCCGGGCTGGAAAGGCTCGCTCAAATTCAAATGGGACGTCGCGCCGTTCCCGAAAGGCACCGCGAAGCAAGTCGGCATGGTGTTCGACAACCCGATGTTCATGAGCAAAGCGGGCACGCATAAGCAAGAAGCTTGGGAATTCATGAAGTTCTGGGCCGCATCGGTCGAAGGGCAAAAAATTCTGATCGATATCGGCGGCACGTTCCCGAATACGCCGAATGCGGAAATCGTCGACTATTTCAAAAATGCCGAGGTGTATAAAGGCTTAAACGTCGATGCGCTGGCGCATGCATCCAAAATCGGCGAAATTCACGGCATTATTCCGATGATCGGCGGCAATCTGGTGGACGAATTCGTCAGTGGATGGACCTTCGGCAAAGGAATGAACGAAGGCGTAAGCGCCCACGATTATTTCCCGAGCGGCACGGAATCGTTAAACGCCAAGCTGAAAGAGCTGCAGGATCAGTACAAGTAGCGATGCCACAGCAGTTAGCCCCGGGGGAAGCCTGGGGCTAACAAGATTGTTTGTCCAATTGCCGGGAGAGGGGTACTGATCTAATGGGAAGCGTATCATTCCAGCATGTCAAGAAAAAGTATGCCGGAGAACGCCGTTATTCCGTCGATGATTTTCATTTGGAGGTGGAGGACGGGGAATTTCTCGTGCTCGTCGGGCCTTCGGGCTGCGGCAAGTCGACCCTGCTCCGGATGCTGGCCGGCCTGGAGGAGATTTCGGAAGGGGAAATTTATATCGGCGACCGGATGGTCAATTACGTATCGTCCAAAGACCGCAACATCGCCATGGTGTTCCAGAACTATGCCCTCTATCCGCATATGTCGGTTTACGAAAATATCGCTTTCGGGCTAAGGCTGCGAAAGCTGGCCAAGCATGAGGTGCACGAGCGCGTCATCCGTGCTGCCAAAGTGCTCGAAATCGAAGCGCATCTGGAGAAGCAGCCGAAGCAAATGTCCGGCGGGCAGCGCCAGCGCGTAGCGCTCGGCCGGGCGATCGTCCGCGAGCCGGACGTCTTCCTGATGGACGAACCGCTGTCGAACTTGGACGCCAAGCTGCGGGTGCAGATGCGAGAGGAAATATCCCAGCTTCACCGCAAGCTGAAAACGACGATGATCTATGTAACGCACGATCAGATTGAAGCGATGACGATGGGAACGCGGATTGTCGTCATGCGGGGAGGCGTCATCCAGCAGGTCGGGACGCCTAAAGAAATTTACAATGCGCCGAGAAATATGTTCGTCGCCGGATTTATCGGCACTCCCCCGATGAATTTCATTCACGGGACGATTCAACGTCATGCGGACGGCGTTTATTTCGATACGCGCCGGTATCGATTGCTTCTTCCGGATACGAAAGCTAAAGTGCTGATCGAGCGGCACTTTCACGATAAACCGGTCGTTCTTGGGGTACGGGCGGAAAAAATCGACTACAAGGAAATGTCCGACGCCGAAGAAAGTCCGATGCAGAATGGATTCGTCGCCAAGGTGGAGTTAATGGAGTTCATGGGCTCCGATACGTTCGTTCATTTGAACAACTCCGATCATAAGCTGATCGTTCGGGTGGATCCGCTAGGGCTCGACGCCAGGGAAGGGGATACGCTGACCGTTGCGTTCCATATGAACAACGTGCATTTCTTCGATCCGGGCACGGAGGTTTTGATATGTTAAGAAGATTCCGAACCATCGTGGCGATGGCCGTTGCCGTCAGTTTGCTTCTGCTCGCGATTGGACCGACAGCCGCTTCGGACGGTGGCGGCAAGCCGGGGGCGAAAGCGCAAACGGCGGGGGCGGAAGCGGGTCGCATGGATGCCGCGCCGAACGCTGCGAAAAGGGAGCAGTCCTCATACCGGCAAGTGATGAAGCAGCTCGAATCGGAGCTGCAAGCGGCCTCTCCGGAGCTGCCCGATATAACGGTGCAGGGCTCGGCTTATGCAGCCGTGTCCGACTCCGCCCTATTCGAGCGGAGCGGCGACGAGCTGATGTGGAACTCCGATCGGGGCTGGGCGGAATGGAACGTGACCGTGCCCGAGGACGGATTGTACCAAATCGGCATCGTGTACGATTCGGCGAACGATTTTGCCGTCGATATCGTGCGGGGCGTACAGATTGACGGGGCGTATCCGTTCCAGGAAGCGGAGCGCATTCGCTTGAAGCGGGCCTATTCGCATAACCCTTACCCGCCGGAGCGCGATGCGTTCGGTAACGATAGAAGACCGCAATCCGTCGAGCAGAAAGGCTGGAAAACCGAGCTGCTTGCCGATTACGACGTCGACGAGGGACCGCTTCTTTGGCCGCTCGCGAAAGGGGAGCATACGATTCGGCTTGTCGCCGAATACCAACCGGTGAAGATCAAACAAATCTACGTCTCGGCCCCGAAGACATTGCCATCGTACGCGGAAGCCTCCGCGCAGAACGGCGGCGGCGGAACTGCCGGGGAGGCGGCAACCGGGACGGAGGAGCCGTGGATCACCGTCATCGAAGCGGAGAAGATCAGCCGCAAATCGGATGCGTCGATTCAGCTGCAATCTTCGGATTATCCGCTCATCTTGCCGGAAACGGGCGGTTTGATCCGCTACAACTCGCTTGGCGGGGAGCAGTTTCGGCAAAGCGGCCAGTGGGCGGAATGGGACTTCGAGGTGCCGAAGGACGGCGTTTATCAGATCGGCTTTAAATATTTGCAGACGTATTTGAACAATTTTTCGGCTTACCGCACGGTATCGATCGACGGTGCGCCGCTGTACCGGGACATGGAGCAGGTCGCTTTTCCGTACGATACGAGCTGGCACAATTTGACCTTGTCCGATTCGTCGGGGAAACCGATGAACCTGCCGCTGTCCAAAGGCAAGCATACGCTGCGCATGACGGCGACGGCCGCGCCGATCAAACCGGTATACGACGGCATCCTGCGCAGCATGGACCGGATTTCCGAACTTGAGTCGGCCATTCGCAAAGTGACCGGAAACTTCGACAAATCGTATACCGACAACGGCAATATCGATTTGAACCGCGACTGGGAGCTGGACAAATATATGCCCGATTTGGCGGACCGGATGAACGTAATCATCGACGATTTGTCGGCGTTGTCCGATCTGCTCGGCACGTTGTCCACCGGAGGGAAATCCGACGTGGAGAACGCCTTGCGCATCGCAGCAGACGACTTGGCCGACATGCGCGATCATTCGCGCGATATTCCGAACGAGCTCGGCAAATTTTCGAAAATGCAAAGCAGCCTGAGCACGTGGCTGTTCCGGATGCTGGATCAGCCGGTCTTGTTCGACTATCTGTACATCGCCGAACCTGGCGCCGACATTCCGCGGGCGACCGCGAACTTCTTCGAAAGCTTGGGGCATTCGATCGTTTCGTTCTTTCGCACGTTTACGATCGATTACGATTTTCGCCGCAAAGAGCCTGGAGCGATCGACGTATGGGTCAATCGCGGCCGCGATTACGTCAACCTGATCCAGCAGCTGGCCGACGAAACGTTCACGCCGGAAACGGGCATCACGGTTAACGTCAACATCGTGCCCGATCCGCAAATGTTCATCCTCGGCAACGCCGCAGGCATCCAGCCGGACGTGGCGCTTGGCATCGACAGCGCAATGCCGGCCGATTTCGCGATGCGCGGAGCGCTGCTCGACCTGTCCTCGTTCGCCGACTACGGCGAAGTGGCAAGTCAATTCCATCCCGGTGCGCTGCGCGTGTTCCATTATGACCGCGGGGATTATGCGCTGCCGGAAATTCAAGGCTTCAACGTGCTCGCCTACCGGACCGACATCATGGAGCAGCTCGGCTTAAAGCCGCCGGAGACGTGGGAGGACATGTACAACATGCTCTCCACGCTGCAGCAGAACGGGTACGACTTCTATTTGCTGCCGAAGGACTTCATGACGTTCCTGTTCCAGAACGGAGCCGAGCTGTATACCGAGGACGGGCTGAAATCGGCGCTCGACAGCGAGAAGGCGTACCAGGGCTTCCGCCAGCTTACGGAAATGTTCACCTTGTACCAGCTGCCGCGCGACGTGCCGAGCTTCTTCAATCATTTCCGGCTTGGCGACATGCCGATCGGCATTATCGATTTCAACAGCTATTTGCAAACCGAGTTCGCCGCGCCGGAAATCGCCGGCAAATGGGCGATCGCGCCGATGCCCGGCATCCGCGATGCGAAAGGCGTCGTGGAACGATGGTCCGGCGGCGCGATGCAAGCGGGCGTCATTTTCAAAAATACGGACAAACGCGACGATGCGTGGAAATTTCTGAAATGGTGGACCTCCGAAGCGACACAGGCTAGGTTCGGCACCGATATCGAAGCGATCTTCGGGCCGGAATACCGCTGGAATACGGCGAATATGAAAGCGTTCACCCGACTTCCTTGGCCGGCAGAGGATTTGAAGGTTATTCAAGAGCAGCGCAAATGGTTCAAGGAAGCGCCGCAGGTGCCCGGAGGATATTTTACGGCAAGGCAGCTCGAATTCGCATGGAACAAAACGGTCGTGGAGAAGAAAAACGCCAGGGAAGCGCTGGAGCAAGCGGTCATCGACACGAACCGGGAGATGTACCGCAAGCAGATCGAGTTCGGTTTGCGGGAGAAAAAAGGCAGCGTCCTGCATCAACTCGATGTGCCGAATGTAACGGAGCCTTGGGACGGGGAGGAGAGTCCATGAGCACTTTAACCGAAACGGCCGGACCGCGCGCGGAGTCCGCGAAGCCTCTCAAACCGAAGCGTCCCGGCCTGCTTGCCCGGATCTGGGAGCATCGAGTCTCGTATTTGTTTATCGCGCCGTTCATCATTACGTTCGTGCTGTTTATTCTGATTCCGGTGCTGGTCGCGATCGGGTTGTCGTTTTTTTCGTTTAACGCGATATCGATGCCGAAATTCATCGGCTGGGACAATTTTCTCGCGATTGTGACACAAGACCGGATTTTCCTGCAATATGCCATTCCGAATACGTTCAAATTCGCTTTGATCGTTGGCCCCGGCGGTTATATGCTGTCGTTTTTTCTCGCCTGGCTCATACACCAGCTGCCTAAGGCGGTGCGCGATTGGTTCACGCTGGCGATTTACGCGCCCTCGCTTGCATCGGGCGTAGCCTTCGCCGTCGTATGGCCGGTTATTTTCAGCGGCGACCGCGTCGGGTATTTGAACAATCTGCTCCTGTCATGGGGCGTCATCAACCAGCCGGTGCTGTGGCTGCAAGATCCGAAATATTTCATGGCGATCATGATCGGCATCTCGTTATGGGCGAGCATGGGCGTCGGGTTTCTGGCGATGCTCGCCGGACTGCAAACCGTGAACAAGGAGTTATACGAAGCGGGTGCGATTGACGGTATCTCCAACCGGTTGCAGGAAATCTTCTACTTGACGATCCCGGCCATCAAACCGCAAATGTTGTTCGGGGCCGTCATGGCCGTCGTCGGCACGCTGAAAGCGGGTCAAATCGGGGCCATTCTCGCCGGAGCGCCGATCACGCCGCAATATTCGGGGCATTTGATCATCAACCATATCGACGATTTCGCCGTCATCCGCTATGAGCTCGGTTACGCGGCCGCTTTGTCCGTGCTGCTGCTGCTTCTCGTGTACGGGGCGACGAAGTTTTCATTCCAATTGTTCGGCAACAAGGGGGATGAATAAATGAAATCGCTCACGATTCGAGGCTGGCTGCGCTGGAGGAACGTCGACTTGTTTCAGAAAATCACGCTGGCCGCTTTGGTGCTGCTGGCTCTGTTCATGGCTTTGCCGATCGTCTTTATCGTGAACCATGCGTTTAAGCCGATCAATGAGCTGTTCCTGTATCCGCCGCGTTTTCTCGTCCAGGAACCGACGCTCGAAAACTTCAGAACGTTGTTTATGAAAACGCAAACGCTTGTTATTCCGTTCACCCGTTATTTGTTCAACAGCTTGCTGACAACAACGCTGACGATGATCTGCGTAATCATGATCAGCTCCATGGCGGCGTACGCCTTCTCGAAGCATCGGTTTCCGGGGAGCAAATTTCTCTTCGGGATGACGATTTTCGCGCTGATGTTCGCGCCGGAAGCCGTTGCCATTCCACGGTACCTTGTCATTGCCAATATCGGCATCATGAATACGTACCTGGCGCACATTATTCCGCTCGTTGCCGCGCCGACCAGCGTTTTTCTAATGAAGCAGTTCGTCGATCAAATTCCGGGCGAGCTGATTGAAGCGGCCAAGATGGACGGCGCCCGGGAGTGGACGATTTTCATGCGCATCGTGCTGCCGGTTTGCGTCCCGGCGATCGCGACGGTTGCGATCCTGACGTTCCAGGGCTCCTGGTCGCAGACGGAAACGTCGAACCTATACACACAGGTCGAATCGATGAAAACATTGCCCTATTACGTCATGACACTGACGAACGGACTCGCCAACAACGTGGTCGGGCAAGGGATGGCCGCCGCGGTAGGCTTGATCATGTTCGTGCCGAACTTGATCATCTTCCTGATTTCGCAAAGGAAAGTGCTGGCGACCATGGCGCATTCCGGCATCAAATGAGGGAGGAGAGTCCGAGATGAAACGTTGGATTGCCAAATGGGCTGCTTGTGCCGTCATTGCGGCGATTTTGCTGGCGGCGCTGCCTTCGCCGATCGCGGAAGCCAAGCTGCCGTATTATACGTCTTCGACCGATGCAAACGGGCGCTGGATTCCTTCCCCGAATGCGTTCGTGCCGTGGAACATCTGGGAAGGGTTCAAAAATCCCGAAGACCTGTTCATCCTGCCGAACGATGAAATTTATGTCGCCGACCGCGGCAACGACCGGATCGTCCACCTTCGTCCCGACGGCGGCGTGATTCGGACGATTCCGGCGGAAGGCACGGAGGACAAGGAGAAGAAGCTGCGTTCCCCCGAAGGGGTGTTCGTGGCGGAGAACGGGGACATTTATGTCGCGGATACCGGCAACAAACGGATTGCCGTCTTCGACCGTGAAGGACAATACGTGAAACAAATCGTCGCCCCGAAGTCGGATTACATTCCGAAAAATTATTTGTTCATTCCGGTCAAAGTGGTGGTCGACCATCGCGGGTATATTTATATCGCTAACAAAGGCGGCTATCAAGGGCTGTTGCAGCTTTCGCCGGACGGGGCGTTCGCCGGATTTTTCGGCGCGAACAAAGTGCCGTCCGACTGGCTGGAGACGCTCAAACGGAAGTTTTACACGGAGGAGCAGCTGGCGGAGGAACAAAAGAACTTGCCCGGCGCCATTACGAACATGACGATGGACAGCCGTGGATTTATTTACACCGTAAACCGCAATATGAAGACCGGCCAGCTGAAACGGCTGAACGCCGGCGGCAACGACCTGCTCGGCGACAAAAACTTCGCCCCTTGGGTCGGCCCGATGGACCGCTTCTCGTTCCAGGATGTCGCGGTGGACAATAACGACGTTATGACGGTGATCGAATCGTCGGGAGGCCGGGTGTACCAATACGACTGGCAGGGCAAAATGCTGTTCCGGTTCGGCAACGACTCGGCGTTATCGCCGCGCTTCGGATTGTTCAAGCGGCCGACCAGCGTTGTGGTGAACTCCAGAGGGGACATCTTCGTCGCCGACGGCGAACAAAATGTCATCCAGAGCTTCAAGCGGACTGAATTCGGCACGATGGTCCATCAGGCGCTGGCGCTGTACAAGGA
This sequence comes from Paenibacillus sp. sgz302148, assembly GCF_056120465.1. Classification (NCBI taxonomy): domain Bacteria; kingdom Bacillati; phylum Bacillota; class Bacilli; order Caryophanales; family Paenibacillaceae; genus Paenibacillus; species Paenibacillus sp. sgz302148. Next base: position 301,224 of record NZ_JBVYOJ010000008.1, read on the forward strand.
CGGCAAATACGAGGAAGGTGCGAAGCTGTGGCAGCAAATCCTCGTGCTGGACGGCACGTTCGACCGGGCTTACCAGGCGATCGCAAAAGCCGAGTACAAGGAGGAGAACTACGCCTCGGCGATGGAGCATTTCGAGCAGGCATACGACAAAACCGGATATTCCGAATCGTTCTGGCAAATCCGGATGAACGTCCTGCTCGATTATTTCGGCATCGTCATGAGCGTGCTCGTCGGCGCATGGCTGCTCGCGTCCGTCTGGTTCTATTACCGACGCAAGCGCGGGCGAGGCCGGACGGGGAGCGGCCGCAAACAATACGGACCGTGGGCCGAATCGCTGCGTGCGGTATGGACGGTGCTGCGGCATCCGATGAACGGGATGTACGACATCGCGAACAGCCGGGACATCCGGTTCTGGTTCGCGGCCTTGCTGGTCGTCCTCGGCTACGTCGTGACGATGGCCGGCAAAGCGACCGTGAGCTTCGTGTTTGCCGCCGAGCGGTTTAACGAGCTCAATCTGTGGATGGAGGCGGGAAAATATTTTCTGCTGTGGCTCGCTTGGTTTATGGCCAACTATTTGATCGGGTCGGTCATGAAAGGCGAAGGCACGATGAAAAAAGTGTTTATCGTGAACGCTTATGCGCTTGTCCCGCTTGTCTTGTTCACGCTGCCGGTGCAGCTGCTGTCCAACGTCCTCACGCTGCAGGAATCGGTCATTTACGATTCGGCGATGGGCGCGATTTATATTTGGGTCGTTGTCCTGATCTTCATCGGCACGCAGAACGTGCACAACTACAACTTGAAAGAAACGATTGGCATGTCGATCGTTTCGTTATTCACGCTAGGCTGCATCGGCTTGTTCGGGTTCGTGGCGGTCGGGCTGCTGTATCAGGCGGCGGACTTCTTCATCCAGCTGGGAAGGGAGTTGATGAATCGTGCTTAAGAAGCTTTTGCGCAAGCTCATCTTCCCGGCGGCGCTCGTTGCCGTGCTCGGTCTGCTCGCCTTGTACATCGTCCTTTCCGGCGATAGCCGCAAGGCGACCGTCGGCCAATATACCCCGGAACACGCAGCCGCATTCTTCGGGCAGCTGGCGTTCGAGCAAGGCAACCCGGCAGGCGTGACGATGCAGGCCGGCGGCAAAACGTGGTATCGCGTCGCGGAGAGAGAGTCAGTGTCGTTGTGGCTGGAGCCGGGCACCGGGCAAATTGCGGTCAAGGGCAGGGATGGGCATCTCTGGTTAAGCAATCCGACAGACACGGAGCTTGCCGCCGACAATACGAAAGGGCTGTGGAAATCGAATTTGTCATCGCCGTTCCTGTTCCGATACTTGAAGGAAAAAGAAACGATGCCGTCGCTCTCCAATACGGTCGACCAGAAAACGACAGTCGCCTGGCGCAGCATCAAGGACGGCGTCGGCGTCAAGTATACGATCGAGGAGCTTGGCTTCGCGTTTTATTTCGAATACAGCTTGAACGAAGACGGATTCCAGGTGAATCTGCCCGAGCTCGGGATTTCGGAAACGAAGACGAACAAGCTCGTAACGGTCGAGGCGTTGCCTTTCTTCGGCGCGGCTCCGGCCGGGTCGGACGGGTATTTGCTCGTGCCGGACGGGCCGGGAGGGCTGATTCGGTTCGATAAACCGAGATCGGACCTGATATCGGCTTACGATTTTCCCGTTTATGGAGAAGACGAGGCGATTCCGACCGGAACGCCCTTCTTCCCGCGGGACAATATCGCGTTCCCGGTATACGGGATGAATCGCGGCGACGGCGGTTTCGTCGCCGTCATCGAGCAAGGCGAGTTCAAAGCGAACATCTACGCCTCGCCTTCCGGCGTCAATACCGGGTTCAGCGCCGTCTTCGCCAAATTCAATCTTCGTCGGCCGTACTTGCAGCCGACCGGTCTGAAAAAAACGGTCGATACGTACGAATCGAAGCTGATCGTCGAGCCGGTGCAAGTCCGCTACATGCTGCTTAGGCGGGGGGAATCGGATTATGTGGGGATGGCCAAAACGTACAGGCAGTACCTTCAGAAGCATGCCGGGGCCGCGAAAATGAAAGAGACATCCGGCAAGCCGCCGTTGTTTCTCGACTTTATCATGGCGGCGACGGAGCCAACGCCGGTTGCGGACAAAATGGTCGTGACCACGACGTTCGCGCAAGCGGGCGAAATCGCGGGCAAGCTGTACAATCAAGGAATCGAGCGGCTGGAGCTTGGGTTTGGCGGCTGGAATCCCGGCGGCTTCCAAGGCACTCTGCCGAAGCGGTTTCCGATCGAGGAAGCGGTAGGCGGCCTAAGCGGACTCACCGATTTGTCCGCCGAGCTGAAGAAGAAAGGAATCGGACTTCACTTGCAGGACGTATACACCCAAGCGACCAGCAAGCTCGGCAACGGCTTCTCGCCGCTTGGCGACGCCGCCCGCCTCATCGACGGGACGGCGCTCAAGCTGAAGAATGCCGGTGACTGGTACAGCGAGCAAACGTATTTCTACAGACCGCGCGCGGTCTACATGAAGGATGCTTTGACTGATGCGCTGGAGCAATTTCGCTCGATGCCGATCGAAGGCGTCGGTTTGGTCGAGCTCGGCAGCGCCGTGTATAGCGATTTCACCAGCGAAGAGCCGTACGACCGGAAAATGGCGGCGGGCGTTTACCACCAAATGCTTGACGAAGCCCGCCGAACGTTCGGAACGGTCATGACCTCCGGCGCGAACGCTTATGTGCTCGGGCATGTCGATCATATACAGGACTTTCCGTCCGTGTACAATTACGATTTGATCGTCGACGAGCAGGTTCCGTTTTACCCGATCGCCGTGCATGGTCTATTGACGTATTCAACGAAGGCGGGCAATAACCGGATCGATCCCGTGAACGAATATTTGCGGGCGATCGAATACGGCGCGCAGCCGTACTTCGTCGTGACGAACGCCGATCCGCGCGAGCTGAAGCGGACGACCTACGCTTCTTTATTCAGCTCCAAATTCAGTGTGCTGGAGCCGGGCATCGTAAAGGAATACGACGCTTTCGCCAACGCCTCCGAGGGTGTATGGGGAAGCTTCATCGACAATCACCGCACCGTAGCCAAAGGCGTGTATGAGACAACGTACGAGAACGGACGGAAACTATGGGTGAATTACAATACGGTACCTTATAGCGCGGACGGACATACGGTGGATGCACAGTCGTTCGCCGTCATCGAACAGGGGGGAACGACATGAGCGGTTTGGAACAACAACCGGCGGTCGGTGCGATGAGCCAGAAGGAGCATGCTCGACATAAGCGGGCGGAGTCGGCAAGGGCCGCGCTGACCGGCTACCTGTTTTTGCTGCCATGGCTGATCGGCGTTCTCTGCTTCATGGCTTATCCGCTGCTGTATTCGCTATATTTGAGCTTTCACAAAATGCAGGTGTCACCGGACGGAAGCGGGCTGCAGTACATTTATGTCGGCTGGGACAATTTCAAATACGCTTTCCTGCGCGACAACGTATTTCCGATGGAAATGTTCCTGTTCTGGCGAGAAACGGTGCTGATCATTCCGATAACCGTATTGTTCGCGCTGCTCGTATCGATTTTGCTGAACCAGAAATTCCGGGGCCGGATGCTGTTCCGCGCCATCTTCTTCCTGCCGGTTATTTTCGCCACGGGCAAAGTGCTGATGGAGCTGTTCGCCCAAGGGCAAGGGGATTTGCCGTTCGCCGAGCAATATGACCTCACCGGTATGATCTACGATACGTTTCCACCGGCCCTCGCCGAACCGATCGTCGGCGTGCTTGGCAAAATCGTGATCGTGCTCTGGTATTCGGGCGTGCAGGTCATCATTTTCCTGGCTGCGTTCAAGACGATCCCGCCGTCGACGTACGAAGCGGCTCAAATCGACGGCGTGACGCCATGGGAATCGTTTTGGAAAATAACGTTCCCGTCGCTCGTCCCGTTTATTTTCCTGAACCTGATTTATACGCTCGTCGACTTGTCGACGTATTCGTTTAACCCGATCATCAACCACATTCTCGGCAACATGGGCAACGTCAAAACGGGATACGGTTACGCAAGCGCGCTCGGCTGGATCTATTTCATGATTATTTTTGTACTGGTCGCCCTGTTGGCGAAGTTTTCCGTATCCATGAACCAGAGGAAGGGGTGAGTCCATCGATGGCAAAACGTCAGCTCGAAATCGGCATGCCGCGCAAGCTCGGATTGTCCGGGCGGAAGCAGGATAAGGTCAAGCTGCTGTTCGTCGGCCAAAGGCTGAACGACGGGATTTTGTTCAAAACATTGACGTACATCATGCTGATCTCGATTTCGGTATTGTACTTGTCCCCGCTGTTTTACATGCTGTCGACGTCGTTCAAGGACATCAGCGATTTGATCGACCCGGCGGTGCACTGGATTCCGCGGACGCTCAAGCTGGAAAACTACGCGGATGCATTCAAAGGCTTGTTGTACTTCAAGTCGCTGGGCCACACGCTGTTCATGGCGCTGTCGGCAGCGATCGCGCAGATGCTGTCGTGCGCGATTACCGGTTATGCGTTTGCCCGGCTTCATTTTCCGCTCAAGAACGTGCTGTTCGTCATCGTGTTATTGGCTTTCATTATCCCGACGCAGACGATGGCGATTCCGCTGTACGTGATGTTCGCCAACCTCGGCTGGCTGAACACGCCGCTGCCGATCGTTGTGCCGGCGCTGTTCGCCCAAGGGATCAAGGGCGCGCTGTTCATTATTATTTTCCGCCAGTTCTTCTCAACGCTTCCGAAGGAGATGGAGGAATCGGCCCGAATGGACGGCGCCGGGGCGTTCCGCACGTATTGGAAAATCATGCTCCCGCTGGCCAGGCCTGCGCTGTTGATCGTTTTTCTGTTTTCGTTCGTGTGGCATTGGAACGCTTATTTCGAACCGGCTTTGTATTTGAAGAACGAAAACTTCCTCGCCATGGCGCTGCAGCTGGATTGGATGCAGGGCAGGCTGAACGACTTGTCGCTGAGCTCGAACGGACTGCTCGCCGGACAATTCGACATGAACGAACCGATCCGGATGGCCGGGGCGCTGCTTATCATTTTGCCGCCGCTTGTGCTGTATATGTTCGCGCAGCGGTATTTCGTCGAAGGGATCGAACGGACCGGATTGGTTGAATAACGGAGCGCGGAAGACCGGCGGTTGAGGAACGATCCGCGTTCCGGCCGCTTCCGATTCTGATTCGCACTTAGGAGGAGCTGCGATGGTTTCAGGTCAAATTGAACAATTATTTCGACATCCGACGAACGCGTTTCGCGGAAAGCCGTTTTGGTCGTGGAACGGCAAGCTGGATCAAGAGGAATTGATCCGGCAAATTCATGTGATCAAGGAGATGGGCTTCGGCGGTTTTTTCATGCATTCGCGGACCGGCCTTGCGACCGAATATCTCGGAGAAGAGTGGTTCCGGCTGATCAACGTTTGCGCCGAGGAGGCGGAGAAGCTTGGCCTTGAGGCTTGGCTGTACGATGAAGACCGCTGGCCGAGCGGTACGGCGGGCGGACTTGTGACCCAAGATCCGCGCTATCGCAAGCGGTATATCCGTCTCTCCGTTATCCCTGCGGAGTCGTTTCAATGGGATAGCATATTCATCGCATTTGCGTGCCGGCTGGAGGGAATGGCTTTCTACGAGGCAAACCCGCTTGCGGAAGGGGAATTGCCGGCTGCCGGCGAGGGCTTGAGCGTGCTTGCGTTTACGATCGAGGAGATGGAGACGGAAAGCTTCTACAACGGGTACACGTATGTCGATACGCTGAACCGGGGGGCGACGGATGCGTTCCTTGAACTGACGCATGAGCGCTACTTGCGTCATAGCAGCCGCTATTTCGGCGGGGCGATCAAAGGGATCTTCACCGACGAGCCGCACCGCGGCACGCTGTTCGACGGCTTCGGCGTCAGGAACCGGGATGCGCACTGGCTTGCGCCGTGGACGCCGGCGTTGTTCGATACGTTCCTGGAGACGTACGGGTACGACCTGTCGGAGAAGCTGCCGGAGCTGTTCCTGCAGCCGGAAGGCCGAACCGTATCCCAGGTGAAATGGCATTACGTGGAGCTGCTGCAGCAACTGTTTCTCGACAATTTCGCCAGACCGATCAACGCATGGTGTGAGCGCAACAACCTGATTCTGACCGGACACGTCCTGCACGAAGACAGCCTTACGGCGCAAACGGCGATGTGCGGGTCGATGATGCGGTTTTACGAGCATATGGGTTATCCCGGCGTGGATGTTCTGACCGAAGGGAACCGTGCCTATTGGATCGTCAAGCAGCTTGCATCCGCAGCACGGCAGCTCGGCCGTCAATGGCTGCTGTCGGAGCTGTACGGCTGCACCGGCTGGCAAATGCCGTTCGAAGGGCATAAGGCGGTCGGCGATTGGCAGGCGTTGTTCGGCATCAACGTCCGCTGCCATCATTTGTCCTGGTATACGATGGAGGGCGAGGCAAAACGCGATTATCCGGCCAGCATCTTCCACCAATCGGCTTGGTGGCGGGAGTACGAGGCGGTGGAGACGTATTTCTCCCGGCTCGGCGTCGTGCTCAGCCAAGGGAAACCCGTCTGCGATGTACTTGTCGTGAACCCGGTGGAGAGCGTTTGGTGCCAGGTGTACCCGGGCTGGTCACGGTATTTGGGACCGCAGTCCCCGGATGTGCAGCATCTAGAGCGGATGTACGCGGATTTGTTCCATTGGCTCGCCGGAGCGCAGATCGACTTCGATTACGGCGACGAAGAGATGATGAGCCGCCTCGCCCGAGTGGAGCAGGACAATGAAGGCCGTCCGCTGCTGAAGGTGGGCGAGGCGGCGTACCGAACCGTCGTTGTCGCCGGGATGACGACGATTCGCCGGTCGACTGTCGAGCTGCTGCGGCGGTTCGCCCGTGCGGGCGGGCATGTCGTATTCGCCGGAGAGCCGCCGGCTTATGTCGATGCGCGCGAATCCGGCGAAGCCGCGATTTTATCGCAAGAGGTGGGTGCCGTGCTGATTCCGTTCGCCGCCGATGCGATTATTGCCGCCTGCGTGCTGCAAGGCGATGGGCGGGTAACAGTGACGGACGCCGTGACGGGTGAGCGGCTGGAGCACATCTATTGCCAGGCGCGGACAGACGGGGATACGTGTTACGTCGTGCTGCTGAACGTCAATCGCGAAGCTTGGTACCGTAGCGCCATCGTTAAGATTGAGTGGTCCGGCGCTGTGCAGGAGTGGAACTGCCTTACGGGGGAACGCACCTCCGTTCCCGGCGCCGTCTTCGGCGATGGATTCGTGCAAATTCGCACGTCGTTCCCGCCAAGCGGCGAAAAGGTGTATTCGATCACTCGCGGAAGCCGGGACGAATCGAGCGGAATGATGCTTGGCCACTCTAATGCCTCAATAGATTCTAACGGACCGGTTCCGGCTGCGCCATCATCGTTCCCGGATGAGTGCCCGGACGATGTGGCGGTCGTGCTGGAAGGGCCGTTCCGGTACGCGTTGTCCGAGTCTAATGTCCTCGTACTCGATCAGGCCGCGTACCGGATCGATGACGGGGAATGGCAAGCCGATACGGAAATTTTGAAGGTGGATCGCGCCGTCCGAAAGTCGTTTGGCTTGCCGTATCGGAGCGGGGACATGATCCAGCCATGGTATGCCGGTCAACAAAAATTCGAAACGAAAGGGAAAGTTGCGCTTCGATTCGATTTTTACATGAAGGATCGGCCTTCGGGAGAATTGTCTTTGGTCATGGAACGGCCCGAACGGTTCGACGTTCGCTTGAATGGCGGAAAAGTGCATGTGACAGGTACGGACTCTTGGTGGGTTGACCGCAGCATGATCCGAATTCCGCTGGAGCCGGAATCGCTGCGAGAGGGGATCAATTCGCTGCAGCTCGAAACGATGTTCCATCAAGGCGTTGAGCTTGAGGCGGTTTATTTGATCGGCTCGTTCGGCGTCACGCTGGAAGGCAGTCGGAAGACATTGACCTCGCTGCCGGAAACGTTGGCTGTCGGGGATGTCACGCGGCAAGGCTTGCCGTTTTATTCCGGCGCGATCACCTATTTACTGGAGAGTGCGGGGGTAAGAGAGGATAACGATGCAACCGGAGATAAAGATGAAAATGCCCAGCCTCGCGGAGAATGGTTCGTCTCCTTCCCGTCGTTCGAAGGGGCTTGCATCCAAGTGAGTTCGGCGGTTGGTGAGAGGCGTTTGATCGGCTGGCAGCCGTATGAGGCTAACATTACGCGCGAACTGGAAGCCGGCGTTCCGGTCGAAGTCCGTGTTACGCTCACCCGCCGCAATACTTTCGGGCCGCTGCATCTCGTTTCCGTATATAGCCCGGCTTACGGCCCGGACCTGTTCCTGACCGAAGGGGACGGCTTCACCGATTCGTATACGCTTGTTCCGTCCGGACTTACGGACGCGCCGAGGATCGTATATCGACGATTCTGAGAGGGGGTGATGGCGCAACAGGATTCATGACATTTCGATCGCAACCAGAGCGGCAACATGGACGTTATCTGCACAGATAAATACAAGGAGGTATTTATGTTGAAGAGGCGAAAGTGGTTCATGCACTTGATGGTCGTTGTGATGCTGTTGGCTTCATTTCCTTACGGTCCCGCCGCCGCAATGGCGGCAAACGCTTCCTCCGCTGCGTTCGAGTTCAACACGGACGGAGATGCCGAAGGCTGGATGGCTTTCCGCAACGGCGTTGAAAGCTACGATGTCAGCGGCGGCGCGCTGCATGTCCGTTTAAACGGAATCGATCCGAACTGGTTCGCTCCGAAATTGAACTTGCAGACGACCAAGGACCAGTCGCTCGTCATTCGGATGAAAGCGGACAACGGAAGCACGGTGGCGTTTTATTACGAAACCGATCTACACCCCGGCTTGTCCGAAAGCAAACGGATCGTATTCGGCATTACGCCGGACGGACAATACCATGAATATCAGATCAATTTAGGTTCCATTCCGCAATGGGAAGGGGTTGTCGGCAATTTCCGGATGGACTTGGAGCCGGCGACGAGCGTACCGGCTAACGTAAGCATCGACTACATACGGATTGCCGAAAAGTCCTCGTTCAGCTTCGAGTTCAACGGTTCAACCGATGGCTGGAGCTCAGCGTACGGTTTGACGCCTTTGTCGGCAGGACCGAACGCGATTACGGCAACGGTTACAGGGGAGGATCCGCAAATGGTATCCCAATCGATCGGGAAACCGAGTGGACAGCTCGGCATCATGAAGCTGCGCGCCCGGGTGACGGCCGGTTCGAGCTTCACGTTTTATTTTACGACGGACAGTTCACCGCAATTTTCGGAAAATCAAGCAATCCGCGTTCCGGCACAGGCCGACGGGCAGTTCCACGAATACATCGTCAACTTCTGGGAACATCCGTCGTTTGAAGGCGAAATCGGCATGCTCCGCATGGATGTAGATTCACCCGACGACATGACCGGCGCGGAATGGGAAATCGACTATATGCGTTTTACGGGCGTTATTCCGCCGGTCTTCGACTGGAGCGAAGACGGCAATGCCCAAGGTTGGGCGCCGTACCACAGCTTTTCGCCTTTTGTCGTTTCCGGAGGTGAATTGCAAACCCAAGTGACCGGCGGCGATCCGTATTTGGGCGTATCGAACATCGAGGGCGTGATCGGCGAAAGAGACAAAACGTTGAATGTCCGCATGCGCTCGACCGGTGGTAAGTTCGTTTCGATCTTCTTTACGACGGACACGGCTCCCGGTTTTTCGGAAGCTCGCCGGATCGATTTTACGATCGAATCGGACGGTACGCTTAAGGATTATTCCATAGCCGCAGGCGATCATCCGGAATGGAAAGGAAAAATTACCGGCATTCGGTTCGATTTGGAGGGCGATGCGCAAAACGCTTCCTTTGCGCTGGACGACGTGCGGTTTGTGTCGAGTCCGGCCGGCGCCGAAATTTCCGTGAAGCGGACGCGTCCTTCCTTGAACGTTGGGGAGGAAGCCGAAATTTCGGCTGAGTTCAACAATACCGGCGGAAAAGCGATGTTCAACCCGCAAGCCGAATTGGTGCTGTCCCCGGGACTGGAGCTTGTTGCCGGAACGGCGGCAACGCCGCTGACGGACATCCTCCCTGGACAGACGCAGCATTTGACTTGGAAGGTGCGCGGAACAGGCGCGGCACCGTCGCAGGTGGATGTCCGGCTAAGCGCGTCAGGCGTTGCTTACGGCAGATCGGTTCCGCTGCCTGTCTTCGATCCGGTTCCGGCAGCTAGTCCGAACCGGCCGACGGACGCCAGAGCCGTCGTGGATGCCGCAACCGGACAGGCGATGGTGGAGAATGCCAACGTTCGCGTCGTATTCCCGCATGCTTCGTTCGGTTATGGACAATATCAGGTGTACATGTGGGCGGACGGCGGCTGGCAGCTGATGGCGACGACCCAGCCTTTTGCAAGCGCCATAGTCCGTCAGAGCGACGGCGGCGACGAGACGGTCGGATTTTATCCGGATTCGGCGCGTGTCGTCACCGGCGAAGAAACGGAAAGCGGCCAGGCCGGCATAGCGTTCCAAGGCCAATCCGTCGATCGGGAAGGGAGAACTTGGGACTACCGCTTCACCTTCAAATTGAAAGCGGATGATGAATTCGTGCGGGTTATTCAGCAAGTGACCGCGGACCGAGCGGCCAATTTGTTGAATATGACCGGACCGGTGCTTACGGTTGGCGAAGGCAGCTTCGGTTCGGCGAAAGACGAAGCGCTGTTCCCGGGCCTCGAGTGGCTGACGGGCAACGAATCGTCGTCCAATAAGCTGGATACGATTACGCCGGAATATTTGCGCCTCGTTCCGCATCCTTACAAAATAACGATTCCGCTGATGGCCGTGCGAAGCGGGAATAAAGTGGTCAGCCTGATGTGGGACCCGCTTCAGCTGTGGGATGGCACGAACAGCTTGCCTGCCGCGAAATTCGCGTCCCCGAACTGGGTGGAGAACCAGAATAATCACGTGCTCGGGCTGTCGGCGCTTAGCGTTCCGACATGGGTGAAGGAGAACAAAGAGGTTGCCGAGCATCCGTATCCGCTCCAGGCCGGGCAACCGATCGAGCTGCAGGCGCAAATCGCTGCGATTAAGGGAGATTCGGTCACCAAAGCAGTCGAATCGTACATGAAAGCCAATGGATTGCCGAAGCCGCCGGAGGTGAACGATTTTGCCGGGCAGGTCGACTTGGGACTGGATGCGTTCCTGCGTACGTATTGGGTGCCTGAGGAAAAAGGCTGGCGCCATGTGAACATTGAATCATGGGGCTCCGCCAAATTTACGTCCAACCTCGTCATCCTGCGGCTGCTCGGCATGAGCGATCCTAACCGGAAGCAAGTGGCCGAAGACCGCATTCAGGAAGTGCTGGACGATATGCCGAACAAAGGGCAGCTCGGAAACCCCGACGGGCATGTGCTGCAGTGGCCTGCTCCGTTTTATTTCGGCTACATGAACGAATCGCTGGATACGCTGCATGCCTACATGCAGGCGCGGATCAACAGCCAGGATGCTTCGGGAGCATGGTTGTTCCATAACGGGGCGACGCCGAACAATCCGCCGCTCGGCCAAGACGGCGAGCCGATGATGGGGGCGACGGCGTTGAATGCGAAGAATCTGTTGAAATATGCCGGCATGACCGGGGATCAGGCTGCCAAGGAAGCGGGCATGAAAGGCTTGAATGCATTGGAGACGATGGGCGATATCCCGCGTGCAGGGCAAACCTGGGAAGTGCCCGTGCATACGCCGGACATCTTGGCGGCAGCCAATGCGGTCGGCGCTTATGTCGAGGCTTACAAGCTGACGGGCGACGAGCAATATATTCATAAAGCGGTTAAGTGGGCCAAAGCAGGCTTGCCATTCGTGTACACCTGGTCCGTTCCGGAGCGTCCGGTCATGCTGTACGGCTCAATCGCCGTATTCGGTTCGTCGGCCTATATTAACCCATGGTTCGGCCGACCGGTACAGTGGAACGGTTTGGTTTACGCTTATGAGCTGCTGGAGTTGGCCCGCTACGATCAGTCGATGCCGTGGGAGAAGGTCGCCGAAGGCATTGTCTCGAGCGGCGAACGCCAGCAAGCTTCCGATGCGTCCGATCCGTGGCGCGGCGGTTATCCCGACTCTTGGAAGCTCGTTTCCAATAGCAGATCCGATCAAGTAATGCTCAATCCGGAGGAGATCGTCAAAAATATTTTCAAACAACGCGCATTGGACGGCAAAGGGCCGGAGGTCGACTTCTCGGCGATTGCGATCCCGGGATGCCCGAGTTCAAGCCAAGGCAATGCGTCCTGCAAGGAAACGCGGGTGGCATCGCTTGCTGCAATTGTCGATACGTCGCCGTCCAACACGGAGCATCTCGTTTCGTTCAAGCTGAATTATCCGGCGGGCGAAACGACGTACGTGCTCGTATCGCAGAGGGAAAAGCCGAAGCGCATTGAAGTGAACGGTGCCGGGCTGAATGAAGCATCGGATTTGAGCACGGTTCAGACGGGCTGGAATTATTCCGCCACAAATGGGTTCCTCGTATTGAAGGTGAAGCATGCGTCCCAGGATAAGGTCAAAATCCACTATTGAGGCGGATGGAACAGCGCGTATCGTTGAGGTTTGCCGGTATGATTGCCTGCGGCGAGACGGGTACACGCATTCAATGGCTTAGACGTTGCGGCGGAGGGCTTGGCGAAAGCGAATTTGCGTCAAGTCTTCCGTCCGACCCGCTTTGTGTTTTTTTCGCGAGAGCTCCCGTCAGTATGGGAATGTCCGTCGCCGGTTTCATCCTATGTTCCGCGTCGATATGAATAAACACGTCTTAGAGGTCGAATAGGTGCAGTCACTTCATTCTCCAACGGAGGTTATACGATGAGAGGTTTTAACAAGACCATGTCGATTACGCTAACCACGATTCTTTCATTCGGGTTCCTAATGAGCCCTACACCGGGGCGGCAAGTTTACGCCGATGCCATTCCCGCTCCGACCGCGAACACGCGAACGGTCGATGAATTCCGGCCGGCGGCGATCGTCGATGATTTCGAAACGCCGTTGTCTTCCGAATGGCAGGCAGGCGACAATGTGATGGGTATCTCTATCGAGAGCAGCGCGCCCAATACCCGTACCTCCTATGACGGATCGGGGATGCTCAATGCGATGAGCGTGCGCAATTTGCAAAACAACGTATGGCGCACCGTGTATCGGCAATTTGCAGCTCCGGCCGATTGGAGCGCGTCGCGTTATGTCATGATGGCCTTCAATCATTACGGCTATTTGCCGAACAACGATCCGTTCCTTGTCCGCATCAAGCTTTACAGCGGCAGTGACTCGGTCGAAGGCATCGTCCGAACGTATGAGAATAAATGGAACAAAATTGGGTTGTTTATCGGCGATTGGGCGGGACGAAGCGCCGTAGACAAAATCGAGATCAGCTGGCAGCACGCATACGACCGCGCCAATTACCCGGACGATCCGTATCCGAACTGGCCGGATCCGCAGTTCCAGATCGATTATTTGCATTTGGCGAACGATTTGGGCTGGCAGTTCTCGCACGACGGCGATGCCGAAGGCTGGACGTTCGACAACGGCATCGTGAACCCGATCGTTGCAGGCGGCATGCTGGCTTTTGATATAACCGGCAACGATCCTTATATGGTTTCGGCGCCGGTTCGATGGGATGCCGAAGCGAACAACACCTTGACAATCAAGATGCGTAACGAAACGGCGAATACGGTCGGCAAAATCTATTGGACGACGGATGCAGAACCGGGCTTTAGCGAATCGAAGTCCCGCACCTTCGCGCTTCGTCCGAACGATGCCGGCTTTACCGAATATACGGTCAATATGATCGGACATCCGCTGTGGACGGGGACGATTACTCGGCTGCGCCTCGATCCGGCGGAAAACGCAACGTCGGCGGGCACGATCCACATCGATGGCATCAGCACAAGCAAGGAGACGTACGCACAGGTCGAGCATATCGGCGTCGTCAGCAAAGTTCGGGCAACGGACGCGATGATCGAGGTAGACGGTTTCGTTCCGGAAACGGTTGACGTTGCGGGCCGAAGCTGGGCGCTTTACGAAGTGGCGCCGTATCAGTACGAGCTGGATACCGAGCAGCTGACTCCCGTTGCCACGGAAGCGGGGCCGCTTGCAGGCAGGCAGTTCCGGTTCGAAATTCCGCGCCTCGACGGCGCGCGCGACCGCTACTACTCCAAATACGTCGTTGCGCTCACCGACGATAGCGGCGGTGATCCGCAATACGTCGATGCGCCGAAATACGTCACCGACANCTACTACTCCAAATACGTCGTTGCGCTCACCGACGATAGCGGCGGTGATCCGCAATACGTCGATGCGCCGAAATACGTCACCGACATCGCTTTTGCCGCCGAGCATCAGTTTCCGTACCCGACGGCCCGTTCGAAGAAAGGGCTGCAGGTGCAGATGGTCGACGATGCCGAAGAACTGGGCATCAGCCACGCGGCGATTAACGTCAATTACGGCACCCTCATGTACAAAACGAACAGCAACCCGGCGGATACGATCGAATATGTGATGGACGGCGAAACGTTTTATTTCAAAAAAGGCGCCGTCGAAGAACTCGATCGGCAAATCAAACCGTTGTCCGACAACGACATGATCGTCAACTTGATCCTGCTTATGTATGATTTGGTCGATCCCGGCACGCCGAACGAATATTTGATCCATCCGGAAGCGGCGCGCGGCAAAGGCATTGTGTATGCGTTCAACTTGACCAATGAAATCGGCGTCAAATATTTCAAAGCGGCGACTGAATTCCTGATGGACCGTTATACGCGGGAGGACGAAAAATACGGGCGAGCCGTCGGTTACATCGTCGGCAATGAGGTAGACGCCCAATGGGATTGGGCGAACATGGGCGAGAAGACGCTCAGTCAGTTCATGGATCAATACGAGCGCACCGTTCGGGTTGTTTACGAGGCGGCACGCAAAAAATACAGCGACCCGCGCGTATATATTTCGCTGACGCACGCTTGGACGCAGCCTAACGCGGAACCGACCCGTTATTACAAAGGGCGCGACGTCATCGACAAAATGAACGCGTTGTCCAAAAAATACGGGGATTTCCCATGGCATGTCGCTTACCATCCGTACCCGGAAAACCTTTTTAATCCCGCGACATGGAACGATCAATTGGCTATCGACAGCATCGATACGCCAAAAGTGACCTTTAAAAACTTGCATATTATTGACCAGTATATGGGCAAGCCGGAGATGGCTTACAACGGGGAACGCCGCCGGATTATTTTGTCCGAGCAGGGCTTTCATTCGAGCGACTACTCGGAGGATGCGATGAAGCTGCAGGCAGCCGCTTATGCGTATGCCTACTACAAAACGCAATTTTTGGATGGCATCGATGCGTTTATTTTGCATCGACACGTTGACCATAAGCTGGAATACGGCTTGCGCCTCGGTTTATGGACATGGGATGACGGCAGGGAGGGAGTGGGTTGGCCGGGCGAGAAAAAATACATCTACAACGTGTTCCGTGACATCGATACCGAGAAATCGCTGCAAGTGACCGAATTTGCTAAGCCGATCATCGGCATTGCCGACTGGGGCGAAATTGCTCCGGGCTTCGATCCAACAGTATTGGCGCAGCGGGTGGCGCCGGTTTCGCTGCCTGTCGAGATCAACCAGAAGCCGGTGAAGGAGAAGGATATCGCCGGCGGCGATCGCTTCGAGGACGGCACGGACGGGTGGCAGATCGCGGACAACGCGTATGCGCTGGATGCGGTTGCGGCGGGCGCATATAATGGCAGCGGCGCGATCGAAGTGAAATTCAACGCGGAAGCGAAAAATTGGCGCGGGGCGTTCAAGCAGCTTGCCTCACCGTTTGACGCCGGGAACGCTCCTTATTTGAACGTTGCCGTCAAGCTGAATAACATGGCCCAGGGCGATCCGTATTACGTGAAGATCAAGGCGTACAGCGGGCTTGAAGTCGCCGAAGGCATCGCGCAGGTCGATCCGCAGTACGGCTGGGCGAACGTATCGCTTGATTTGAGCGGCTGGTCTGGCAAAAACGCCGTCGACAAAATCAAAGTGTGGGCGCAATCGCCGACGAACCGTAACTGGAACGGCTCGATGCTGCTTGACGATGTCGTGTTCAGTGCGAAGAACGGCTCGACCGGCGGCTTGAAAAACTTCGAAATCGCCGGTTCGCTGAACAGTGCGGAGCTGGCCGTCGGCAGCATCGTGACGATCGATGTCACGAATCGCGATGCGGATGCGATGAAAGGCAAGATTGAGCTCGGGCCTGTCGGCGATATTACGTTTTCGACCGATAAACTGGACGTTAAGGGTTTGGCATTCGGCCAATCGAAACGATTTACGGTTACCGTTACCGGGTACACGCCGCCTGCCGTTCAAGGCGTGACCGGCATTCGGTTCGTGTATAGGGATATGGAAAGCACCTTGAAACTCGCCGAGCAAAAATATAACGGCGAAGACCAAGTACCCGCGAACGTGAAGCTGCTGTACAACTTCGAAAAGTCGGCGAACGGCTGGACAGCCGGCGAGAACGCGGTGAGCGTCGCTAGGGTGGAGTCGTTCCTGAACGGTCCCGGCAGCCCGTCGCTCGGCTCGTATGCGCTTGCCGTCAACATGGCGTCGGTCGCGGCGAACCAGTGGCACTCGGCATCGGTGACGCCATCCGCCGCGCTCGATTTGTCGGATGCGGCAGCGTTCCGGTACGACGTTAACGGCTATGGCGGAGTAGGCTCGGCCTATGAAACGCGGCTGCGCCTGTACAGCGGCAGCGAAGTGTTCGAGCAGATCGTTCCGATCCAAGCCGATCATTGGAACACGGTTCACGCCGATATTTCCGGTTGGGCCTACAAAAACAACGTAACCCGAATCGAAATTTCGTTCCGGGCACCCGAAAGCACGCTCAACTGGGGCGCGCAGTATCAGATCGACTATGTCGGTTATGTCAAGCAATAACGATCTCGTTCCGGGAGGCAACATGGAATGGCGTGGAACGGAATGGCGTGGAACGAAACGGAATGGCATGGAACGCAACGGGATGGCATGGAACGGAACGGAATGGAATGGAATGTCATGGCATGGAATGGAATCGAATCGAATCGAATCGAATGGGATTGATCGGATAGTAGCAGACATGTCAACGTAGATCAGATTGAACGGCGCGCCCTTCTGCTGTTGCAGCACAGGAAGCGGCGCGCCCAACTAAACCCCAGCCGCTTTAGCCAACAAAGCCGCCTTAACCAACACAGCGGCATCAGTCAAACAGCCTCCTCAGCCAACACGGCAGCCTTAGCCAACAAAGCCGCCTTAGTCAACACAGCCGCCTTAGCCAACACAGCCGCCTTAGTCAACACAGCCGCCTCAGTCAAACAACCGCATTCGTCAAACAGCCGCCTCTTCAACACACACGCCACAGCCAACACAACCGCCTCAATCGGCCGAACTCGCTCGAAGACAGTTTCCCGCTGATTTAACTGGATTTCATGTAGTTAAATTGTGGGGTTTTGGCTAAAAAACAAAAAATAAATGGAAAACATGCATTTAATGTTACGGCTTTCTTGAGATATGGCTTAATCGAGCCGATTTAACTACATGTTTTCCAGTTGTTTGTTTCGAAGTAGGCGTTTCATTAAAATTAACTACATGATTTCCAGTTGTTTCTCCATGCGGCAATCCAACAAACCAATTCGCCTTGAAATCTAACTCTCAACTGGACCTCTGTCAAGAAAGTGGACACCCAAAACCAATTAACCTACGCGTTTGTAGTACATCGACTCGAACTGAGTGGGCGATACGTACCCCAAAGCTCCGTGAATTCGT